>JBGPDH010000035.1:0-19051 GCA_041482195.1 Verrucomicrobiia bacterium
CTCTCCGGATTTCATCTGTGGCAAACGGGAAATTCGCGCGGAGATTAATCTCCTCCCCAATCGGTGTCCACAAGGTTTTTGCGCCGGGCAACTTTGCGCTTGCAGCCTTTGCCAACAGCCAACCGGCAACGTTTTGGAATCAAAAACCTGCTGGACAGAACCTTAAACGCGAAATAACGTCAAAACCCGAAACAGGATAGGCTGATCTTGGCCAAGGATAGGCTGCAAGAGCAGCCGCCGATTATCTGTTAGGCAGCATTCGTGTCATGGACCATTCAAGCAAAATGACCAAGTCTTCAGATTTGGCTCAAACGTGGCCGGTTGTATTGCTGTTTCTCTGCTTAGCGGCCAGCCCGTCGGTGATTAGGCACTTTTTTGGTCGAGGATGGAGCGTCGTTGCAGCCGGGGTCGTGTTCGCAGTCTGGCTTATCATTCGTCCGTGGCGGTTTAGGTTTTTGCCGCAAGATTCTCGGCGAGGCATCTTTATCATTGGTACGGTGATGCTTGCCATGCTGGTTCTGGTTCATGGTCTTTTGTATTGGTATTTGCAGTGGTGGTCACATTGGTTGGCCCAGAATGATTAGCGATGCTGCCTAATATCAGGTTAGACTGCAAACTTCCTGCACCGACTTCGCGTCTTTGCGTCCTGGCGTGAGATTTTAATTTTTCTTTCGCCGGTTCCAGCTTACTTTGCCCGAACGCAAATGGGACTGAAATTGTTCAACACGCTCTCGCGCTCGATTCAAGAATTCGCGCCGCTCGATCCCGGCTTGCCGCGCCAAAGCGGAGCGGCGGCGGGCGGGCAAAAGGTCGGGATGTATTGTTGCGGACCAACCGTCTATGACTTCGCGCACATCGGCAACTGGCGCACGTTCGTCTTCGCCGACCTCGTCCGCCGCTATCTCGAATTCAAGGGCTATGCGGTCACGCACGTCATGAACATCACCGACGTCGAGGACAAAATCATCAAGGGCATCCGCTTGTCGCGCCAAAGCGAAGCGGCGGCGGACGAGGTGAAAACTACGTTGCGTGAGTTCACCGGCAAATATGAGGCTGCGTTTCTCGACGATTTAAAGACGCTGAATTGTTCCCTCCCGCACCAAATGCCGCGCGCCACCGAAAATATCGCGGAAATCATTGCGCTAATCGAAAAACTGGTTGCGCGCGGGATCGCGTACAAAGCCGCCGACGGCTCGGTTTATTTCAGCATCGGGAAATACCGCGGCTGCGGTTGCACCTACGGCCGGCTGCTCAAGCTTAATTTTGACGAGTTGCGTGTCGGCGAGCGGGTCGCCTCGGACGAATACGACAAGGAATCGGTTGCCGATTTCGCCTTATGGAAAGCGCGTGTGCCGGAGGACGGCGAGGTCTTCTGGCCGAGTCCCTGGGGCGAAGGCCGGCCCGGCTGGCACATCGAGTGCAGCGCCATGAGCATGAACGCGCTCGGCGAAAGTTTTGACCTGCATCTGGGCGGCGAGGACCTGAAATTTCCGCATCACGAGGACGAAATCGCCCAGAGCGAAGGCGCGACCGACAAGCCGTTCGTGAAATACTGGCTGCACGGGGCGTTCCTGCTCGTTGAAGGTAAAAAGATGAGTAAATCGCTGGGCAACTTTTTTACGTTGCGCGATCTGCTGGCCAAGGGTTTCACCGGCCGCGAAATCCGTTACCTGCTGCTCACCGCGCATTATCGCGAAACGTTCAATTTCACGCTCGAAGGTTTGCAAGGCGCGCGCAGCGCACTGGCGCGGATTGATGAGTGCCTTGGCAAACTGCGGGAAATTACCGGGAGCGCCGGCTTCCAGCCGGCGAATGTACCAACGAAAGAACGCCAACCTGCCGGCAAGATGCCGGCGCTCCCGGCAGTACTTCAACGTTTCAGTGATTCACTCGACGAGGATTTGAACATATCGGCCGCGTGGGGTGCGGTCTTCGAATGGGTGCGGGAAACCAACCGGCGCCTCACGGAAAGTTCGTTGAGCTCAATTGACGCCTCGACTGCCCTGGCGGCATGGAACAAAATTGATTCCGTTCTTGGTGTTGGCAGGCCGGCAGAAACCGAAGCTTCTCCCGAAATCGTCGCTTTACTTGAAGCTCGACAAGCCGCCCGCAAAGCCAAAGATTTTAAAAGATCGGACGCAATTCGTGGCGAATTAAAGGGCAAAGGTTGGATCATTGAAGACACGGCCAAGGGACCGAAGCTGAAAAGGATTTGATTAACCGCCAAACTCGCCAAATACTCGAAAATCAACGGATGAAACCGTTTCGGCAAAAAGTTAAGAACGAGGAGCCGCGGCAGCAATGTTGCTTTTTAAGAGTCTCGCGCATTTCACAGTTCCCGGGTCGGCACGTAAATCGAAAATCGTAAATCGTAAATGTCGAAAAGTTTGTTCATCACGTTCGAGGGCACGGAAGGCTGCGGTAAATCCACGCAGATTGGATTGCTCGCCAAAACGCTGCGCGTGCTCGGCTATCCGGTTCACGCGCTACGCGAGCCGGGCGGTACGCCCGTAGGCGAGGAAGTCCGCCACACGCTGAAGCACAGCAAGGCCAACGTGGCCATGACTCCCGAAACCGAATTGCTCCTCGTGAATGCCAGCCGGGCGCAGCTCGTCCGCGAAATCATCCGCCCCGCCCTCGCCGTGGGCGAAGTCGTCCTCTGCGACCGCTTTTATGATTCGACCACAGCTTACCAGGGCTACGGACGCGGCCTGGATTTGAAGCTGGTCAAAAGCGTGATCGATTTTGCCGTTGGTGACACACGGCCCGACTTGACCCTGTTTTTACAGGTACCGCCAGAAGTCAGCGCGGAACGGTTGGTTTCGCGGCAGTCCATTTTGCCCTTCATTCGCGACCGGATGGAAGAAGGGGACAGAAATTTCTTCGCGCGGGTGGCCAAGGGCTACGATACGATTGCCGCCGCCGAACCCGACCGCGTGCGGGTGGTGGACGGCACCGGAACCATCGAATTCGTTTGCGCAAAGATTTGGGAACACATCCAGCCCATCCTGCCGCGGGTCGGGAGATGGTGAACACACTTGCCGAATTTCCCGCAACGAATACTTTTGTTGTATGAACGAAAGCAATCTGAACGAGATCGAGGCGAAAATCCGCGCCGCGGACAACATCAGCGAAGACCGCAAGCGCGAATTACTGCAATTGCTCGGTATACTGAAAACTGAGGTGGGCAGTCTTTCCAAGACGCACGACGAGGAGGCGCAGAGCATTGCTGCTTTCGCGCAACTTTCAGCCCATGAAGCCACGCGCCAGCAACAAAACCCGCAATCACTTCAACATTCGCTGGAGGGATTGCGGTCGTCCGTCGAGGGTTTTGAAAAATCGCATCCGCAGCTCGTCCGGATCGTCAACAGCATCAGCAACACGCTGTCGAATCTGGGTATCTAATCGTCCTCGTTCTCCCGCTCGTCCTCGTCCTCGTTTTTTTTCGATTACGAGGACGAGAACGAGGACGAGGAGGACTATTAATCCGCGCGTGGCTCCAGCTTCGCAATCGCCGCCATAATTTCGACTGCGATTTCCTGATAAATCTCCTTCAACCGGGTTTTGGAGCAAGCCTTTGCCTCGGCGCGCAGTTTCTCAAAATTCATCGGCCGGCCGTACTTTACCGCGATCCGTTTGGGGCGCGGAAATTTCACATGCCGGCCATATGCCTCGTAGGTGCCAAAAACGCGGACCGGCACAACCGGCGCGGTGGATTTGATCACCACCAGGCCGATGCCTGAACGCGCGGGTTGTATGCGGCCGTCGCGCGTCCGCGTGCCTTCGGGAAACAAAATAATGCCGCCGCCCGCGAGCAGACGGTCGAGAATTGCCTTTAAACCCGCCGCGCCACCACCGTCGCGGTCCACCGGCACGGCGCTCCACGAACGTAACAGCGCGCCGATGCCGGGAAACCGAAACAAGGATTCGCGCGCCATATAATTGATGCCCCGTTTCAAACCCGCACCCACCAGCGGCGGGTCAAGGAAACTCGCATGATTGGACGCGAGGATGACCGCGCCAGTTTCGGGCACCCGCTCCGGGTTGAAGACCCGCCAGCGAAAATAGGTCGCGTACCACGCGCGAAAGAGCATCCAGCCGAGGCGGTAGCTGAAATTCATAAATTACCAATGCCTAAATCCGAATAACTAAAGAATGACAAATTCCAAAGGCGGTGGATTGCATATTTGGTTGTTCGCGAATTATTTAGTCATTATGATTTAGTCATTCGTCATTTTACGCGTCAGGCGCAAACGGATTTCCTTCAAAATAAGCTCGCTGGTTTCTTCCGAAGTCATTTGTGAATTGTTAATGACCTTCGCCCCCAGCGGGACCATGAGCGGCGCGACGGCGCGCTGGCTGTCGCGTTCATCGCGCACAGCCAGATTTTCCCGGACGCCGTCGGCGGCCCGGCGGCGCGACCGTTCCTCCAGTTTCGCATCGAGATAAAATTTAAAGTCCGTCTCCGGGAAGACATTGGTGCCGATATCACGGCCTTCCATGACCAGATTGCCAAACTGCAGGCATTCGCGCTGGCGTTTGACCATCCATTCGCGCACTTTCGGAACCGCGGCAACGTGCGGCACGGCCGCGCTGACTTCAGCGGTCCGGATTTCCGCCTCGGGGAAATAGCCGTCCACGAACAACCGCGCGACCCGCAGACCATCCACCTCCACGCATTGGAATTTCGTTTTCCACTTGCGGCAAAGCGCGGCAACGGCCCTGGCATCCTGCACCTCAACCCGCTTTTTCAGACAGTACCACGCCAGGGTACGATACATCGCGCCCGTGTCCGCATAAACAAAATCAAGTGCCCGGGCCACCCGTTTGGCGTTCGTGCTTTTGCCGCTGGCGCTCGTCCCGTCTATCGCAATGACAATCGGTTGTTTCAAATTTTTCCTCGTAGCTGCGTCTCGGCAGAGCGCGGCAAATATCTGTATTTTTTATCCAGCGGCACTCTGCCGAGATGCCGCTACGAATCAATCCGCAAACAACTCCTCGCCTGCCAGTTTTCGCCCCGTTTTTGCGTCCAAAATCAACGCCCCCAGGCCGTGAGGCGGCGGCGCGGCCAGCTTCTGAAAGAAATTCGGGAATGTTTTTTTGACACAGGCCGGGTTCCGGAGTTTGATGCCCGGCACTTTCAAACCCAGAACGGCAAAGCACATCGCCATGCGATGGTCATCGTAAGTTTCAATCTCCGCTCCATGGAGCCGCGAAGGGTGAACCGTCAGGATATTGTCGGTTTCGTCGACCTTCGCCCCGCATTTGGCCAGTTCCGTGTGCAAGGCGAAAACCCGGTCGCATTCCTGAACCCGAAGATGCTCAAGGTCGGTGAACGTCACCGGATGACTTGCAAACGGCGCGGTCGCCATCAACGTCATGATGCTGTCACCCAGATCGTTTCTGCGGGAGACGGTTTCGGGGAAAATCCGGTAATTCGAAAAGTTTGTGTCAATTTGGTAACCCGCTCCCAGCACCGGCCAGCGCGTGACCGTGACCGGATGCGGTTCATTCTCCGTGTAACCGCCGGCCAGCCAGCCGGCGGCCAGAAAATAACTGCCGCTGGAGGAGTCCGGGTCAATGGGATAAACCCCGCCTTTCATGCCGCGCTCCGGATGCCGGCTGTGCTTCCGGCTCCAATAAAAATACGAGCACATCTCGCGGGTCATATACACATAGGCCGATTCCTCCACATTTTCGCCGACAATTTCGACGTGCCAGCCGGCGACCAGCGAACACATTAACAACGCGCTGGCGAATTGTGAGCTTTCCTCGATGCTCACCTGGCATCGGCCGGAGTGCGGACCATTCGCGTGAATTACGGCCGGCAACTTGTCGTTCGATGAATCCACGCGGCAATCCAGCTGTCGCAACGCTTGAAACAACGCCGCCTGCGGGCGCTCGTGCATGCGCGGCACCCCGCTCAAACGATAAACACCGTTCCCCAAGGCAACGAAAGCCACGAGAAATCGCGCGGCCGTGCCGGAATTGCCTACAAACAACTCCAGCGGTTTTCCCGCCGTGCCAGCATTCGGAATTTTCCCTCCCAGCCCGCCTACCGTGATGGTGCGATTGCAGAATTCCTCCGGGTCAGGATCAACCTTCACCGCGAACCCCAGTTTCCGCAGACAATCGACCATGATTTGCGTGTCTTCGCTCCAAAGCGCGCTTTGGAGCGTCACCTCCCCCTCTGCCAGGGCGGCCAGAATGAGTGCCCGGTTGGTAATACTTTTGGAACCGGGCACAGTGACTTCCGCGTACACCGGTTTGTCGAGCGGCACGATTTCAATGAGGTCGGGTAAAGGCATCAGGACGAGGATAGAGGATGAAGGATGGAGAATAGAAGATGGAAATTGCCCTGGCACGCCCCGCTTTGAAATTTTCCATCATCCATCTTCAATCTTCCATCCTCGCTTTCTCACTCAGGTGACGGTGATGCACAACCCGAACACCATTGGTCGCGTCGGAGCTTGGCTGTTTCAAAATATTTCATGATCCCGCTCGCATCACCCTTGGCCAGGGCACGCTGAAATTTCCCGGCTTCAGCCATAAAATCTTTCATTGCCCGCCCAAGATTTTTGCGATTCGCCAGCGCGATGTCGCGCCACATTTCCGGTGAACCGGACGCAATCCGGGTCGTGTCCCGGAATCCGTTGGCGCACAAGGCGGCCTGGGGCTTCGGATGCGCCGGCTTCAAAACGTAACCGGCCAAAGTCGCCGCCAAAACATGCGGCAGGTGGCTGGATCGGCTGACGAGCAAATCATGTGCTTCGGGCGGTAACCGCAGTGTCCGGGCACCCAGCGCTTTCCAAAATCCTTCCACTGTGTGAACGGCTGCCGGATTTGATCGTCTCGTCGGCGTGACGACACACACAGCGTTTACAAACAGTCCCGCACTGGCGGCACCGACACCGGTCTTTTCCGCTCCGGCCATGGGATGGCTGCCAACAAAACAGGCGCCGGCTTTGGCCACCAGCGGTTCCAGTTCGCGCACAACTCCACCTTTTACACTGCCCACGTCGGTAACCACCGCGCCGCGCTTCAGTGCCGGTAGCATTTCCCGAACACGCCGCTGCATCTGCGCCAGGGGTGTGCACAGAATCACCAGGTCGGCGTCCCAGACCGCCGCCAGCAAATCGGTGGTGGCAAAATCCACCGCGCCCGCCCTTTCACAATCTTTCAGGCTGACGGTGCGACGCACGAAACCGGCGACCCCGCCGGGCGCGGCCAACTTCCTGCGTTTCACGGCCAGTCCGATGGAACCGCCGAGGAGTCCGACGCCGATGATGGTGATTTTCCGAAAAAGCACGCCGTGAAGATAGCGGATGGAAGATGGAAGATGGAAGATGGAAAATGAACAACCGTAACCCGTAATTGGTTAAATAGTTAAATGGCAGCTCGCAACACTCGCTCACTTAAGCCATCTAACCAATCACTCAATTAACCGGTTTACAATTTAACTTCTCTGTTATTCTGCGCCGATTCATAACAGGCATCCATCACCCGCTGCGTTTGCAACGCCCACATCGGCCATTCCTCGTTCAGCTTGCCGGAAAAAACCTGGTTGGCAAAGTTGCGGAACATGACGGTATTCTGCGCAAAGGCGTGTCCCATATCCGCCAGGTCGGAACCCGGTGCCGGCGGTGGCGCACCCGTCGGGACACGAATCTCCGTCCGGTTGACCTCAAACGCCGGTTCATAGCCGTTGAAGGGGTGGACGAAATCTGGTATCCGCAACCAGCCGTCCCGGCCGCCGACGAAGGCCCATTGCTGAAACGCGGCCTGAAAGGAGCAGTAAAATCCTGCTGAAACGCCGTTGTCAAAAATCAGTTCGGCGGAAAAGTCGGTGGGCGCGGGCAATCGACCGCCTTTGGCTTCGGATTGCGTCAGGACCCGGCCCGTGACCGTGTGTGGCAGTTGCCAGTTCAGTGCCCAAAGCGTGAACCGGATACAATACCAGCCCAGGTCCCCCAGACAGCCGGTCGGTTCCAGCCGGCCGTCCACGCGGATGTTGCTGTCAGCAAATCCGCCGGTGCCCAGAAAACTGAACGCCGAAGCGATCCGGCGTATCGGGCCCACGCTTTTGCCGTCATCCAAAAATTCGCGCACGCGCGTCAGTCGCGGATTGTGCATGAACATCACGCCATCCATGTATTGCACCCCGTTTGTCCGGCAGGCAGCGGTCATTTCCTGAACGTCGGCCAGGCTGACTCCGCACGGTTTTTCACAAACCACGTGTTTGCCGGCCGCCGCGGCGCGCAAAACCCATTCCTTGCGCAGGCCGGTTGGCAACGGAATATAAACCGCGTCCACTTCCGGCGACGCCAGGAGTTCTTCATAACTGCCGAACGCGGCAGGCTCGGCAGCGAACGCAAATTCCTGCTGGTTTTTGCGGATATATTCACGGCTGCGTTCCTTGTCCCGGCTGGCCACGGCGGTGACCACGGTGTTGCCGGAATGGAAGATGGCCTTCCAGTTCTGCCGGCCAATCCTGGCCGTGCTCATAATACCAATCCTAAGTTGTTGCATAAATGTAATCGTGATCTTTCTCGTCCTCGAATTCCACTGTTACGATTACGAGGACGAGATCGACGACGAGGACGAACCCTTTTGCGCTTCCCGTACCCGGTCCAGAATCACATCGGCCAGATGCGGTTCGCTGCCGACGGCCGGTGTATACCAGACCCGTTTTCCATGTTTTTCGGTCGGGTTGCGCCAAACCGGCTGGCCCGCAGCGAACCGGCGCTGAACCGCCGCCCGCGGTTCACCCAGCAGAACCGGAATATCTTCCTGCGTATGCAAACCGTCGCTGATGAAAAACGGTACCACGACCAGATTTTTCGTCCGGGCGAGCCCGTAGCATTCGGGAATGCGCGGGTTTTCTTCAAGGAAAATCGCGTGCACACTGCCGTAAAGATTCCGGGTCCGGATCAACTCCACTTGCCGGTCGATCGGTTGCCGCGAGTTTTCGTTCTTATCAGTGCCGTGCCCGGCAATAAACAAGGTGATCTCCGCCGGTGCGGGCGCGCGCGGAAACGGGTATTGTTTTATGATTTCCTGTGCCCGCGCCAGAATCACGCCGGTCATGCTGTCGTGAGAACCGACCGGCGAACAATAAAACAGTGACGAGTGACGAGTGACGAGTGACGAGCGACCAGCAAATCCGAGTTCGCGGGGGATGACTTCGCTGGCAAAGTAGCCTTCGCTGATGAACAGCGGCGCGATGAACACACGGCGTGCAGCCAGACCGGGCAAAACATCTTTGATTTGCGGTTCCTGTTTCCAGAATGCCTCCCGGACCCCGGCAAACAGGTTTCGACGACGCAATTCCGCCGCGTGCTGATAAACCGGCGCGGCGGAATCGGCATTCTGCTCCGTGCCATGGCCCAACACCACGAGTACGGAATCGCTGAATTCATTGTCGCTCACACAAAAGGGTTAACCGAGGATGGGACCGGCCGCAAGCCGGTGTCCGAAAAGACTATTTAATTGAAACCTTTTTGGCGTTGGAACATCTTAACTTAATATTTGTCTGTGAAACAAACCAACTAATGAAAACCTATAACTGGATCAAACTGACCTTCACTCTGGCCATTCCCCTGGGACTGGCCTGGATGGCTTCCGCCGATGGCGCTGCGCCGGGCACCATGCCGCCGGCCGCTGCCAAACCAGGCGTTATGTACGCAACGGACATCAAACCCATTCTTGACAACTCATGCGTCAAGTGTCACAGCGGCGACAAGCCCAAAGGCCACTTGAAGCTCGACAGCCTCGCGGGTGCACTTAAAGGCGGCAAGGACGGCAAGGTCATCATGGCCGGTAACAGCGCCAAAAGCATGCTCGTCCAGGCCGTGTCGCACGTGAGCCACGACGATGAGGATTGGATGCCTCCGCTCAACAACCGGGCCGGGATCGGACCGCTCACGCCGGGACAGATTGGCTTGATCCGTGCGTGGATCGATCAGGGTGCGAAATGAGTGACCAGTAACGGGTGACAAGTGTCAAGCAAAGCGACGTCCGTTCTGGATGGCGCTTTTTTAATTCAATGCCGCGAGTGGTACGCGCTTTTGCTGCCGCAAATTATCTCGTTGTCGCATTAAAGCAACATGCTCGCCTTCGAAAGCTTCAGGCTTACCAAGCTTACTTGTAACCAGAGCAAATTGCCGATCAATGAATTCATCCCGTAATTGCTGGAGAATTCCACGTTTGTCTGAAAGTGCAGAATTACCTTTGAGCAACATTTCCGGATCCGGAATTTTTCTTTCCGTGGTAGCAGCCTCGGTGATAAGGCTCCGAATTTCAGACGATTCGCATTCGTCAAGGAAAGCTGCTAAACTTTTCCATGTCCCGTTAGTCTGCGCAGCCAGCCGCTTTTCAACAATCTGCCGTAAGAGCGGATGCACAATCCAGTTTGCATCCAGATGCAAAGCCACCCACCCAACCAATTCATCATGTTGCAAGAGTAACTTGAGCAGCCAGAATTCTTTATCGGACGGACGCGGCGTTTCGGCTTCCACAACGGGTTCGGCTTCGCTGTCCTCAAAGGCAGTTTTGGAAGCGGGAACCTTTTTGAATTCAGCCCGCACGGCTTCCGGTGAAACACCCAGCCGCAACGCGGTCTTCTGCGCGTAGGTATCAATCAGCACGCTGTTGCCGGTCTTGTGGACGGCTTCAGCCATGCCACGTAAAATGGTGTTACGACCCTTGTCGCTGTTCGAGTCATTCTGCGCACACAGCCGGTTCAAAAGGTAATCAAAAAATCCGTCAGCGCTCTCGATGAGGTTGCGAAAGGCCTCGCCGCCGTTGGCCTTGATGAAACTGTCCGGGTCATGCGGCGCCGGGACGACCGCGACCCGCACGGCCAGGCCGGAGGCGAGGAGATGGTCGAGTGACCGCACGGCGGCGTTCTGACCGGCCTCGTCCGAATCAAAACAGAGCACGACTTCATTCACGTAACGCTTGAGAATACGCGCGTGCTGGTCGGTAAAGGCTGTCCCTTGCGGGGCGACGATGTTTTGCACACCCGCCATGAAACAGCCGATCAGATCAAGCTGACCTTCGCAGATGATGGCGAAACCGGCATCCAGGATGGCGCGCTTGGATTTGTCCAGGCCAAAGAAAACCCTGCTCTTGGTAAAAATCGGCGTCTCGGGCGAGTTGACGTATTTGGCAGTCTTCTCGTCGCCGGACAAAACCCGTCCACTGAAGCCAATCACCCTGCCCTGTTCGTCGCAGATCGGGAACATCAATCGTCCGCGAAAACGATCGTAATAATGCCGGAAGTCAGACGCCGGAGGTCGGAGGTCAGGGGCCGCACTTGGGCTATCCGACTTTTGACTTGCGACTTCTAACTTCTGAATAATCAAGCCGGCTTTCTCAACCAACGGCAGATCGTGGCCCTTGTTTTTGGCCCAATTGACCGTGTCATCCCACAAATCGGGTGCGGCGCCGAGGCGGAAAAGTTTTATGGCTTCCGGCGCGACCCCGCGTTTGGCCAGATAATCTCGAGCCAGCTCGCCGGCGGCTTCATTCAGCAGACAGTTCTGCCAGCGTTGCGCAATCTGCTCATGAACCTGGAGTAATTGGTCCTTGAGATGGCGGGATTGTTGTTCGCCGGGGCTTTGGTCGAATTCGAGCGGGATTTTTGCGCGGTCGGCGAGACGACGCACCGCGTCCACAAAGCCGATATTTTCGTATTCTTTGACGAAGTTAAACACGTCGCCGCCCTTGTGACAACCGAAACAGTGAAAGATCTGCCGGTGCGGATTGACATTAAAACTGGGGGTCTTCTCCTTGTGAAACGGGCAAAGCGCGACGAAATTCGCCCCCGCTTTTTTCAACGGCAGGTACGAACCGATGACATCCACAATGTCACTGGCAGCGCGAATGCGTTCAAGTGTCCCGGAAGAGAAACCGGCCATGCATCCGGTCTAACATCCGGACGCGGTTACAGCAAATCCATTTCGCGTTCTCCGCGCCGTGCCCGGTTGCGTGATCCTTTGTCCGTCTCCGCCAATGACGATGGAGGCTGGTTACTGGGACGGTGGTGGGGAGGCCGCTTCCAGCGTGGTACCTCCCGAGGTAGCGGGTTCAATCATCAACACACTGAGATATTTTTTGATGTAAGGCCCGGTAAAGGACTTTTGAAACACTGCATCCTGCACCGTGTATAGATCGGGGAAAAAGTGCGATCCATACCAGCGTTGCTGGAAATCGTTGCTGGCCTGGATTTGCGCCGACGTGTAGTGACGTGCGTTCAGAAAGGAAAGTGCAAACAACAAAACGCAGCAGTAACGCACTACACCGGAAGGCATGCCCAGATAATATTCCGAGTTGCCAAACAGGTTGCTGCCGAAAAGTCGTTCACCCAGGGGACGTTTTATCATGGAGAAAAACAGAAAAATGAGGAGTGCCAGACCCACATAGCCGATGATATTGCCCATCAACACGCCCGTTCCCGCCGTTTTTTCGATCCACGGGGCTATAAATGAGTAAAACAGGCCGCAGATAAAAATGACCGTGAACCATTCGGTTAACGGCAGAATTTCCTTCGACATCCCGTTCTTGCGACCACGGAGAAGACCAAAAACGAGCACCAACACGACCACCCCGTCGAACCAATTCAGGGGCAGACTGTTGGCTGCCAGCGATTTCATGGATATGGCAAACATAGGCTAAAATTCAGGTTTTAGCCTATTCCAGCAAAATCCGTTCCATCTTCAGGGGGGGGTCGATGAAAGCCAGAACTGTATATCCGCGGCCTGTGAATTGCTGGGATCCAGTTGCAGCACCTTTAGATAGTGAGCCCGGGCTTGAGGCACATCATGCAACTGCTGCGCGTACAGATTGCCGAGTGCCAGGTGCGCGCGGACGTCATTCGGGTTCGCTGCCAGAATCCTGTTCAGTTCGTTCACAGCATCCGTGACATAGCCGGCCGCCTTCAAAGCCAGGGCAAAGTTATAGCGCGCGATCACCGAATCCGGTTGGATTGCCAGAGCCATTTCATAAGCGGCCAGTGAGTCGTTGAAATCACCCAATCGGTAGGCCATCACGCCACAATCGTATTGCGCCTCGAACCAGCTTGGGTCCAGCCGTGCCGCCTCACGATAGGCGTCCAGCGCGTCCGAGTATCGCTTGTCCTGTTCAAACTGTAGCGCCTGGTTGAAGATTTGCCCGGCCGCGACGCGGTTGCCTTTTGCCGGAGGAGACGGCGAACGATATAAATAACGCGAAAACGCGGGGGGTGCGGGCTGGGTCAGACGAACGGGTTTGGTCTGGGGATGCGCGGGCGTGCCGAAGGCAGTCACGTTGCTGGTGGCAGGTTTCGGGACTGGTCGCGGCGGAACATTGTTGGAATTCGGCGAAACCGCTGGCGTCGTCTTGGGTTGCGGCTGCGGCGTGGAGGCTCGAAACCAGTTTAAAGGGTTGAGTTGGTGCATGACACCCGTCGGCTTGTTCGTCGGCGGCGGTGTTCCTGCAATCGTGACGGGATTCTCCTCCGCAGCCGTTGAACCGGCGGTTTCCATCTCGTCCGACGATGCTGGTTCCCTGGTGTTGTCCCGCGAGAAATTCGCACTGGACGGGGTCGACGTACTGGCCACCGTCCGCGGCGGATGCGGTGCGACGGTTGGTGCGGGAGCCACGGTGCCGGTCATTTGTCGCTCCATATCATTGGCGATCGCGTTGACCTGGTCCCAATCCGCCCGATGAGGCGTCAAAGCCAGGTAAGCACGGTAATTCTGCAATGCCAGCGTGTTGTCGTGCAGGTATTGCCGCGCCACTGTGGCCAGATTCAATAGCGCCGGCGCGTAGTCCGGTTGCGCCCGGCTGGCACTGGTAAAATATCGGGCCGCGTCGCGCGGGCGGCCCCGTTGCATCTGGGCCAGACCAAGGCCATTTAACGCCACGGCGTTGCTCGAATCGATGGCCAGCGCGGTATTGAAACTTTTTTCCGCCGACGTGAGGTCGCGCAGGTGCAGCTGGGCCACGCCGAGCTTGTTCCAGCCCTCCGGTTCCTTGCCGCGCCGGAGCACGTAGGCCATAAATTCGGTCCTGGCCACGTCCGGTTTGGCCTGTTCCAGCCATAAGCAGCCGAGGTTGTAATGCGCTTCCACCATATCGCGGTCCAGCGTCAGAGCGCGTTGGTACGCCAGGGCCGCATCCGCAGGACGGCCAACGTGTTGATACGCCACTCCCAGATCGTTCCAGGCCTGGGCATTGGTTGACATCAACGATGTGGCGGTCTTTAATTTCTCCACCGCCGCGGAATAATCGCCGTTACGGAGCAGTTTTTCCCCGTTCAACAATGCACGCGGTCCGGGCGGTCCGCAACCGGCCAAACAAATGGCCAGCACCGGAAAAATCACTTTACCGTACCGGCTTATGTTTTTTGTGGCCAGCATCGGTGCTGGTGGTAGCATCCACGCCTTGACGTGTCAAGAAACGCACGGTTCCAGTTCATGCAGGTATTCTGCCGGCTGATGGCCGCGGGCGCCTTTGGCTCCGCGGCCCTGAACGGGCAGGCGACCGGTTTGTCTTTACGTCAGTCCACCAACGAGCCCGCCCGTGTACTGGTCGTCGAAAACTCGAATGCCACCCATCAGTACCAGCCGAACGTTGCGTGCGTTCAGGCGATGGTCAATCGCGGCATCACCAATTATACCGGAAAACCAACCGTCGCCAGTGCCTGGCACAGCCTGATTTCCACCGGAGATGTGGTCGGTATCAAGGTTTATTCCACTGCCGGATCCATTAACGGCACTCGCCCGGCCGTCGTCGCGGCGGTGATTCACGGGTTGCTCGCTGCGGGACTGCCGCCGAATCAGGTCGTCATCTGGGACAGGGACGAGGTGGATCTGCGCAACGCCGGTTTTATCAAATTGGCCGCCCAGCTCGGCGTGCGTGCCGCCGGCAGCGTGCAGTCGGGTTATGATCCGACAAATTTTTATCTGCCCGATACACCCATCATCGGGCAGCTCGTCTGGGGTGATTTGGAATTTGGCGAGAAAGGACCGGCTGTCGGGAAAAAATCCTTTGTTTCCAGGCTGGTCAGCCGCCAAATCACCAGAATTATCAGCATCACGCCGTTGTTGAACCAGGACACCGTGGGCGTTTGCGGCCATTTGTATAATCTCACGATGGGAAGCGTCGATAATACCCTGCGCTTTCAGGAGGACTCCGGACGGCTGGCGGTGGCCGTCCCGGAAATATATGCGCTGCCCGCAGTCGGGGATCGGGTGGTGCTGAACATTACCGACGCATTGATTGGCCAATACGAAGGCAGTGCCAAGGGACTGCTGCAATATTCAACGGTCCTGAATCAACTTTGGTTCAGCCACGATCCGGTGGCGCTTGACACCCTGGCCATTCAGGAGCTCGACCGCGAGCGGCGTATTCTGGGAGCGCCGGGGTTTATGCCCAATCTTGAGCTCTATACCAACGCGGTCATCCTGCAACTTGGCATCACGGACACCAATCGGATCAAGGTGAACCGGCTTCGTTAAATCAGGTTTAACGTTAATCAGCCCGCCACCGACTCGACTTCTCGCGTCATCTTTGATCGAGCCAAAGCTTCTTTCCTCTCGCGCAGGCAGTCGGTACAAATGCCGTGCGTCGTGGGCGTGTCGAAACCTTGCTCCATGAAATCTTCCAGGGGCATCCATTCTCCCTTGAAATCAATGCGTCGGCACCAGGCGCACACGCGCAGGAAATCTTCCAGTTGCCGCAGTCGCTTCATCAACCGGCGGGTTGATTTGTTGACCAACAACCAGACCGCCAGGAAGAGCAACATCTCCAGGGTCGACCGGCTGTAAACAAATGAAAAAGGATGTCCGGAGAAGATCAACGACGGTAACCGGAGCAATTCATTTAAAAAGCAAAGGACAATCACCGCCAGAAAACCAAGGTTTTGATACAATACGATCCTTGTTAACTGTGACTTTTTTTCCATAACATCAACTTCCACTGCACAACTGGCGGAAGGCCGCGAGTCATCTCCTAAAACGACTTCGGGCTCCTTATTTCTAACCCCGGTTTTCCCACCTCAGCACTTCATCGCTTCGTTGCTTAAGACACCGGAAGGAACTGCATAAATTATGCCGCCGGGTTTTTTGACCGACAATGTCCTCCTCTTTTTTCGGACCAGCCGGCATTCCCACCAACGCTCTGGGTTTTGACATTTCGCCTTCTGAAAAGTTCAATCCAAACGCAATGTGATCAAAAATATTTTGGGTCACAGCCCGGCGACACGAAATTCGGTCAACCTTTCGCCGGGGGCATTAAAACGTAGCTCCCGCTCCATTCTTCGCTTCATCAAAACTCATGAAACGGACCGGGAAGAAGTTTTGTGCCGGCTTTAACCTTATTGTCCGGACCGCGATTCACATCAGGGACAGAGAAATCAACTCGGTGTGAAACGTCAACCCGGTGTGAAACGCTTTGATGCCATTCAGCTTGAACTGAATCGCCACCGCCACCAGGAGCGGGTCCATGATACAACGGCGATGCTCATCGCAGCCGGATTGAGCCAGCGCGCGCCGCGCAACGCGACGCGAAAAATCAAATAACTCACGGTCGCCACCGCCAGGATACAACCATAAAGCGCAAGATGTTATGGGACATGGCGTGCCTCGTTTTGGAGCAGGATCGTCGTGGAAATCGCACCCGCCCGGCCAGCATCGGAATGGCTAATGGAGTGATGGCAATTTCGTCCTTTTCTGCGCCGGCCTTTTTTTCTTCATGTGTTTCCTGCACCCGCGATCGCTGCACCCGCAACATATCCATGGCGATAATGAGTAACACAATGCTCGCGGCGATTTGTCAAACTAGCCGGTCGCCGGTCGCAATCAGTTTGACGGAACAAAGACGGCTCTCATCCATCTTATTGTTCAGCCGGCGCGGTTTCCCTTCGGCTAACCGAAGGCCGGTTGAAAAGGAGCACAAAACTGACAAATATTATGAAAAATGAGCTATTCAAACTCACCAGCGCGGCCGTGCTGGCACTGGCCACCTTGGCCGGCAGTGCGCAGGCCGGCAGCGCAAACGGTGCAGCCAGTGCCATCCCGGCGTATTACGACCACAACCTTTTTACCATCCAGTTTGTGGAATTTTCACCTGCTGCAGAAAAGTCACTCTTACAACATAACGGCTCGCTCAACTTCATTTACCAGTCGGATCCCGGCCTGCCCGGGGGCCAGCCGTTCATTTCCGTGATTGATGCCATTCCTGGCGATGGTTTTAACCCCATCTGGGAGGAGGTTCAAATTACCTTCACCGCCGGCCATACCCCGCGACAACTCTTCTCCGATGATGAGATTGCCGCCGCCGTTGCCAGCGGCGAAATTACTATCACCTTTACCGGTGAAGTTTATTGGTGCCCCGTTGTCGGCCAAAAGCCAAGTCATTAAGCGTCTCCAGTACCGTCATGCGGGCGGCGAAATTATCGCTGCCCGCATGTTGTGTCGGCCTCACACCAGCCGGTCCATCCACAGAGTAGCCGGAATCACAGGCTTCTTCCGCACGGAGTCGTAGTTACGTTTCCGCTTCTCAATCTCCGCCCGCTCCGGCAAGCTCAGGGCCGTTCCATGCGCATCCTCATTGCGACAGTGACAGCAGGCGGCGGACACGTTGCCGCGGCTGCCGCACTGGAGGAAGCGTGGCGAGCTTTTCGCCCGGCGGACACCGTCGAACGGGTCGATCTTATCAAGTTTTTCTCGCCCCTGCATAAAAAGGTTTACGCGGAAGGTTATGTACAACTGGTCGAACGCGCACCTGAACTCTGGGGTCTGTTGTTCAGCAAGACCGACAATCCCCGGGTCACCCGCCATCTGAGCAGACTCAGCCGCCTGTTCCCCAGCAATTCACGTAAAAAATTCAGTGGCTATTTGAAACAATTCCGGCCCGACGCAGTGCTCTGTACGCATTATGCGCCCTTGGAAACATTGGGGCTGTTACGCCAGAAATCTGTAGCGGCGGTCTATGATCGCCGTAAGTCGACTACTTCCAAAATCGCGACCCTCCCAGAGCGCAGCTTCAAACACCCCTTTGTTGTCAGTATCGTGACGGATTTCGAGGCGCATGCGTTATGGATGAACCAATGCGTGGATTTGTACTGCGTCGCCGCCGAGGAAACCAAGGCCCGGCTGGTCGCGCGCGGTGCCGCAGCAAACGTGGTTGTGCCCACCGGCATCCCAATTGCCGCGAAATTTTCGTTAAAGCCGGAGCCGCGGGCCACCCGCCGGTCCCTGGGTTTGCGCGATGACCAACCGGTATTGCTCGTGTTGAGCGGTGGCTTTGGCATGGGTCCGGTCGCGGAAATCCTTGCTGAATTGGATAAGGTGCCGCAACCGCTGCAAACCGTCGTCGTCACGGGACGCAACGAGGCATTGCGGCGTGAACTGGCCGCTCAAACAAGGAAACACCCGACCCATGTGCTCGGCTATTCAACCAACATGCACGAATTGATGGCAGTGGCCTCATTGATCATTACCAAGCCCGGCGGATTGACCACGTCCGAGGCGTTGGCATTGGGCAAACCGCTGTTCATTTTGAACCCTATTCCGGGACAGGAAGCCGCCAACAGCGATTTCCTGCTCGAGCGCGGTGCTGCGGCCAAGGTCAATCGTGTCGAAGACCTGCCCTTCCGCATCGAAAAACTGCTGGGCTCCAGGAAACTGGCGGAAATGGCCAAAGCCGCCAAGGCCTTGGGTCGGCCGCAATCAGCAGCGACCGTGTGCCAGGAAGTTTTGAAACGGCTGGATTGACCCATCATGGCAACAATTTCAGGCTTCGTCATCCTCGGTTGCTGGATAATCTTCGTTGCCTATTGGATTATCACCGCCTTCAGACAGAAGAAAACGGCGGAGCATCAAAGCCTGCCGTCTGCGCTCGCGCATCGGATACCTGTCGCATTGGGCTGGTTTCTACTGATCTATCCGGCATTACCACCCCTGAATCGGGTGTTGATACCGCACACGTATTGGACTTGGACCGCAGGCGCCACGGTCTGTGTATTCGGATTGTTTGTGACCATCTGGGCGCGGTGGACGCTGGC
>JBGPDH010000036.1:0-18847 GCA_041482195.1 Verrucomicrobiia bacterium
AATCATGATGTGGGTGCGTTGGGTGCCGCGGTGTATTATCGCGCCTTGCAGCGGCAGCTGGAAATACTGGCGGACATGGGTTGTAACGCCCTTCGCACCAGCCACAAACCGCCGACGCCCGAGCTGCTGGTACTGGCGGACCAAATGGGATTCCTCGTGATGGATGAAACGTTTGACTGTTGGCGGCGGGACAAGACGCCCAATGATTATCATTTGTTGTTTGATGACTGGCATGAGCAGGACCTGCGCTCCCAGATCCGACGGGACCGCAATTCCCCCTCGGTCATCATGTGGAGCATTGGCAACGAGGTCGGCGAGCAATTCACCGGGACCAACGGGGCCGTTCTCGCCCGGCAACTCTGCGACGTCGTGCACGACGAGGATCCCACGCGCCCGACTACGAGCGCCATGAATTGGTCGCACCCCACCGATCCGCTGCCCGGCGTTCTGGATATCATCGGCCTGAATTACCAGGGGGCCGGCATTCGCGGTGCACCGGGGAAATATCCGGCCTTCCACGAGCAGTTCCCGGACAAATTCATTTTTGGCAGTGAAACCGCTTCCGCCTTGAGCAGCCGGGGCGATTATGTCTTTCCGGTCACGACCAACAACAGCGCCGCGGTTGGACCGAAGTCAGGCGAAGATCGAACGCGCAAGCAGGTGAGCGCCTATGAGTTATATGCCGCAGCGTTCGGGTCTTCGGCGGACAAGGTGTTTGCCTCACAGGATAAAAATCCTTACGTCGGCGGAGAATTTGTCTGGACGGGCTGGGATTATCTGGGCGAGCCGACACCATTCGATTCCTCGCGTAGTTCCTACTCCGGCATCATCGACCTTGCCGGCTTCAAGAAAGACCGGTTTTATCTTTACCAGGCGCACTGGCGTCCGGATTTTCCGATGGCGCATATCCTGCCGCATTGGACCTGGCCGGAGAGAACCGGGCAAACCACGCCTGTGCATGTCTTCACCTCCGGCGATGAAGGCGAATTGTTTCTCAACGGCAAATCGCTGGGACGTAAAAAGAAAGGACCTTACGAATATCGCCTGCGCTGGGATGATGTGGTGTATGAACCGGGCAGGCTCAGAGTGGTCACTTACAAAAACGGCGAGGTTTGGGCGACGGACGAAGTGAAAACCGCCGACGCGCCAGCCAAACTCAAACTGGAGCCGGACCGCAGTACAATCAGTGCGGACGGAAGGGATTTATCTTTTGTGACGGTGACGGTGACGGACGAACACGGTGTCATGGCGCCGCGGGCCGATAATCGGATCCACTTTCAAATTGAAGGGCCGGGGGAAATCGTGGCGACCGACAACGGAGATCCGACGAGCCTGGAACCGTTTCCATCACCGGATCGCAAAGCTTTCAACGGGCTTTGCCTGGCGATTATTCGCGGAAAATCCGGCCAACCGGGAACCATCCACCTCACCGTCAGTGCTGATGGTTTGAAGTCGGAAACGGTATCCGTCAAAACTGTGCCGGGCGGACATTGACTGGCCGGTCGGAAACGGCATTCGATCGGGTTACCCGGCCATTAAAGCGGCGATCGCTGAAGCCTATTGCGTCCTGACAGCGCCAGAGGGAAGCTGAAGCGTCGGGTTAAGTCCGTTGTCAATCGCCTCAAAGTCGGTTATCTTGATGGAGTGAAAGTCAGAGGCGTGCCTTTTAACTCCAGCATCACCGCCATCATAATTCTGGGTGTCGGTTCAATTGCGTCCCTGCACGCCCAACACCTGAGCTTTGAGGCGGAGTCCGGTGCGCTTGGTTCGGATTACGCCGTCACCGGTGATGGCACCGCCGATTATATCGCCATCCAGACCGATTACCTGAACCTCAATTCCCCCGGCAACAACAACCGGGTCGCAACGTATTCCATCCATTTCCCTGCCGCTGGCACCTATAATCTCTACGCCCGGGTACGCGTCGGTCCCGGAAGCGACACAGATGACAGCTTCTTTTACGGCAATGGCTTCGGGATCAAATCTCCGACCGATTCCAATAACTGGAACACGGTCAATAATCTGGTTCAGGGCGGCTACATCAGCCCGAACGATATCGTTGCCGGGAGCGGCACAGCTGGTATCGACGTTTGGAAGTGGCTTAATCTGTCGCAACTTTCAAATTCCGCCACGGAATTGCCCATCACCTTTACGGTCACCCCTGGCAATCTGACGCAGACGTTTCAAGTCGGCGCCCGGGAAAATGGTCTGGACCTGGACAAATTCATTTTCGCAACCACGAATTATGTTCTCACGGTGCATCAACTCGATGCCATCGGTTCCGGAAACCCGCTGCCGTTCTTTAATCCGCGGGACATCGTTAATGGCAACTTGATTCAATTCAACGACAACGGCGCCTGGTGCTGGTATCAGGATGAGCGGTCGGTAGTCGACACCAACGGTGGCAGGTTGATTATCGGCTGCCTGGAGAACGGAGCTGGAACCGGGGGGCCGCCTCGGGCCGGAAGCGTGGATGCGATCCTTTTCGATTTCCAAACCGGAATCGGCCTGAAGGACACCCTCACCAACGGGTTCCTTTCATACGGTGGCGGAGATGATCACAATGCGCCGGCTTTTCTGGTTCGACCGGACGGCAAGTACCTGGCGATGTATGCCGGACACAATAACGACTATTACACCTTCTACAACGTTTACGATCCCGCCGGCGGCGTTTGGGGGCCGCAGAGTGTTTTCGACTGGGCCAGCCAGCCTGGCGGAGCTGATTTCCCAACCACTTATTCCAATCCTCATTATCTCTCGGCGGAAAATCGCACCTACAACCTCGCCCGGGGCAATGGCCACGGCAGCCAAAATATAATGATCTCATCCAACTATGGCGACACTTGGTCCTATGGCGGGGAACTTAGCACGAACGCAAACGTCGGTTATGTCAACGGCTACTTCAAATACTGGGATAACGGTGTGGATCGGATCGACTTCATTTGTACCGAGTATCATCCGCGTGACTTCAACACCAGCATTTATCACGGTTACCTCAGCAACGGTATGGCTTTCAAAACAGATGGAACCGTGGTGGACACAAACATCTTCGACAAGTTGTTCACCCCCACTCCGCAAAGTTTTACGCCGGTTTTTACCGCCGGCACCGTCATGCCGGTTGGCCAAACAAACTATCGCTGCTGGGATGATGATGTGTGCCGGTACCCGGACGGCACGATTGAATGTATCATCACCGCAAGAATCAACGATAATACGCAAGGGGATGACAGCAATATCAATCCGGATCACGCCTTTTTCTTTTGCCGTTATAACGGTATGAACTGGACCTCCACGTACCTGGGCCAGGCCGGCTACAAGACACACGCCAGCGAGGCCGACTATGTCGGCCTGGGTTGTTTAAATCCCGATGAACCAAATACCATTTATATTTCGACCGCCTTTGATCCCCGCGCCGTTCCGGCCGGGGTTTACGACACAAATCAACCGGTTTCGAGCAGCCGTGAAATCTGGAAGGGCATTACCACCAATCACGGAGCCAGTTTTACCTGGACCCCTATCACGCAGGATTCCTCCTGCGACAATTTGCGTCCGATCGTCCCCCGGTGGGATGGAAACCACACAGCCTTGCTCTGGTATCGGGGAGTTTACAGCTCCGCACTGGTTATTGATACGGCGGTTGTCGGTATTGTGGATCGACATGCGGAGTCGGTTGGGCCGATGACCTACGTAGATGCGACGACTACCAACACTTGCTTCAGCAACACGGGTGCACCGCTGGTAACGGGACCGGGTTCCGGTCAATGGCACGAACGTATCGGGCCGGGAAACGGCGGCTCACTGCTCGCTTCGGCCGATGTGAATGCCGAATTGGCGCCGACGATTGAAACCACTGCGACGGCGCCGGGAAACGGAATGTATGATGTGTGGGTCAATTTCTGGGGCAGCCCGGGCGCGGACTGGCGCGTCGTGGCGGGATTGTCCACCAATCAAATGCAGGTCTTCCGGCAAATGGCCTCGCAACAGGTGCAACCGGGAGCACACAACTCGGTCCTGGTTTTGACCAATGACGCAAATGCATCCTTCTATCAGGCGTACCTGGGCCGGATTCGGCTTTCGACAAATACTTCGTTTCCAGTTTTCGTGGGGAGTGATGCCATCCAGACCGGAACGACCACCAACCTCATCGGCGATACCTGCCGGACCTGGTACGACGGCGTCAGCTACGCCAGGGTGGAACCAATCCAAATCAAGAACGTTTACCGCAGCGGCCCATCGACGGTCGCCCTGGTTTGGAATTCAAATCCGCCCGAACGGTCCCTGACCACACCGACCTACACCGTGCAGAAAACGGGTTCATTGACCCCTCCGGTCTCGTGGCCTGCCATTGCCACCGGAATCGCGGCCACCTCCGGGTCCTACACGACGACGTTCATGGATAATGCCGCCAGCGGCGCTGCCGCGTTCTATCGAATCACCACACCATAGATTTCTGCGCCAGGAACGTTGCGGACCCGGCGAAATTCCTCAGGCCGCTGAAAGCGGCTGCCCCAAAATTTCAACCACAACTCGTTCCCACTGCAGCCGTGTTTTATCCATTTCCCAGCAATGGTTTTATCCATGTCCCAGCGATAGTATTATCCATTATTTTTATTATAAACAAACTTGACCGTTGTCCGACTCGGGTAAATAACTCAGTTGTTCCCCGATTGGAGCCTTGGCAATGTCTTTTGCGCCAAGAAATTAAACATCACAACATCAAAAGGCATTAAAATGAAAACATCACAAAAGGTGGTCCTCGCTGTACTCATGGCCGGTTGCGTAACCATGGTGACGCTCCCCCAGGCAAAAGCCAGTGGAGGAACGGGCACTGATCACGGCTTCTTCTGGTCATTGTATTACAGTGGTGGGTCGGCCAGCATATCCTTTCCCAGTGCGGGGACATACCCGGGCAATTACGCCATGACCTGGTCCGGCGTGAACGACGTGGTCGGCGGCAAAGGCTGGAATCCTGGATCCACTCACAGTATCGGTTACAATTGCGGCTCCATCAGTGGATTCAATAACTTCAGCATCTACGGGTGGACGACCAGTCCGCTCATCGAATATTACGTCTGTGAGATGGGCTCGGTGGTGACTGGAACGAGGGTAAACACCGTGAACAGTGATGGGCATACCTACACCTTTTATAAGCATCAGCAAATAAACCAGCCTTCCATTATCGGCAATGCAACTTTTTGGCAGTACCTCGATCAATGGGGCGGGTCATCGACCGGGTCAAACCATACCGTTACCACGGCCAACCACATCAACAATTGGCGGAGTCACGGTGGCCAGGGTTTTGGTACTTTCAATTACCAGATATTAGGGACAGAAGCGTACGGTGGCCGGAGTGGCTCCGTTAACGCAACGGTGTGGGGGCAATAGCTATTCCCGGAACTTATTCGTTTTGTCACGGGGCGTTGCCCTGAACGTAACTTGAGCAGGTCGCGCTTCTTCAGGAAGTGCGGCCTGCTTACTCTTAAAACCGACACTGATGCCACAGACGCCCCAAATCCGTCTACACCGGCAGGTCAAAAAAATAAGATCCCTTTCACACGCCTTATTTTCAGCTCAATGAGAAAACTATTCATTTTCTGTTTAACGGCAATGATGGTTGCGGGCAGCAGTTGTTCCACCGGCAAATGGTTGCCATCGAATTCCGGTTCGCACCAAGCGTCTGATAACCTTGTCTTGGTTAAAGGCGGGACTTTCAATAATGCGAATTCCACCAACTACTACGGAAAAAGTGTATTCCTATCGAGTTTTTATATCGGCAAATATGAGGTCACCCAAAAGGAGTGGATTGAGGTCACGGGAAGTAATCCCTCAAAATTCCAGGGCGACAATTTGCCGGTCGAAATGGTGACCTGGTATGAGTGCGTTGAGTACTGCAACAAAAGGAGTCTGAAAGAAGGCTTAAAACCGTATTACCGTATCGATAAGACTAAAGAGGACCCGAATAATGAGAATGAGAACGATGATATAAAATGGACGGTAACGATCAATTCGGGAGCCAATGGGTACCGGTTGCCGACCGAAGCCCAGTGGGAATATGCTGCCGGTGGAGGTCAGAAGAGCCAGAGTTACATTTATAGCGGAGGGAATGATGTGGATACAGTAGCGTGGTATTGGCAAAACTCTGGAGATACAAAGTTAACCGGATTCTGGAGCTGGCCGGTGATAGAACAAAACCATGGTAAAACACACTCTGTCGGTGGCAAGGAACCCAACGAGTTAGGGCTTTACGATATGTCGGGTAATGTCAGGGAATGGTGCTGGGACTGGTACGGAGACCTGGAGAGTGCGGAGACCTGGAGAGTCGTGGAAGATGACCCTCAAGGAAGTTCTCGCGGCTCACTCCGGGTTTGGAGGGGCGGCGGTTGGCTCGGTGGCGACTTCTGTTGTGCGTTGTCTTTCCGGACCGGCTACGAACAGTATGACAGGGGTTCCGATCAGGGTCTTCGTGTGTGTCGCAGCCAGTAAATCGGACAAGACTGACCCGGTTTCGTCTTCGGCTGCGGGACTGTTGATAAGGAGAGTTTCACTATTGATGTTGCTTCCTTAAATGATTCGACAAACGATTATGGATTGGCGTTGGCAACCGTAACAAACTTTTTTCACGTTGACGCGAAACCCGCATCTCCTAATTTGAAAAGAATTTCACACCTTGAACCATATGCGATCTAAATACTGCTTCACCCTGTTTCTAGCGGTCGTGGCCTGGCTTTCGGCTACCGCGGCGGAGGCCAAATCCTTGCCGTTCGTCAGTCCGCTGTTCAGCGACAACATGGTGCTCCAACGCGGAAAAGCGGACCCGGTCTGGGGTTGGGCAAAACCGGGTGATGTTATCAAGGTTGAAATAGCTGGACACACCGCCAAAGCGACAGCCGGCTCGGATGGCCGCTGGCAGGCGGAGATTCAACCGCCCGCCCCGGGCGGGCCTTACACGCTCAAAATTTCCGGACCGGATCAGACTGTTGAATTTCATGAAGTCCTGGTGGGCGACGTCTGGTTGTGCGGCGGCCAATCGAACATGGAGCTGGGCATCGGGCAGGTGAATAATGCCGCGGAAGAAATCAAGGAGGCGAACCATCCGGAACTCCGGCTCTTTCTGGTGAACCACAAAGTTTCCTATTCGCCTGCGAAAGTCCCGGATGGCACCTGGAAAATTTGCTCGCCGGAAACCATCAACCAGGGCGGCTGGGGCGGGTTTTCGGCGGTCGCCTACTTTTTTGGACGCAGGCTCCAGCAGGACATCCACGTGCCGGTGGGTTTGATTGAAGATTGCGTCGGCGGCAGCCTGGTCGAGAGCTGGATGGGCCCCAAGACATTGCGCAAATTGGGGGGCAACGACGGAAAATTGGACGCGATCGAACGTCTGGGTTCCAAGGGCAGCCCGCCCTACGGCAGTTTCCTGATGCATTGGCTCGATGAATATGACGTCGGTATCAGCAACCAATGGGCTGCACCGGCTACGGATGATTCGGATTGGAAAGCCGTTCGCATTCCCGGCGCTTTCCAGGAACTGGGTCTGGCCGATGTCCCCTGCGTCTGTTGGTTCCGGAAGGAAATCGTTCTGCCCGACCCATTGCCCGCCGGTTCGGCCTCCATTCATCTCGGTTGGGTTGAGAAAATGGAAACCACCTACGTCAACGGTCATCAGGTTGGAATCAGTTCCTGGGCGGAACACAATCGGGATTACGACATATCGGCGGGACTGTTAAAACCGGGCACCAACCTGGTGACTTTGCGCATCTTCAAGTGGAAATCGAAGGACAGTTTTCTGTCCAAACCCGACCTGATGCGACTGGAGGTGGGAAGCACCGCCATTCCGCTGGCCGGTGAATGGAAGGCCAAACTCAGTTTCAATGCCCAACCGCCCCACCCCATGCCGCTCGATTATGAAAATTATCCGACCATGCCGGCCGTACTGTATCTGGGCATGATTCAACCGGTTCTGCCGCTGGCCATCAAGGGTGTGATTTGGTATCAAGGCGAAGCGAACTTCACCCACGCCTACCAGTATCGCACTTTGCTCCCGGCCATGATGGACAATTGGCGTGACCAGTTCGGCCAGAGCGACCTTCCCTTCTACATCGTCGGCCTGCCCGCCTTCATGCAGCGACAGAGTGCACCCGGAACCGATGGCTGGGCCGAATTGCGCGAAGCGCAGGCGTTGACCGCGCAAAAAGTTCGGAACTGCGCCCTGGCAACTACCGTGGATACCGGTGACGCCGACGATATTCATCCGAAAGACAAAGTCCCGGTGGGTGATCGCCTGGCCTATTGTGCGCTGGCCCAAACGTACGGTGAAAAGATTCCTTATCAGGGGCCGACCTACACTTCGATAAAACACCTGCCCGGAGCACTGAAACTCAATTTCATTCATAGGGACGGCGGCTTGGTCATCAAAGGCGACACACTGGGCGAGTTCTCCGTCGCCGGGAAAGATCGCAAATGGCACTGGGCCGAAGCCCGGATTGAGGGCGAGTCGGTCGTGGTTTTGTCAACTGAGGTGGCCGACCCGGTCGCGGCCCGTTACGCGTGGCAGGCCAATCCGCTGGCCACCCTCTATAACGGAGTCGGCCTTCCGGCGGTGCCGTTCCGCACAGATGATTGGCCCGAAAGCACCCAACGCTAAGGCTTTCATTCGCTTCCCTCCCCGCCGACGGAGTGTAAAGACCCGAGACATGGTAGACGGGTGTGCGGGGACATGGTGGACAGGTGCCGATGGAAGTTGGGGGAGAGGATTAAAGGAGAGGTGGCGCGTTAAAATTTTAAAAGTTCAACCCTCGTCCGGCTTTGGCGGACAGAGGGAGTCAGGAGTAGCGTCAAGATATGCCTCTACCTGCCTACGGCATCAGTGGTCAATTTTCCATTTACCAATCGCCGGATGCCCTGTGGATTTTCGTCCCGGAGCGCCGCCGGCAACAAGGCTGCGGGAAAATCCTGATAACAAACCGGTCGGGCAAAACGATAAATCGCCGCAGTGCCCACCGAGGTAAAACGCACATCGGTCGTCGCCGGGTAAGGACCGCCGTGGTTCATGGCGGGACAAACCTCCACACCGGTTGGAAAACCGTTGAGAATCAGCCGGCCGGCCTTCCGTTCGAGGAATCGCAATAAGCTTCCGGCCTTTTGAAAATCACCCGGCGTGCCATGCACGGTGGCGGTCAACTGGCCTTCAAGGCTTTGCGCAATGTCCTCCAGTTCCGCGAGGGTCGGCGCGGATATTAAAACCGAAAACGGTCCGAAAATCTCCCCGGCCAGTTCAGGGTTGCTCCGAAACGTTTTTGCGTCGGTAGAAACTAAAACGGCTTCGCCCTGGATTTTTCCGGCGTCGGGATTCTTCTCCGAGCGGGCGAACACTTTGACACCATCTTTCCGGGAAACGCGGTCGAGTCCTTTGTGGTAGGCGTCGCAAATGCCCGCGTGCAGCATGGTGGTCGGCTCGACGGTTTTGAGCAATTGCGTCAGCGATTGTTGGAACTGCTCGAACTCCGCGCCTTGCAATCCAAACACCAGGCCGGGTTTGGTGCAAAATTGCCCGACACCGAGGATCACCGAATTTTTCAATCCTTCGGCGATTTTTGATCCGCGCTCGCGTAAGGCCTCCGGTAAAATGAAAACCGGATTCAGACTGCTCATCTCGGCAAAGACCGGGATCGGTTCCGGTCGCGCCGCCGCCGCGTCAAACAAGGCACGACCCGCCGTGCGGGAACCGGTGAAGCCGACGGCACGAGCAAACGGATGTTTGACCAGCGCTTGGCCGACGGTCTTGCCCAGGCCGTGCAGCATTGAAAAAAACCCGGCAGGCAGACGGCACCCCTCGACGGCGCGACGGATGGCGACAGCCGTCAGTTCCGACGTGCCCGGGTGCCGTTCGTGTGCCTTGACGATGACCGGGTTGCCCGCGGCCAATGCCGAAGCGGTGTCGCCGCCCGCCACCGAATACGCGAACGGGAAATTGCTGGCCCCGAAGACAATCACCGGGCCGATCGGCACCAGCATCCGGCGCAGATCCGGTTTGGGCGCCGGCTGCCGGTCGGGAATGGCCGTGTCAATGCGCGCATCCACCCACGAACCTTCGCGCACGAGCTGGGCAAAGAGCTTGAGTTGATTGACCGTGCGCGCCCGCTCGCCAGTCAGCCGCGCTTCCGGCAGACCGGTTTCCAGATGAGTCCGGGCGATCAGATCGTCGCCCAGCGCCATAATTTCATCGGCAATCCGCTCGAGAAATTTCGCACGCTCTTCATTGGTCAGGTCGCGGTAATCATGGCCGGCGGCTTCTGCCAACTCCATCGCCGCATTGACCTCCTTATCCGTAGCGGCATGAAAGGCCGGCTCCAGTTGGCGGCGATCCAGCGGGCTGACCGCATAAAACGTTTCTCCCGAACCGGAACCGAGTTGATCCCCGATAAAATTCTGGCCGTGCAAGTTCATATCGATTTCGTAATACCAACTGTAGCCGCCGACGTGAGGAGGCGGACATTCAAATCGTCGAAAGATTCTGCCTCATTACCTCGGCGGCTACAAAATTGCGGTCCTTTAGTCATGTCAAACCAACATCACCGGGTTGCGGAGCCAGCCGATTCCGGTGATTTCAATTCCGATCTCGTCCTGTTCCTGCAAGGTGAACGTGTCCGGCGGAACAATGCCTGTGCCCGTCAGCAGCACGGCGCCATGCGGAAACACCTGGCTGCGAAAAAGAAAAGCGGCCAACTCTTCGAAACGGCGTTTGATCTGGCCGACCGACGCCTCGCCGGCGAACATATTTTTCCCGTTCCGCCGGATTTCGATTTTGATTTTCCACTCGCGCGCCTCTGCTTCGGTCGCGCCAAGCTGAACCCACGGACCGAGCGCGCAGGAATGCCGGTAGATTTTCGCCTGTGGCAGGTAGAGCAGGTTCTCCCCTTCGATATCGCGTGAACTCATGTCGTTGCCAATGGTGTAACCGGCGACTTGGCCGCGCGAATTCAACACCAGCGCCAGTTCCGGTTCCGGCACGTTCCATTTTGCATCGCGACGAATGCCCACTGGCTCACCCGTGGCCACGACTTTCTCGGCCAACGATTTAAAAAAAAGTTCGGGCCGTTCCGCCGCATAGACCTTGTCGTAGGCGGTGGCGCTGAAATCCGATTCCTCCATGCGCGCCGTTTTGCTGCGCAGATAGGTGACGCCGGCCGCCCAGACTTCCTGTCGTTCGACGGGCGCGCACAATTGAACCTCTGCCAGCCCGACGTGCGGCAGATTTTGTTTCGCAATCCGACTTAATTCTGCGACGGGATTGTCGTTTTCCAGAATTGATTGCAAGTGCGTGACACCGGCTGGTGTCAAATCGATCAGCGTTGAATCGTCCCACACCAGACCGATTCCGACCGGGCCCGATTCGTTCCTGAAGCGACAGATTTTCATAAATTAACGTCTCAGAGCTGGCGTAGCGGCTTTCGGCAGAAAGCCGCACCCGTGCAATTCCCGATCTTTGCGGCGCTCTACCGAGCCGCCGCTACGTTGTGGAAATGCGTCCGGTCATCTTAATGTGTGACGCAGTTTTAGGCAAAAAGTAAGCCAGCCCCGCACAACCCAGCATCCCGGTGCCGATGACCGTAAAGGCGATCGCCGTGCTGTGGTATCGGTCCGATAGCGCGCCAATCACGTAAGGCCCGGCGAAGCCGCCCAGATTGCCGAAGGCATTCACTGTTCCAAAGACCACTCCAATCACGTTGCGCGGCAGGGTTTCGCCGGGAATGGCCCAAAACGGCGCCATGGCCGCAAACGGCCCGGGAATGGCCAGACACATGAACGCATACGAAAGCCAGAAGTGCTGGCTGAGCATCACACTCAGGATGAGACTGGCTCCGCTCATGAGATAAACCGCCGCCACGTGGCCCCGCCGCTCCCGCGTCCGGTCCGAATGCCAGGAGTTGAGAACCATTACCACCGCCGTCACGGCATAAGGGACGGCGAATAAAAACCCGTATTGCAGCGCGTTGAACCCGCGGCCCTTCAACACGGTGGTGAAGAAAGTCATGCACCCGTACGCCGCACAGTTGTGGAGAAAATAAAGGGCAATCATGACAAACAGCGACGGATGCAGGAGCCGTTCGATCCAGGAAATTTGCTGCGCCGGTTCCAGCTCAGCGGCTTCACGTTGCAGGATTGTTTCCAGGTTATCTTTCTCTTCGGTGGAAATCCATTTGGCCTCGTGCGGATGATCACGGATGCAGAACCACCAGATCGGTAGAAACAGAAACGGTAACAGCCCTTCGAGAATGAGCATCTGACGCCAGCCATATTCCCCGAGCAGCCAGCCAGTCACCGGCGCGGAGCCGGCGACGGCCAGTGGCTGGCACAGGAGCCAGCCGTTGTTGGCCCGGGCACGCTCGGCGCGAGGGAACCAGTTCGCCAGCAGGACGAGCGTGGCGGGAAAAACGGCGCTTTCGGCTACACCGAGTAAAAATCGCATGATTTCAAATTGCCGGAACGTGTGGGAGAGTCCGCAGCTGATTGCGCAAATGCCCCAGCCCACCAGGCATAAACTGATGACTTTTCGCGCACTCCAGCGCGACGCCAGCCAGCCGCCGGGAATCTGCAACAGCAGATAACCGAAAAAGAAAATACCCGCTGCCTCGCCCTTCATGCGGTCGTCCATGAACAGGTCCTTCATCAGGTTCGAAATTTTCGGGTCGAGCGCGAGGGAAACGTTGGTGCGGTCGATGTACGAGATGGTGTACATGAGCAGCGCCACCGGAATGATGCGGAGCCAACGTTGCTGGGTCATAAGAATGGTGGTGCGAGTTTTTAACAAGGCCGCCACAGCGCGTCGAACCTTAATTCTGATTTTCATTTTTTTTAGACCTGCTTCAATCATTCCCATGAGCTCCCGCAATGACGTGTTCGAGGCTTCCCCGGACATCTACCAGATTCAAACCACGGCAGCCGGACCGGCGGGGCAATTGCCGCTCACCGAAGAAATGCTCCGGCACCGGCCCAGCGGCGATTTGTTCGGGCTGACGCAAAATGCCGGCATGGGCTGGGACCCGGCCGAGGTCGGGCGCAAACAATTTTTGATTCTCAGCACCCAGGGCGGATTGCGCGCGCCTGACGGCCAGCCGATTGCGCTGGGCTATCACACCGGGCATTGGGAAATCGGACTGCTCGTTCAGGCGGCCGCGGAAGAATTTCGCCGGTTGCAGACGATTCCCTTCGCCGGTTTCTGTTCCGATCCCTGCGACGGCCGGACCCAGGGAACCACCGGCATGTTCGACAGCCTGCCGTATCGGAATGACGCCGCCATTGTTTTCCGGCGCCTGGCCCGCTCGTTGCCGTTGCGCGCCGGTGTGCTTGGCATCGCCACGTGCGACAAAGGATTGCCGGCGATGATGATGGCTGTGGCGGGTTTGCGGGAACTGCCAGGCGTGGTAGTTCCCGGCGGGGTCACGTTACCGCCGGCGACCGGTGAAGATGCCGGCGCGGTGCAAACCCTGGGAACGCGCTTTGCGCACGGGCTGGTCACCTTGTCGGAAGCCGCTGAACTGAGTTGCCGCGCCTGCGCGTCGCCGGGAGGCGGTTGTCAATTCCTCGGCACAGCGGCCACGTCTCAGGTGGTCAGCGAGGCACTGGGACTTTCGCTACCACACTCGGCCCTTGCGCCCTCAGGACAGCCGGTGTGGCTGGACATGGCCCGGCGTTCGGCCCGCGCGCTCCATCACCTGGATGAACGGAAACTGACTACTCAAAAAATCCTGACGCCCGAAAGCATTCAAAACGCCATGAGACTGCATGCGGCGTTCGGCGGTTCCACCAATTTGCTGCTGCATATTCCCGCCATTGCGCATGCTGCCGGTTTAAAACGGCCAATGGTGGAGGATTGGATCGCGGTCAATCGCCGCGTCCCGCGGCTGGTCAGTGTTTTGCCGAATGGCCCGGTTCATCATCCCACCGTCCGGGTTTTTCTGGCCGGCGGCGTGCCGGAAGTGATGCTGCATTTGCGCCGGCTCGGGTTGCTCCATCTCAATGTGCTGACCGTCACGGGACAAACCCTGGGAGAAAATCTGGATTGGTGGGAAAAATCCGAGCGACGGCAACGCTTCCGTGATCTGCTCAAACAACTGGATGGGGTGGACGCCGAGGAGGTCATTCTCCCGCCGGACAAAGCGCGGGAGCGTGGCTTGAGAGGAACCCTGGTTTTCCCGCGCGGCAATCTCGCACCGGAAGGTTCGGTGATGAAAGCCACGGCGCTGGATCCATCCGTGGTGGATGCCAACGGAATCTATCACAAGGATGGCCCGGCCCGGGTGTTTGTGAATGAAAGAGACGCCATGTCCGCCATCAAGGAAGGCCGCATTCAAGCGGGCGACATAATCGTGTTGGCCGGCATCGGACCGATGGGCACCGGCATGGAAGAAACCTATCAGGTTACCGGAGCATTAAAACATTTGCCTCACGGTAAAGGGGTTGCCTTGCTGACCGACGCCCGTTTTTCCGGCGTTTCCACCGGCGCCTGTATCGGGCACATCGGCCCGGAAGGATTGGCGGGCGGGCCGATTGGCAAGGTTCTGGACGGCGATATCATTCGCATCCACATCGATTGCAAACGAATCGAAGGAAGTGTTGATCTGGTGGGAGAAGGCCAACGCCGGTTCACGCCGGAAGAGGGGGTCGGAATCCTGAATCGTCGTGCGACGCGAACGGATCTTGCGCCGAATGCGGCCCTGCCGGAAGACACGCGCCTTTGGGCGGCGCTGCAATTGGCCGGCGGCGGGACCTGGGGCGGCTGCGTTTATGATCCGGAACAAATTATCGCAACCCTCAAGACTGCTCGAAGCCGTTCACAAACCGGTTGAGTTGAAATTTTCGTCCGTTTCAAAAACTGCGCCGTCAAACACGACAACCCTTTGCTTTCGCAGATTGGCAATACTTTCCACTGGCGAATGGCGGGTGAGGATGAATCGGCTGAGGTAACCCGGCTCGATCTGGCCGAACTTTTCCTTGAAAGCCAGCCGGTTTGAACTGTTTCCCGTTGCGGCATTGACGACGGCGATGGGAGAAAGCCCGGCTCGTTGCATCAACTCCAGTTCATCCAGGAAGCCAATCCCATGCGCGACGCCACAGGAACCGGCGTCGCTGCCTGCAACGATGGTCACGCCCATTTCCTGAGCCTTGACCAGGCTCGTGGCATGCTGGTCAAGAATCTTCTTGAGGTTGGAGACGACTTCCGTATCCCAGCTCATCATATCGGCGTAGTCCACCTGTTCCTGAACCGGCGCGAATGTCGGAACCCAGGCGATTTGCCGGTCGCGCATCTTTGCCAGCTGATCCGCGCGGACGAAGAAACCGTGCTCGACGGAATCCACACCGCCGTCAATGGCACGCTCGATGCCGGCGTCACCCGAAGCATGGGCGAACGTTTGCCGGCCGAATGATTTGGCCGCAACGACCAGTTCACGGACTTCGCCGGTGGTCATCTGAGGTTCGGTGGTGACCGCGCCCTTTTTGAAATTAATGATGCCGGTCGGAATTAATTTGATCCGGTCGGCGCCGGCTTTGACCCGGGCCTCGACACATTTCCCGGGCGAGGCAAAATGTTCCATCGGTTCAGCCATGAAACTGCCATAGCGTCCCTGGTGGTGAATGGCCGCACCCGGACTGTCCACATAAGGCATCACTGTAGCCGCCGACGTGCGGAGGCGGACCGAGCCGAATTTTTCCACAGGTGTGTCCGCCTCGTTACCTCGGCGGCTGCCGTCCCGGTAAAGTTTGCTCAAGGCGAGCCCGACACCGTCGTTGTCGCCGGCATCGCGGACGGCGATCACGCCCAGTCGCACCAGTTTTTCCAGACGGCTGCGCGCGAGTTTCAGCAACTCTTCCGGCGTTTGTTTCAAATAAGCCGCGCGTTTGTCCAGGTTCAATTCGCCACCTTCGAGGAAAAAATGCGCATGGGCCTCGATCAAGCCCGGCAACAGTGTGTGTTCCGGCAGGCTCAAATCCGGCCCGCGCTGGCCGGCGTTTAACCAACGCGCCGGCGGAGGATTCTCACCAACAAACAGAATTTGCTTCGAGTCATAGACGATGTGCGCGTTTCGCAGGGGTTTGGTGCGGACCCCGTCCAGCAACGTTCCCACGCACAGCCAGATTTTGTGCGCGCCTGTCGCCGATGGAATTGGCCGATTTTTGGAAATCATTTATTTCGTTTGAGGTACCCCTCGCCCCCGCTCAACGGTAAGAGGGTGTTCGGAGGACAAGAGAGGGGATCTGATTGGGCATCGGCAATTTCCATTAGTCTTCGACCGCCTGCGCTTCGCTACAGATGGCCATGATGGCTTCGGCCTGGCGGAAACCGGAGGTTTCGTGTGTCTCTCCATCACGCGGCCGGCCTTGCTCGAGCGCTTCCCGCAGGCGCGCGACCATGGGATGGTCGTTCGGCAGTGGGCCGGGAGTTTTTTCGGGATTCGCCAGGGCAAAATCCAGACCCACTTCCGTCCCGAGCGTGAGATAGGCTTTTTCCAGCTCCTCGCGGATGCCTTTGGGCGTGCCCCAGGCGAAATTGGAAAGGCCGACGATAAGATGCACCCCTTTCAAATCCGGATCGGCGCTGATCAGCCGCATTGCATCGAGGCCGATGTTCACCAGACCGTAGGTATCCGCGCCAACAGGCGCGAGGCCGGGATCGATGATGATTTGATCGTTGCGCCGGCCGGCTTTCGTGGCAAGCAACTCGACAAAATGTTTCGCCGCCCGGTGGGAATCTTGCGGATTCAGGCATTGGGACGTTCCGCCCGGCACGAACGTTTCCGAGGCCATGATAACCGCCAGGGTGTCGTAGTGCTTCACCAATTCCACCATCTCATCCAGATGTTCGCGCGAGGCGGCAAGCGAGTTAAGGATCGGTGGGCCGCTCTTTTTGGGGTCGTAATGTTTGAGGGCGATCTTGTGATATTCCACGGACGGATTGTCAAACGCGATGGGGGTCGAGGTCGCCTCCTGGATTGCCGGCACCACGTCGGGCAGAAAATCGAGCATTTCCTGGCGACGTACCTGGATGCGTTGAGTCCCGTCGAGATTCAACGTCAGAAAACTGGCGCCGAGGCCGGACTGTAATTTCGCCAGTTCCTGGTACCCCTTCGGGTCGCGCTCGGTGAAGGCCTTGCGGGCGCGCGCGTACGAGTTGTTCATCAACTCGCCGATGATATGAAGTTTCTTATTCATGAAAGACGTCTTAACTCCCGGCATCGGCCTGGCGTTGCGGCCTGGCCGTGTGGTCGCGTTTCAGCCAGTGGTTGGCCCAGGCGGAGGTGCCGCGCAACCCCTGATTCTGAACAACAGGCGCGTGTTGCAACAAATCCTGCTCGCGGCCGTCGTGTTTCAAGCGCTCATAGGCGCGCAACCAGATGCAATCGCCGTAGCCGTCCACTTCACATCGCCCTTCGCGCGTCCCGCCACACGGACCGTTGCGCTGATTTTTCGCGCATTGCGATTCGGGGCACAAAAAAGCGATGTCCGGCAACGAACAATCACCGCAATCCCGGCATTGGAACAGCATCGCCTTGCTCGCCTTTTCCAACAGGCGCAATGGTTTCGGACCTTGAAATGAATCGCTCGCGCCGGCACAGACTTTCGCGCCCCATCCGGCAAACGCTGTGCCCGCCGCGAAGAAATGCTCGTGGGTCCACTTGGACAGATGATAAGTCGCGGTGACGTGCCCGGACGACGCCGTCGGGCTTGAATTTCCCGCTGCCGCGTCGGCGAGGCCGGTGGCGGAGTTTTCGCTGTAATAAAAAAATTCACCGGGTCGGGAGAACCGGATTTCACGCGCGAATTGCTTCCAGTCGTCGGGCGCAAACTTCCGCTCAATCTCCAGAATCCGTTCAATCGCCGGATAACTGTGGACGCCGCCGAGATAGACACCGCGGAATCCGAGCCCGCGATAAATGGCGATTTGCTTCGCGGCGAACTCGTAAAAGAACGCCTTCCCGCCATCGGCGGATCGGCCCTGTTTTTCACACAGTTCCAGCAGCGGCGGCGTGACGACGACACCGGGGATTCTGCCGTCGTGAAAAATCCTGGCCACGCGCGCGCTCAGTAGATAGACGTTGCCGATGAGCGGGGTGGCTTTCATCCCGTGTTCGTCCCGGTAAAACCGCAATTCGGATATTTTGCGCGAGTCGAACCCGATCTGGTTGATGATGAACTGCGCACCGCACTCGATTTTCTTCCGGAGCTTGAAGTATTGGGGCATCAACTCGCCCTCACGCAGCTTGAAATTCGTCGTGACGGCGCCGATTAAAAAATCCGTCCTGGCCAGCCGCTGCTCTTTGCCCTCCGGCCCGTTCCTGGGGTCCAGTCCCTGGTTCATTTTGTTCAACATCGAAATCAGGCCGACGGAATCAATGTCGAACACCGGCTTGGCCAGGCCATCGTGGCCGGCCACCGGATAATCGCCGGTCATGGCCAGGATATTGTGGAAGCCTTCGCTGTTCAGCATCCACGCCTCACTCTCGAGGCCGTTCCGGTTCAGGTCCTTACAGGTAAGATGAATGACGACTTCCTTGCCGGCATAAAGAATTGGCCGGCCCAGGGCCAGCGGCGCCAGCTGCGGATTGCCACCCGCGTTATCGGTGATGGAAATCCAGTCGATATCGGACGACGCGACGAGGTCGTTGGCAAAGGTGCGGGCCTTTATCGCGTTGCCCTCGGCCATCGAGCCGCGCACGGACACCAGTTCGGTCCCGATAAGGAAACGGGAAGTCTCAAACAATTTTTCGCGCAAGGTCTGCATTCGTCCACCGGCATAACCAATTCTTCAATCAGGGAAATTTCGTTTCCAGTTCCAGCTTGACGGCCTCGG
>JBGPDH010000037.1:0-18841 GCA_041482195.1 Verrucomicrobiia bacterium
CGGAGTTGCCGTAATTCGTGTTTATCTGTGTTCATCTGTGGTTAAAAATCTCCGGCGGCTACTGCCTTGGCCTCGCGCGTTTCTTTCTTCCGTTGCTGGCATGTTTCAAGAATCTCAGCACGGCGGCTTCGTTTGGCCGGAGACGGCACGATGAGGTTGAAGACGTTTTGTGCTTCCGTCCGTTCAACTTCGGAATCAACGAGCCATCGAGATAAGCTTCGATGACCGCGGGGTGGATGTATGATTTGCGGCAGACGGCGGGGGTGTTGCCGAGGCTTTGCGCCGAGGCTTTGACAGCGGCTACCACGTTTTTCTTAACGTCGGTCTCCGAATCAACGGGACCCAGCTGCCGCAATTCTGAGGCGGCGGAAACCGTCCCCGCCCAGGTCCGAAAATCCTTGGCGGTAAAGTCGCGGCCGGAAATCTCGCGCAAATAATCATTCACATCTCCGGAGCCGACGTCGTGCTTTTGCCCCTCGTTGTCCACGTATTGAAAAAGTTCCTGGCCCGGCAAGTCCTGGCACGCGCGGACGATTCTGGCAACGCGACGATCTTCGACTTCAACGACGTGTTCCCGGCCGCTCTTGCCGCGAAATTGGAACTTAATTTTCGCGCCGCGCACCCGGGCGTGACGGTTTTTCATCGTGGTCAGGCCGTAGGATTTGTTGTCGCGCGCGTATTCGTCATTGCCCACACGGATGAGGCTGACCTCGAGCAACCGCACGACCGTAGCCAGGATTTTTTCGCGGCAAAAACCCTTAAGCCCGAGGTCGCGTTTCAGTCGCTTCCGGATGCCAGGCAACGCGCGGGCAAAATCCATCAGCCGGTCGAACTTGGTTTGATCACGAATCTCCCGCCAGCGCGGATGATAGAGATGTTGCTTGCGTTCCCGCTCATCGCGGCCGGTCGCCTGAAGATGGCCGTGGTCGAGTGGACAAATCCAAACGTCATGCCATGCCGGCGGGATGACCAGCGAATGGATCCGCTGGCGTGTGTGCCGGTCGCGGATGATCCGGCCTTCGGCTGAGCGGTAACGAAACCCGTGCCCGCATCGCTCGCGGCGAATGCCGGGGTGTTCGTCGGTAACGTAACGCAAACCGACGGCCTGCGCCGACTTCGCCGGGGCAGGCATGGTGTTGGTGTTCGTGTTGATGTCCGGATAATATGCCCTGACGGTGATGTCGTCCACCGTGGCGCGGCCGGGTTGCAGGCATTGACGGTGAAGTCCCGGCTTTTATCTGCAGTTAAAAGTGTTGGTTTCTTATTACCAATCTCTGCGTCTTTGCGTCTCGGCGTTTAAACCAGTTGAGCGTGGCGAGTAGTGATTGCCGTGATTTGGAGGGACGTCCCGTACTGCGGGATCGCTTTCCCATCTTGGGCATTGACGAAGCAATGCCCTCCACCAGCGGCCTCTGGCGTTTGTCGTAGCTCCGCAGGAGCGAAATCTTTGTAGGCGCGCGCATCCCCTAAAATTTCCAAGCCCCGTAGGGGCGGAATATGCCGCTCCTGACGGAGCTTCGATTTTCTATGGGATTTTTTCTACAAATATGCCGCGCCTACGGCGCTGGGTTCCTCCGCGTCTTTTCGTCTCTGCGGTTAAAATTCGTTTCTGGTTCCAACTCAAAAGCCGGAAATCGCAAAAATCATTTGAACAGGAGGTAACTCCGACACGTCGCGAGCAGGCGGAGAGAACAGAGATGTTTTCATTTTTCTGTTCTGGAAGGCTCTGTTAACTCTGTTTGCTTCTGTTAAAACGTCTTGTCTTACTGCTCCACGTCGAGCGCGGTGCCTGGCGTTCGCCATAAACTCATATACGTAAAACACCGTATATCGCCCGCGTAGCTGGCCGGGTTACCATAAAATGTGGTTTGCACCCAAAAATCTGCAAACAGGGTCAGGCCTGGTAAATCATTGGGCGTATTCACCAGGCTATGGGTCAGCATCAAAGCTCGGGTACCCTTGGGTTATGAGGATCAAACTGGTTTCCAACTCGGAATAGAGAATATTCAATTATCCCACGAGCAGAGCGGCACTTTCAAATCCGATGAAAAAAGAAAAGACACGGAGACATAAGGGAAAAGGTCGGCGATCCGGCCAGCGGAATTGACCAGCCGTTAAGACCTCGTATTGAATCGGATTACTGCCGGTTCAAAACAAACCCGGGCGGCAAGTGTTTCCTGGCACGTTCGCGCCTTCGTGTTAAATCTGCACCCGCGCCACCCGACGCGGTGAAAGTAAAACCCCGAAGAATTTCGGGGCTGGACATTGGACGTGCTGAACATCGTGCGGCGCATTTCCGAGATAGGGACGGCTGGCCCCAGCTGTCCGCGGACGCCTCGGCGAGGCGTCCCTACCAACATTTTCACACCTGATCCCGCAGTGCGGACCCTGCGTGATGCCGGATTATTGCTGCAAGTCACCCGTGGTGTCCGGAGAAATGCGGAAGACGACGTGAGAAGTCTCTGGTTTCTTTGAGAATGCGTCTGGTAACCTCGACTCCGGCAATCGAACGTTGATGCCACCGCGGCGGTAACCGGTTGACATAAGTATTTTTTGGAGAAAAGCGGGGAGGCGGCTGGATCGGACCGCAGGTTGAGGAAGCTCGAGGTTTTTCTTCAAGCCAGACCCTTTGACCAGACAGAATTCCGCCAACAGCAAGCGTCGCACTGGAGATACTGCCTGGGTTGTTGGAGCAGTTGGCTGTGTCTTCATGGCAATAATGATTACTCTCCGGAAGAAAATGGCTATAAGGTATAACCCGAACATGGTTTCCCCACCCAAACCGGACGCTCGAAGCGGGTCGGTGGTTGATATTGAGATACATGGATAACCGGACCAACAACATCGGGGCGGGAATCCGCCAGCAACTCACCCGGTCGCTTCATCGTCCATCGCGTCCATCAATGTACTGCTCATTATTATCAATTGACCCGGCGACTGCTTTATGGATTAGATTGGCTGGTGCCGGTCAACCCTGTGAATGCATCCCAATTATGAAAACATCGACGAGACGTTTCCTGTTCTGGACTCCGAGGATCCTTTGCCTGCTCTTTGCCGGATTCATCAGTATGTTTGCGCTGGACGTGTTTGACGAAAACCATGGCTTCTGGAATACGCTCCTGGCCCTCTCGATTCACCTCATTCCGACGGGCCTGTTGCTGCTTATCCTGGTGGTGGCCTGGCGCTGGGAATGGATTGGGGCCTTGTTCTTCTCCGGCCTGGGCGCGTTCTACCTGGTCGCCTTTTGGGGCAGGTTTCATTGGTCGGTTTACGCCATCATAGCCGGTCCGTTGTTCCTCTTGGGTGTCTTGTTCCTGCTGGGTTGGAGCCAACGCGCCGTGATTCACGCCAAAACCTGAACGCGGTTACCGACGACGCGGTTGGACGCTTGATGGGCTGAACATCGTACGGCGCATTTCCCAGGCAAAACGCGCCACTGTTTTGGACTGCGGTGGCATGACACCGCTTTTCCCGGACTCGACAAGTCGCGCCATGCCAAAGCACGGACGCGTCCGTGCACTCCAAAATGAATTCGCCACCGGCGATCCCGCAGTGCCGGAAGAATGGAGATCTCGCTCTTGCCAATAGCTACCCAAGTGAAGGATGGTTGCTTCGCAACTCGCAAACCTTTCGCCGCTTTCCAAACAGCTCAAGTGCATCACGGACGGCGCATACGCGGCCATCCATTTACTTCCGGTAGGCAAAGACCATCCCCTCATTGGTCATGGTGAACGCGCTTCCATCAACATTGCCCATGGTCATACCCGCTCCCGCCCATCGCATGGTGAGTTCTGCTCCCTGGCGCGTGTAAGTCGCCTTCACATCAACGTTCAGGTCGCCTCTCGACGGCACGGACAGAGTGATGCGGCTGCCGCAAGTCCCATCGCCATTGATGGTGAACACACCCGACTTGATCGTCATCGTGTGGCCTTCATGCGTTGTGCTGCACGGCACATTTTGTCCATCCACACTGACCAACGCATAAACCCCGGTGGGATCGACATTGGGGTTGCGGCCCGCTTCATTTTTTTTACACCCGGTCCCGGCCAGCATCAGGAATGCTGAAACCAAGCACAGTCCCAGGAAATAAGGCGTGACACCGGGATGTTTGACGTTTGATTTGTTTGGAAGTGTTTTCATGATGTGATTATGCCTTGGGCTGGAGGACGGCGTTAATTGATAATTTCATCGGCAACATCAAGGAAATCAATCTACACCCACTGTGGCTGCAGGGCGATGGCTGCGACACTCAACTCTCAATCTTCAATCTTCAACCGCAACCGCTGGCGTCTGCCGTAAATCCCGAGGAGTTTTCATCTCCGCGCCCCAGTCTTGGCGCTGAAATCAAAAACCCGCGCGTCTTACGACACGCGGGTTTGTCACTGTGCTCCCTGGCGGCCTGTCGGAATAACCGAATCGGCGAAATTTATGGATTGTCCTGGGTTGGGCCGGATGTCATAGCGACAGCGTTTTTACGGGTGACGTCGGCAATGACAATGTAAATGAGGCGCTGCGTTCCCGGCAAAGGCGAACCTTGATGGACGGTAACTTGAAAATGTGTGTCATCAACATTCTCTATGGTTTAGTTGGGTGAGGTGGGAAGGTTTTGATTGAAATCCTGATTATAAGATCTCTCATCGTGGGTGGCACACCCGACGGCTTAAACCGCAAGGGTAAATTGAATAACAGCAGCCGGAGCGTCCAGCGGAGTGGATTCGTTTTCAAGCCGCCATATTAACCGATTCCGGCCCGCTGGCTATCAGGTAAGCACCTGATGACGCGCGGCCCGGGCCTGAAATGATTTTTACTTCCGCCTCTGGGGGAAAGACCTGATAGGAACCGTGGGGGGGCGTGTTATGTTATCGGCATGAATATATTAGTACTCGCGTTGATTCTCGTTCTCCTGTTTGGCGGCGGAGGGTTTTACTTTGGCGGTCCTGTCATCGGCGGCGGCGGGCTTGGCCTGATTCTGCTGCTGTGCGTTACCATCTGGGCCCTGGGCGGATTCCGCACGAAAAGCCCATAAGACGGCGCGACGCGGGATTATGGCTGCAGGTCAGGCGTGGTGTCGGGAGAAATTCGGAAGGCGACGTGAGACGTCTCTAATTTCTTTGACAATGAGTCTGGCGACGTCGGGTCCGGCAATCGAACGTTGATGCCACCGCGGCGGTAACCGGCTGACATAAGTATTTTTTGGAGAAAGGCGGGGAGGCTGCTGGATCGGACCGCAGGTTCAGGAAGCTCGAGGTTTTTCTTCAAGCCAGAGCTTTTGACCGGACAGGATTCCGCCAAAAGCAAGCGTCGCTCTGGAGATGTTGCCTGGGTTGTTGGAGAGATTGGCTGTGTCTTCATGGCAATCATGATTACTCTTCGGAAGAGAATAGCTATTCGGTAAAACCCTAACCTGGTATCCCCACCCAAACCGGGCGCTTGAAGCGGGCCGGTGGTGGATATTGAGGTACACGGATAACCCCGCTAAGAACACGGGGCAGGAAGTCGCCAGCAGCTTCAGCTTTTCCCGCCGTCGCGCGACAAGGCGGGTTCTGGGATCAACTCAAAAGCCAGCGTTCGCACCTCGGCGATTCCATCACGGATATTTGAGCCGATAGAATTGATTATTCACCGACTGCGGAAGCGTGACTTGATTCCAGTTACCGACGACCGCCGGTGGGTTGGTTATGTCCTGCCAGTTTGCGGTGGTGAGGTCGGAGTTTTGTTGCAGCCCGAATGCCGGGCCGGGTGGCACCGGCCAGGAGAGCTGAACGGTATTGGTGTCGGCGAGGTCAATGCTGAGTTGCGGCACGAGCAGATAGATGCGCAGGCCATCCAGGCCGTCTGCCAGATAAATATAGTTCCCTGCAATCGCCACGTCGAAGGCACGGGCATTGCCACCGACAGTGCTGTGCGCGACGTTCGTGGGATTGGCCAGGTCGGAAACATCATAAATGCGCAAGCCATCAGCGAAATTGGCCAGGCAGGCAAATCGACCTGAAACGGCCACCCCGGACGCACTGCCGCCGTTGTTGATGTGACCGACGTTCATGGGATTGGCCGGGTCGGAAACATCGTAAATGCGCAAGCCGTCGCCGTCATTGGCCAGATAGGCGTAGTTTCCGGATACGGCCACGCCCCTAGCGGAGAGACCGTTATTTGTCTGGCTGAGCAAGAACGGATTGGTTGGATTCGAGATATTGTAAATTCGCAGCCCGCTGTTGCCACTGGCCATGTAGGCGTAATCACCCGACAACACCAGAGCGCCGCCGCCGTTGGTTTGGCCCACCAAAACAAGGTTGGTTGGATTTGAAGCGTCGTAAATACGCAAACCGCCCGTGCCCCCCAGATAAACGTGGTTCCCGGATGACGCAGCGCCGGAAATGTATGGTCCGATCGGGTTGCCGAGGTTGAGGATATTGGTGGGGGTTGAAATGTCGAAAATGCGCAGGCCGTCGCAGTCATTGCCCATGTAAGCGTAGTTGCCCGATAGGGCCAGGCAAGAACCTCCCGCGGGACATGGCCCGCCGGGGGCGCTGCCGTAGCCTACATTGGTCGGATTGCCCGGATTGGAAATGTCATAGACGCGCAAGCCATCACCGCCATTGCGCAAGTAAGCATAGTTGCCTGACAACACGATGCTCGTAGCGGTTCCACCGTAGTTGGTGGTTGAGTGGCCGACATTAACCAGCGTGAACTGGGCGGGAGCAGGCCACGCCAAGACCAACAGCGATGCCAGGATGGCAGATATCGGAAGGGTTCGCCATCGGTTCATGCGGTATGCCGTTATACCTTCACTTTCGCCACATTTCAAGCCAAAAGGGCCGGAGTGACGCACAATTCAGACCGAATCCGGGAGAATTGAACTGGATCCTTGCCCAAGTCCGCGAACGATTCAAGCGGGACCTACCATCAAAAGAGATTTCCGCCACCCAACGCGGTGAAAGTAAAACCCCGAAGTATTTCGGGGCTGGACGTGTTGAACATCGTACGGCGGCTTTCCGAGGCAGGGACGGCTGGCTCCAGCCGTCCGCGGACGCCTCGGCGAGGCGTCCCTACCAATACATTCGCCACCGCCTGCGCCTTCACTCGCTAACTGGAAAAGCTCCATCCCGACAACTCCGAAAGCTTTCGCGAGCGGGTCGGCATGTGAAAGATAACTCCGTGAATGAACAACACGTGGCCGGCCCCGTAGATAAAAGACGAGGCAGAATTTGCCGGCAACTTCAGGTTTTGCGGGACATGGATTTATTGCTACACATTGGGCATAGCGAGTGGAAATTGAACACCGGTTAAGTCCGTGAAGAACAACTTTCTTGTGGGTCTGGCAATTGTTGGCTACGTCCTTTTCTTTCTCCTGGCCTTACCTGGCATGTCGGGCCAGTGGCTTTTCTATCCCACGGGCATCTGGTTTTGCATGGCCGGATGTGCATTGGCCGCGATCGTCTTTGGTTCAAAAAAAAGCAACAACGGGTTGCCATGCTCGGTTTGGCCTTTGCGCTTGTTATGGGCATCTATTGCTGGCACCATAATCGCCCGATTCACCAGAAAATCCCCGAGATACAGCAGCGCGGGCAGGAGAACGTGGTTCCCCACGGGACGAACACAACCCGATAACTATTGACGCCGGTTTATTGATTCACAACGAGCGCGGCGGCTGGCCAAAGCCATATTTGTTTTACAGGAGGTAACAGAGGAAATAGAGATTTCAGGTTTTGAAACTCCTCCGTTATCTTCGTTTGCTCCTGTTGAATTCCCTCATTTTGTTTTATCAGCGAAAGTCTGTGTCATTTACGGATACGTTCGCCTTCTTCGCGCGAAATCCTCCGCGTCATTACGTCTCTGCGGTTGAATTTGCCGGTCGTGGCGAATGGCGGCTTCCTTGCAGCCATTGGGCTTCGTAACGCGCCAAGGCGCGTGGGTTCTCATTTTCCACCAGGGCGCAGGATATTTATTTGCTTTACCGGCAATGGGATATGAGATTAAACCACCGCCGGTCATGGGGAACCTGTATCATCTGGTTTACACGAGCACCGCAACCAAGCCCTTCAGCAAGGCCGAGTTGGTGGAATTGCTCAAGGGCAGCGTACGGAGAAACATCCGGGCGGGGATCACGGGCCTGCTGCTCTACCAGGATGGCACGTTCATGCAGGCGCTCGAGGGTGAAAAGGAGGCCCTCACGGACCTTTTCGAAAAAATCAGCCACGACCGGCGTCATCACCACATCATCCGTCTGATTCAAGGGCCGGTTGAGGAGCGAAATTTTCCGGACTCGGCGATGAGCTTCCGGGATTTGAACTCGCCGGAGCTGCGGAAGCTGCCCGGCTACAGCGAATTTTTGAACACGCCATTGAACGGGGAATTGCTGGCCAAGGACACTCCTGCGTGCGAACGGCTGCTGTTATTCTTCAAAAAGAACGTCCGCTGAAATAAATCCGCCGGTAATCCCGCAATGCAGGATTGCTTCCCTGAATTCAGGGTACTGACAAGCAGTGCCCTCCACTAGTTTTCGAAAATATATTGAGATTTATCGTGGGTAATACCCGGAAGTCTGTTAAGTTGTTGCTTCATGAACATACTGATTGAAAATTTCGACACACTGGAATATTTGACAGTTGCGGGGCAATGGTCGAAAAATCCGCTGGAAGGCCGGCACTTTCCGGCTACGGTGGCCGCGCTCCAGGTGGCCAAACGCGAACCCATCGGCAAATTCAACATTGTCTGTCATATTCCGGCGACGGACCAGTTTATCAACATGGATCACGGTCGCGGCAAGGGGCTGCCGGACGCCGGCGCCGAAGTCACTGCGGAAGTCGTGCCGGCAGTGGAAGTGGTGTAACCGTAAGGACCCGCGGCTTTCACCGCATGCGCCAGACAATCCGCGCCTTGTCCAGATCGTAAGGTGACATTTCCATTTTGACGCGGTCGCCGACGGTCAGGCGGACGAAGCGTTTGCGCATTTTTCCGCAGATGGTGGCCAGGACGAGGTGCTTATTGTCGAGTTCGACGCGAAACATGGTGCCGGGGAGGATCGTTGTGACACGGCCTTCGATTTCGATGTGTTCTTCTTTCATATTGACGGCAAATCAAAAGGCGGGGCAGGTTCAGCCAAACCCCGCGGGAAGTTCAGGTCGATAATCAGTAACGGCTGCGACTGGCACCGCGATAACCGCCGCTGCGCTCTTCGCGAGGCTTGGCCTCATTAACGATGATGACGCGTCCGGCCAATTCGGTCCCATTCAAGGCAGAGATGGCCTTCTGGGCCTCCTCGGCGGTGCTCATGGTCACAAACCCAAAGCCGCGCGAGCGGTTGGTGGCGCGGTCCATCACCAGGTCCGCTTCGGTGACGGAGCCGTGCGCGCCAAAAGCCTCGTTCAGGTCGTTTTCGGTGACACTAAAGGCAAGATTTCCAACAAATAATTTAGTGCTCATATGATGTTTGACGATCGTAGATTGAACTTTGCTTTTACCAGACTGTTTCCGGTCATCGGATTTCAAATCATCACTGAACCAGGTTCACTTGAAGATTTACCATGCCTTGAAAGAGACAAGTAATCTATTTATTCAGACAGGGCGACCCTGACAGGTTTGGCCATAATGACAACAAATATCTGTACTTATTTTACCGGTTTCCCGGCCGGGGGGCGAATGGCCATGGCTTCAAGGCCGACGCGCACTGAGCCAGTTTTAGTTCAAATTTATTTGTTGAAGTATAAGTGGACAGGGAGGTACAGAACCGTTCCAATGAGTGAACGTCAACCAAAGGCGTTCATGCTGAAAAATTATGTCGGTAAATGGTTGTTTCCGCGCATGCAGCGTTCACAGTATGGGCACGAGTTTAAAATCATCACCTTCTCCATATTGTTTGGCCTGGTCATCGGCGGCGTCCTGGCGGGGGTAATGATACTGCGAGGGACCGTCGGCAAATAGCCATGGCCGTGAATCGGCGCAGGGGGTTGAAATAAGACTTGTGCGCAACCGGATCCGGGTGGAGACTGAGCGGGACAAACAAGACCGATTAGAGTTCAAGCAGCGGGGCGGTTCTCCTTCAGTCTTCAAAAGAGAAAGTTTAAATCACTTTATGACCATGTTCCTGTTTTGGTGTGCCGTCGGTGTTGTTACCGGGACGGTTTTCGGTTCCTTGTTCGAATGGACGTTGCATCGATATGTCATGCACCGCTCGCTTCTGGTGAAATTTTTCCGTTACGCGTTTGAACGGCACACGCTGGTACATCATCACGTTTTCAAGGCTGATCACACGTATCACCTGGTACATGAGCCGGATAAAAAGACCATTCCCATGGCGTGGTGGCACGGACCGACCCTGGTGGCGCTGGTACTGCTGCCGTTTTTGCTCTGGGCGCTCCTCTCCGAAAAGTGGGGCGTCCTGTGCGGCGCGGCGGTGGCCTGCACCTTATATTTCGCCGCCTACGAATACATGCATTGGTGCATGCACCTGCCGAAGAAACGGCACGTGGAACGTTCGGGCATTTTCTTCCGGCTGAACGGCCATCACCTGTTGCACCATCGTTACATGCACAAGAATTTCAATGTGATCCTGCCGCTGGCGGATTTGTGTCTCGGCACGCTGTTGCTGCGTTCAAAGGTCGCCTTTGCCCAGGCGCGGGGCCCGTCCGTGCCGGACGTGCAGCCGAAGGAAACCAGGCCTTTCAGGATGCCGGCCGTGGCGACGTCGAGAAGGATCTGAGTGGATCAACCCGGATCGCTGACGTTGCCGGAGGCGGCCGGTTGAAGCCGGCGAACCGGGTCGAGATCCCGGAGACCGACCATGCGCTGGGTTTCCACGCACCAGACTTTCAGCCGCAGACAGCGGATGATGTCGAACGGGCGAAGTGAGGTGGTTTTGGCCTTCTGCAACTCGGGAATGGCGCGGTAGATTTCGGGCAGGCGGTAGAACGGGATGCGGTGGTTCAAATGATGGATGTGGTGGTAGCCAATATTGCCGGTGAACCACGCCATGAGCGGATTGGTCTTAAGATAGCTGGAGGATTCGAGCGCGGCACCTTCGTACGTCCAGCCGGCCTTGTCCTTGAAGGTGACATCCGGAAAATTGTGTTGCGCGTAGAAAAGGTAGCTGCCCATCGCGGCGGCGATGAAACGCGGCAGCACCAACGCCAGCAACAGCGCCAGCCAGCCGAACCAATACCACACCGCCACCCCCATCATGACATGCAATAACAGCGCGATCAGGCAGTCGTAGTGCCGGCGCGGGGAATTGAAAAACGGATTAAGGATCATGCCGACAAGAAAAACCGAAACGTAACCAAAAAGGATGGTCAACGGGTGGCGGAAAAACAGGTATTTGAAACGTTCGCCGGCGGAGGATTTTTGAAACTGCTCCCGGGTCATGATGGGGAAGGAGCCGATGTTGGAGCCGCGCAATTGGGAGTTGTGCGCGTGGTGATAGTCGTGCGAACTGCGCCAGATGCTGCTGGGGCTCAAGGCCCAGATGCCGACGAGGCGCATCAGGAATTCGGCGAGCCGGGACCGGGGCAGGATGGCGCGGTGCTGCTGGTCATGGTAAATCACAAACAGCCGCAGGCTCAGCAACCCGGTCAGCACGCTGCAAAAAATCCTGACGGCCAATGGAAAATTCATGATGGCCCCGGCGGTGGCCGCCGCCAGACAAAATGTCGTGGACAGGATGCACCACCAGCTTCTCCAGAAATTATCCCGGGCATAAGCCCGGGTCCGGGCGTGGAGGGTTTCAACAGGGCTCATGGTTCGGTCAACGACGGAGGTTCCGCGATAAAGTTAACATGGTCAACGAAGTTCGGCAATTATTTTCAACCGATGCCCTGGCCGCGGTGACTGGCGGTTACCGTGAGTTCCTGCAGGAGGCAACAGAGGGAACAGAGAGCTGACTCCGTTTGCTCCGTTGACTCCTGTGAATTAAACCTGTGTTCATTTGTGGTTGAAATGTATCGTGCGGGGGATGGTTTGACGGTTTCGCACGTCGGCATTGCATTGTGGTTCAATGTGAATTATGGGTTGGGGTGACGCCGAACGAAGGTTCAATCAATTGCCGTAACGAACCGACGGTTCCAACCGGTGATTCGGCCACCGCCATTCGCGCCGGGCGACACATTGAATATGTCAGCCTCGGCTGGACTTCCCTGGAAGCTGCGGCAGGCATAACCGCCGGCATCCTCGCGGGCAGCGTTGCGCTCATCGGGTTCGGGGCCGATTCAGTGATCGAAATGGCTTCCAGCAGCATCCTGCTCTGGCGCCTGGACCATGAGTCCGGCAGACAACGCGAACGCACCGCGCTGCGGCTGGTCGGGGTCGGTTTTCTTTTACTGGCGGTTTATATCGGCTGGGAAGCTGCTGAATCACTGGTCAAACATCAGCCGCCGGCGGTCAGTTACTTCGGCATCGTTTTTTCCGCGCTCTGCCTTGTCGTCATGCCGTTGTTGGCCCGCGCCAAACGGCGGATGGCGGTGAGGCTGGGGAGCGGAGCGTTGGCGGCGGATTCCCGGCAAAGCGCCATCTGCGGTTATCTGGCCGCTATCCTGCTCGGCGGATTGGGCCTGAACGCACTGTTTGGCTGGTGGTGGGCGGACCCGGTGGCGGCGCTCGCGATGCTGCCGATCATCCTCAAGGAAGGTTTCGACGCCCTGCGCGGCGAGGTTTGTGACTGTCATTAAAGCAAATATGATGTCGGTGGAGAGCCGGCTCAGTTCGGAGCAATGACGTGGAACGCATTCGATTTCACCTCCACGTCCAATCCGGCATAGATACTGTCGGCGGATATCTCCTCGGCCGGATGGTGCTTAAAATATTCCAGTTGAGCCTGCAGTTCGGAAGGATTGTTGAATTTTCGTTCCACCACCAGCCGTTCGGCCACATCCCGCCGCAACCGATTTTCCAGGAGCGCATAGTCATTGTTGGCCTGGTTCAGATTACTCGCGGTCAAAGTGATTTGCCCGGCAAGACCGGCCATCTGGTTGGTCAAATCCACGACTTGCCGACTTAACGTTTGATTTTCCGCTTCCACCTCCGCGACCCGCCGAGTCAGGTTGGTGATTTGTTCCGTAGCGACGGCGAGGTTGGATTGCGCTTCCAGCCATTGGTTGGAAAACGTCAAGGTTGTTGACCGGTTGGCGTCAAGACTGTTGGACAGGGTAATGGTGGTTCCTGTCAAAAAAGCGATCTGCGTCTGTCCGACGTCCAAACGGTTCGAAAAATCGGTAATCGCCGTGACATCGCTGTCATGCTGCGCGTTATCACTCTGTTTCACGAAGATGAACGAGAACAGCAACCCGGCAAACCCCAGGGCAAAGGCGATGGACAAATATTTCATTGCGGCAGGACGATGGATGATTCGGATGCATTCATCGTCGAAAACTTCGCAAAGGGGAAACAGATTGGACAGAGTGGATTTGTTACGATTGCGTTACAGAGGCCCGGCTGATGGGTTTCCGCGATAAAGTTTGCCCGTATTTCCGGGGAAGCCTCCGCCGTGCGGAGGCTTCCCCCTTTGGAGGCGTTGACGGAGCAACGCCCTCCATCCCCTTGTTTGCCTCATTGGCTGTTATGAAACTTTCCGGAGTGATTTCTGAAAATCGCCGCGGCCTGAAAAAATAAACCGGCTCAGGCAGACAGATTTTAATCGTTCAGTTGATTTGGTTCCCCGGCCCTGGCGTCTCGGCGTTGACGAGGGTGTTACGCCGAGACGATGTGGACCGAGGTTTACTTAATGATCACGGTCGTGACCGTGGTTAGGGCTGTGGCTATCCCCGTCGGAATGCCCCGGCCCGCGCCACGGATGCGCGTGTCCGTGGGCATCCAGGCGGTAGTGCTCGTTGATCGTGGCATGGGCGCGCCAGTCGGCATGGGTCCTTTCCCATTCATGGAAACGCACCAGCCGGACCGAATCGCAGGGGAGCCAGTAGCCGCCGGCGCCCAGATAAAAATATCCGGTGCCGACGACGCCCACGAATTCGACGCCGTCCCAGACGTAAGCGTCCGGAACCTCCACGGTGATGGTGGGCGCAGGGACCTGCACCGTCACAACCGGCGCAGGAGGCTGCACGATGATGACCGGCCCCGACATTAATGTCCATGCCGCCAGACCGGTGATGCCCGTTGCCAGGGCAACTATTTTCATATTTTGTTTTGTATTTTTCATGCCTCGATTTTGAGCTTGGCTCGTGCCGTTGTCGGATTTCCCCGGTTTTTTGCTTTATAACGTAAAATTTGCTGACGCTGTTCAAGAACCGGCGCCAGCGACTGGTAACAATCCTTCCAGGGCTGATATCAAAACAGCCAATTGCGGGACCGCACGCGCCCGCGGGTGAAGATAAATGAAGCTGATACCCGGCATCCGGGGTTGATTCGGTTTAGCAAAACTTGATTGTTTCGTCGCACCGCATCGGAGGACTTGACAATCCGGCCATCGGGGTGCATAGGCAATTTATGAGAACAAGGAGTCTCATCCTCGGTTTGGCGGCCATGGTATTCACCGCTTCGGCTGCTGAAATGTATACTGCACCCAACGCGGGCAGTAATGGTTACAACAACGCTACCGTGATGGGGGCGACGGGCTCAGCCAGCGCTTTGGGTTCGGACAAGGGTTTGACCAATGTGAACTTGAAGGGCCCGGTTCCGATGGCAGCAAACCAAAGCCAAAAGGCAGGCGGCAGCCACTATCGTTTTCGCGTCGGCGGCACCAATCAACCCTCAAGCGTGACCGACATAAAATCGGAGCTCGCTGATGCCATCGCCCGGGTCAAGGAGATCGTCAACCAACCCGTGGAAGGGCTGCCCCGCAAGCCCAGCATGACGGTAGCGACCGCCAGTCCCGGGTGGTTTCGTCCGGGCGCCCCAAAACCAGATTTCAACCGGGTGGACATCCGTAACACCCAAGTGTTTCCGTATGAGCGGTATGAATATGTCACTTCGGACCCGAATCCGAACGTCGTCTACAGCGGTCCGGAACTGGAATACAATCCCATGACCAAATATTTCTACCTGGACTGGTCGGTGCCGAAAAAGAAACTGAACGAATCGGAGATGCTGGAAGTCAACCGGCTCTATCGCATCATCGGCCAGGACGAACGCCGGTTGGCTGGATTACAGACCAATGATTCGGGCCGGTGAACAAATGGGCCGTCGCTGCGCCCGGACAACCCGGGTGGGTTTGCACATATCGTTGGTTTAGAGATTGCGGGTTAACGTTGGCTTGGAACAGTCTGTGCCGGTGATGGACGACGAGAACTTCCTCAAACAGTTTGAATCCGCCGCCTGGCCGAAAGCGGATTGGCATCATCGCCAGCATATCAAAGTGGCCTATTTGTATTTGCACCGCTATCCGCTGGAAATCGCATCGGTCAAGATCAGCGAAAACATCACGGCCTATAACAAGGCCCACGGCGTTGAGGAATCGCTGACGAGCGGTTTCCATGAAACGATGACGCAGGCATGGTTGCGGCTGGTGTACTTCACCCTTTGCGAATACGGGCCGGTGGAAAATGCCGACGCGTTTTTTGAACAGCATCCGCAGCTGTCACAAAAGCAGGTGCTGCGGTTTTTCTACACCCGGGAACGGTTCCTTTCGCCTGAAGCCAAAGCGACCTTTATCGAGCCGGACCTGATCCCGCTGGCACAATCCCGAAAACAGATGGGCGACCGGAGATAATGAAACACGCTGCGCTCTCCGTCCTCGTTCTGCTTGCGCTTAATCTGCGCGCGGTGGACTCCAACGTGCTGACACTGGTGAAGACCATCCCTCTGCCGGACGTGCACGGGCGCATCGACCATCTGGCACTGGATGGGAGTGGACAACGATTGTTCGCAGCCGCGCTCGGCAATGACACGGTAGAGGTGATCGACCTGGCGGCGGGCAAACGCAGCCGTACCCTCGGCCGCTGTGCGGAGCCGCAAGGCGTGGCGTTTGTGCCGGCGGAAAACCGGCTGGTTATCGCCAACGGCGGCCGCGGGGTCGTGAGCATCCTCGACGCCGCCTCTTTTAAGACCATTAAGACCATCACCGGGCTGCCGGACGCGGACAATGTGCGGTATGACGCGAAATCGGACCTGGTCTACGTGGGATACGGTGACGGGGCGCTGGCGGTGGTTCGCGCGGCGACGGGTGAGCGGGCGGCGAACATCCCGCTCGCGGGCCACCCCGAATCGTTTCAATTGGAACCGAACGGCTCGCGCCTTTTTGTAAATGTGCCGGACGCGGAACAGGTGGCGGTGGTGGATCGCGACCGACACGTCGTGCTGACCACGTGGCCGATGAAGGCGTTTCGCGGCAATTTTCCGATGGCGCTGGATGAGACGAACCATCGTTTGTTCATCGGCTGCCGCAACCCGGCGCAGCTGGTGGTGCTGGATACGACGACGGGAAAAACCGTGGCCGGTGTGCCGGTTGCCGGTGACACGGATGACGTGTTTTATGACGCGCACCGGAAGTTGATTTATGTTTCATGCGGCGGCGGATTCATTGACGTGATTGAACAGCGCAACGCCGATTCGTATCAACTGCTCGAACGCATCCCGACGCGAAGCGGCGCGCGGACCAGCTATTTTTCGAGCGAACGCAGCGAGTTATACCTGGCCGTGCGCGCCGGGTTTATTTCGGGTGATGCGGAAATCCGGGTGTACAAATGCGGCACCCGGTAATCACCGCAAACGGTTCGTCCGGAATTATTCGTTAAGGCCCCAGCGCGGAACGCCGTGAAGGAGAACATAGGCGTCCATTTCCTCCAATGGGTGTCGTATCCGCGGCCTGGTCACAGTTGCCAGGTGCTGGCTCTGAACTGACACCGGAGCCATTTGCGGGGTTGTCGCCGGCGCGGCCACCGCCACCCGCGCCGAAATTACAAAAGTGAGCAGCAACACCCGGGCCGGGGCTTTGAGTAATTTGGGACGCGACATCAGGCCATTGGAAACCCGGCGTCAGGAAAACGTTCAATTATTGAAGCTCGCGGAGAAATCCCGCGCGGCGTTTTAAGCACCAGGGGGATTCGGACCGAACGTCCCGTCCGCGCGGTGGTGCAGAATTACGCGATTCCCGTCCGGGTCAAAGATTTCCACGGCCTGGCAACATCCAAAGTCCTGCGGTTCCGCCGTGATCCGAACTCCCCGTCGCTTCAAGTCCTCGCAGGCGGCCCGGACGTCCTCCACCGCGAGCGCGATGTGGCCGCCCGGACGGCGTTGCGGCACCGGCTCGCCGCCTTTGAGCGAAAGGGTGATGTTGCCACAGTTAAATTCCGCCCACTGCCCTTCCTCGCTATAGACCTCCTGCGGAAGGCCCAGGACGTCGCGGTAGAATTTTGCCGCCCGGTCCAGATTGGACACCGAAAACATGACGAAGTCCGTGCCGAGGATTTTCATGGGCAATGCCAACCGCCACCTCAACCGCACGTTCGCGGTTGGCCGGGTTCATACCTGGACGCTATTCCCGCCTCTTTCCGATGTCCACAAATTTTTAGATGGCCCGGAAATCCCTCATGGCGGGAATGCCCTCCCGTACTCGGGCCTCGAGGAAATACGGTCTTTCCGACCTGCGATCCGGATTTGCGTTATCGGATTTAACGGATGGACAACGCGTCGTTGATCTGTTTGATGGCGGCGTCCGCATGCTGGAGCGCCTTGCCGGACAGACCGGCCTTCGCCTGTTGAAGCAAACTCTCCGCAGCTCGAAGCTGGGCATCAGAAGTGCCCTGCGGTTCATGACTCTTGCCTGTTCGGGTGACTTTCGCGCCGACCTCGCCGAGGGCCAACTCGACTTGTTTCATCGCCTTGACGCGATGACCTTTATAATCGTGTTTAGCCTGAGCCAGGGTCGCGTAAGCGTCGTTCAGCAAGGCCACGGAATTACCGGGCTGTGCCTGCACATGCGTCACCAGCCCAAAGGCCAACAGCACTGCAGCAATCAAAATTGAATAGCGGAAAGACAAATAATGGTTGGTCATAGCCGGAACGATGTCAGGTACCGTGCGCTTGTCAAGCGGAGTGATTCGATGCCGCGCCCTCAGCGGTTGCCGCGGAGAGGAATGGAAGTGCAATTTTCTCAAGGCATTACGCAGAAATTACAGGCTGGAATCCGTCGCCGGTATGGTCTGATTCCGGTATATTGTTGAGGAAACAGCACGGTTGACCGTGACCTTGAACATTGGCGGTGGGCGTGCAAACCAATTCATTTCATGAAAGCAATGTGTCTCCGCTTTCCCGCGTGCGGCCTGGTAATAGGTGCCTTGGCGTTGACGCAATTCTCCCTGGCGGGCGCCCAATATTACACCAACTGGGCCACCGCCCACTTCAGTGATATCCCGGCGCTCAGCGGACCGCTGAGCGACCCCGACCAGGATGGTGAAGCGAATGTGGTCGAGTTTGCCTTCGGCACGGATCCACGGGCGGCCGGCGGCATTGCCGGCGCGGTGCAGCCGGTCTTGGATGCCATGGGCAGTTCCAACGCCACCTTCGCCGTGCAAATTCTGGAGCAGGAAGGGCACCAGCCCGGTGCCCAAATTGATTTGTACCTGTCAGCCGACCTGGAAAACTGGTTTCGTCCGTGGTGGTTGCGCGCGGTCACCAATTCTCTGCCTTCCGACCCGACCGATTCCCTCCGGGAACAGTTTATCACCCAAATGCCGGGTACCCATGTCTGGTTTGTTCGCCCGGCGGTACGACTGATTGAAGGCGGTGCGGAGGCGGCGAAGTATTTCGTAGCCACCAACGGCAGCGACAGCAACCCGGGCACCAACATCGCCCAGCCTCTCGCCTCCCCGGGCAAAGCCGTCAGCAACGCGGTGGCCGGCGATCTTGTGTATCTGCGGGGTGGGAGGTATGCCGTTGCCTCAAAAATTTCGCTGACGAA
>JBGPDH010000038.1:0-18614 GCA_041482195.1 Verrucomicrobiia bacterium
CCAAGCGATCGCCATCTGCCGGTTATTGGACAGACATTGGATGGCTTGCGCCCTCTGCCTGGCCCTGCCCAGCGTCGGCAATAACATGGCCGCCAGGATGGCAATAATCGCAATGACCACCAAAAGCTCAATCAACGTAAAACCTGCCTGATCCGAACCCCCGCCCTCTGCCCGGCCCGCATCGGTCTGGACCACGACAGGGGTCTCTTTCTTCACTCGTTCTGTCTTCATCTGTTCTTAGCTTTCAATCAGCGGTCGGCGCCGGCCTGAGACCGGCACCGAGCCGCCACATCAACCGTTTACGGAGTAGTCGCGAGCGCCTTGTAAAACCGCGCAGCTCCGCCGCTGGTGCTGTCAGTCACTGTTTTAACCGTTCCATCGCCAGGAACCCCACTGCCCAACTGCTGCCAACTGGCTGGGTTCAAACTGGTGCTCCGATACACGTAATAAGTATGCCCGCTTGTGGTCGGAATTTTGATCGAAACCACCCCGCCGCTGGCGGAAGCGCTCAAGGAGAACGCAGGTGCCGGGGCGACGTACGGCACAAACATGTAGTAGTTTGCGTTGAGACTGCCGGTGGCAGACCCCGGCGGCGCCGTCACCTTCAACGCCTCCACCCCGCCCAGGGTAACCACCGCCATCTGGCCATTGGTCATTAGCGGTATCCAATGCCAGGCTTGGAACCCGTTGGCGTTGGGATCAGAAAATGAACCTAAAGTTTGCGTGGTTTGGCTCGAAGTCCCACGGCCTGCGGTCACCAAACCCAACGTGGCGTTGGTATAAGCCCCGCCGTAGGCCAGACGGCCATAGATAATATACTGATTCGCCGGGAAGGTACGGGTGTAGTTGAGCCATGTCCCGGGCGACCACCATCCGACGTCATAGTCGGTATTGGTAAATCCCGAATTAATAAAGCGGCTGCGAAGGAAATCGGTGCTGGCTTCAGTGCCCGCACTGTTATCCAGCCGGTAGATGAACGTCTCGCCGGTTATGGTGTTGGACGTGGTATAATCCACACCATACACCGCCAGATTGGCGCCGAGAGTACCACCGGGAAAACCATAATAACTGTTCGTGGCAGTCGTATTGGGGCCGGTTTGGATCGGGTTGTCAATAAACTGCCCACTGCTAAAGTCGTAATCCTCAGCTTCAATCATGAAGTTATTCTGGCTGAACGTGTCAAAGCTCCCTGAAACACCGTTGGTCAATCCATTGGAGTCCTTGACGCCTATAGCGAAGGTCTGATTGACTTGATTGGCGGGCAATGACAGCAGCGAAACACTCACCGTCCAATTTGTGTTAAAACCCGTGAAGGTTTGTGAGGACGAGACATCCGATCCATTCAAATACGTGTGGACATCGTTGGTCGCAATTGTGTTGTTGTAAGAACTGACCGTGAAGGTTAACTTGTTAGTGCTCACAAATAAGTTCCCACCGGTCGTAATCGCCGGGTTTAGATTTTTTATCGCCGGGGGCAATCCCAAGGGCGGCAACGGGGCGAACATGAAGTAACTCACGTTACAATTGCCGGCGCTGACCAGTTGGAGCGTTTGCTGGCCCGACGGCACGTTTACGATGAGCTGATTGCCATTAGCGTCCGTCAGCGGATACCAATAATAAGTGCCCCAATCGTTGTTAAGCGTTGGGATAAATATTCCGATATTGGTGTACGTTGAAGAGCCCGTACCATGCCCGGTGAGCTGCAGATTGAGAAATTCTCCACCAGGTCCACCATTTATTCCAGCAGCAGCACCATTACCCGAGGACATGCGCGCATAGACAAGATAACTGCCGGATGGATAAGTACGGGTGTAATTATACCAATCGCCGCCAGTGTTATTTGGGCCAGCATTGTTGTAGGCTATGGTGACATTATATACCCCGGAAGTAGGGGCGCCTTGGGCACTGTAGCTTGGTATTTGGGGGTCACTCGGTATCTGCCACGCCGCATCGGTATTTGTGCCGCGGTTGGGATAATTAGGCTGCAAGCTGCTGCCACCACCTGAAACTCCTCCGCCGGGTTCAATAAAGTAGTCAGTAGCGGGTATGCCAGACAATCCCCAATAGCTGGTTGGCCCGGCGTTGGTGCTGGGGACCGGATTCTGAATGAACTGGCCGCCGTTGTAGTCATAGGTTTCAGACGGGACAACAAAGTTGCCGGGGCCGAACGTATCGAACCTGGTGCTGGCCGAGGCAACCAAGGCTGCGGTGTTGCTGGCCGTAATGCTGATAGTATAAAGCGTGTTGGAAGTCAGGCCTGGCAAAGTCACGTTCCAGTTCGTGTTGTTTCCGGAAAATACAAGGCTGCTCGATTCGTTAGCTCCATTGACCACCACTTTTATGCCATTGGTCGGAGTGGTGACTCCGGGACTGGGCGTCACGACGTTGAAGGAAAGACTGGTATTGGTCAAAAACACCCCGGTGCTCGGAGTGACTCCGCTGATCACATCTTGCAACTGTCCGCTCACCTGGTTAAGGCTGCAATCATCCCAGTGAGGCGCTCCTGACGCGTAGAGCAACTGATAGAGACCCAGTCTAAATTGCACATAGGCCGCTCCCGGCGGGGCCACCATGACTCCGTTGCTCAGCCTATTCGTAATCGTTCCCGGTGTGGCGGGGGTGTGCGTGTACGGGTTGTTTGTACTTGGATCTTGATTGTCCAATATCGTAGTCGGGTCATATTGATTGGTCACCGGCACATGGATCCAATTCAAAACCACATTGGTAACGAATGTCGGGAAATTGACATTAACAGAGTTGGTGATCTCGAAGAATACATTGTTCGAGATACTCGTTATGTATGGCGGATCAATGATGAATGATTTGTAATCCGCCAGGATGTGAGCGGCCGTGCCGTTTGTACCGCCGCTGGCTGCATCCAGGAATACCACTTCAACAAATCCATCTTCGTAGTACGTACCATTATCATTAAAATTGAACAGACCGCAAGCGCCGGTTGAGTTGGTGGCACTTATGTTATCACCACCCTCGGTTGGCGTACCGGGGACCCCAAAAAACTGAACATACTGGGAGAAATGAGCATCCGCAGTATAGCCGAAGCCCGGTACAGTGGGAAAATACTGATAGACGTACGAAACGTAACCGGAATTAGGCGCGCCGCCGTTCCCATACAAACCCTGCATCCATAAATCATTGGGCGGACTGATGTACTGATCGGCGTGAGTGGCATAACTCCAACCTTCGGTGGAGTGTGCCGACCAACCAGTAAAGCCTGGGGTTGCGTCAAAACCGGGATTTACCAGGATGTTTGAGGCCTGGCTGCTGAACGCAAAACAGACCGCAATAGCGGCGCAAAAAGCCGCAATGCATCTTGGCGTGAATTTTCTCAGGTGAGTTTTCATGGGAATTTCCAGCATTTGTCGGGTCTTTTCAGAGGTTTTCATGACATCACATTGTTTATCGTTTTTACTGTCAAATCGTCAATAGACTTCGCTAAATCGAAAGATACAATACGCCGTGTTTGTTGTAATTGTTCTTCCACTCTTTTATTACTCTTTTGTAAACATGTCAACATTTATTTTACAAAATAACCTTGCTTTATCTTACATATTATTAATCATAAGTATTTTCGCCTCTGTCGCCTCATTTTAAAGCGTGCGGTGGTCATCCGGGACAAGTCCATCAGACCTGATCCTCCCACGCCTTAAGCTCCCTACCGAGCACAACTTGACGGGTTTGAATTCGTTTATTTATCCGGTGGGGTGGTTGGTGAAGCCATCGGCTTTGAGTTATTACCTGTTGATTTGCCCGAAACTTGAAAGACCGCAATCTCCTGTTGGGCCGAACTGTTTGCGGGGTCGAGTTGTAAAACCGTCCGAAACTCGGCCAGCGCTTGTTCTTGTTTGTCCTGAGAAGCCAGGGAAATTCCCAGGTACAAATGAGCTGGAGCGAAATCCGGACGATAATGAATTGCCGCGGAAAATTCGTTTTGGGCCTCCTGATTTCTTCCAATGGCCGCCAATTGAATTCCCAGTTGGTAATGAGCCTGCCAGAATTCCGGCTTGGCTTTCACAACACCTTGGAGGTTGGCAATGACTTCGTCCCACTGGTATCTGCTGGCGGCAAGGTTCGCCCGGTAAAAATAATCCGCGGGGCCTTCGGGTTCCAAGGCCGCCGCCTTTTGGTAATTGGCCATGGCGGGAGCGGTTTGACCCAGGTTTTGCTCCAAAAAACCAAGCGCCAGAAAGGTTTCAACATAGTTTGGATCCGACCGGATGGCCTGCTTAAACCAACGAACCGCCTCGGCTGATCTTTGTTGATTCGCGAATATTTCGCCCAAGGCAGTCTGGGCTTGCGCGTAATCACCCTGAATCGCGACGGCGTGCATGAAATAATTTGTGGCCTCGCCAATCTTGCCTTCGCGCACCAGCAAGTTGCCGGTATAATAAAAGCCGCCGGGTAACTGGGGATAGATTTCGCAGCACCATTTGGCCTCCTCAACGGCTTGAGTTAAATAACCACCAGCCTCCAGAAATCTCTCGTAATTTACGTGTAAAAAGTAGTCATCAGGAGCCAGGGTCAGCGCTTGCTCATACATTTGCCGTGCCTGCTCCGGAGTCTGGTTGTTCATCTGGAGTTTGGCCCGGTTCAGTTTTGCCTCGCATTGTTTGATGAAAGCGGCATGACAATATTGTCCGGCAAAAGGCGGTGCGGTTATCCGCTCGAATATGGGCTGCCAAATGTGTTGCCGATCCCAAACGGTGACTGCGAGCCGGCGTTCGCACTCTTCCTCGGATGCCCAATCTCCCTGGTCGTGGGCACGAATGGGGGCTGGCAACACTCCTCTCATCTTTTCAGCAAAACTAAGTGCCAGCAGATAATTACCTGCGAAATTCAAATGCACGTGCTCGTAAAAGAAATTCAGTCCGGGGATTCCATCCGGCGTGTTCTGCGCGATGAGCTGGGAGGCATCCACCAAATAACCACCATCTTTGACATGACGCGCCGCCGCGTCACGTATAGTAGAATTGATACGGGTGTCCGCCCGAAAGTCCAAGGCATCGCAGTCGCGCGCCACGCTAAAATCGGTGTAAGCCTGAATCCAATTGGTCAGCGCCAAATCGTTATTCCCCATCCGGAACTGTAGTTCGGCGAACTTTGGGTCAATTGCAGCAGCCCGGCGATATGAAGCCAAAGCCGCCCCAAATGAGCGCGCCGCTTCATTGGTGACCCCTTCATTATAAGTTTCATTCCATGCGCTTAGTTGGTTCGTAGTTAAATTGTTGGCGTGCGTGGAAGCAAAGGGAGCACAATCCTCAAGGTTCACTGCCACCGTGCTCAACAGAACCGGCACCTTCGCCCGGTGCGCTACATCGAGTATGTCTTCCAAATTCTCTTTGAAATTTGCGTAAACCCTCAGCCTCGCCGGATCCTCATATCCGATGCGGTTATTGACAAACATCTTCATGCCACCCCATTTCTCAGGTGTTGATGAAGTGCTCCTTAAATGCCGAACAGCATAATCCATCAACTGCCCTGTTCGCGTGGTCTTAATGGCGAGGACCGCCCGGACAATTTTGAGGGGCGGTGCCTGCATGCCAAAGGCCGTTTCGGCTCCAAAAGGACCGACCATCTCGTTGTTGCCCATGTAGATGACCCATAAATCCCCTTGATGTCGCGCACAATCCCGCGCGATCGGCAGAATAACGTGTGAATCAACTGCTGTAACCGCCACGCAAATGACTTCGAATTGAGTGCCCGGATACCGTTCGCGCAGGAGAACCTGCAAATACCGGCCCATACCATAAGACGGATCCGGATCTCCCATGGCGGCCGATTCACCAAACAAAAAAACCCGGTAAGAATTGGTGGCTTTCTCGACTGGGAATCGAAACAGGGTCGCCGTGCGGGCGATAGCCGGCGGAAAGAACCGGAAACCGAACCGCTCGTTGGGCACGTAATAATCCAGTCCGCCAATCTGAATCCGGCTGAAAAAATCCGTGGGATACCCAAATCCCACCACACGAAGTCCCAACTCAATCCCGCCCAGAATGATCAGGGGGATGAAAATCATCGCGAACAGGCGCATTATCCAAAGACGCCGCTTGGAACCGTGCAGATTGGAAGTCATGATGTGCGGGTTCTTGGTTATGATTTAAGACTTTTTTGAAATTACTCAAAGAAGAATAACGCGCACAGGCTAACTAACTTATTTATAAGATGATCTGCCAAAAGTTATGTTAATTAATTCATGGGACTTTTGAACCAAACCAGCGTCGCAGCCACCTATGTCGCTGTTTCTTAACAAAAGCCCTTGACAAAAGCAACAAAATGTAATAAAAGTAATCACAACTCAGCCAACCTGTAGCAGAGCAACCAAAAATACGTAAAAGCCATTATGAAAATGTTCTCTAAAGTCATTACTGGTGCCGTCGGCATAACCGCGGCACTTACACTCACAAGTTCAACTGCTCAAGCCAGTTTATTTGACCCCGGCTTCGAAGCTGCGCCAACACAACCGAATCCCATTCTGCTCCCGGGCGGTGCCAATGGCGGTTGGGCAGCTACCTTTAATGGTGCATCTTTTTCGGCCGCCGCCGCAGAAACCGGTCTGCAGGGTTTGGGCGACACTCAAGGGCCAGGTGTAGCATGGAATTTTGCAGGAACCTATCAGATTGTTAGCGGTGTTAGCGGTGGACAAAAATACACGTTTAGCATGGACGCCATGTCTCCTACTGGGTTTAGCAGCTCGTACGGTCCGGCGTTTCTTCAGCTCACCTACTTCAATGCCGCTGGAACTGACCTAGGCACGGTTGAAACCAGCCCAGGCAACGCAAATGCAATTCATTTTAGTCCGACGGGGAATTGGGCGAATTATAGCGTGTCGGCCACGGCGCCCTCCGGGGCAGTTTATATTGCGCCATATGCCGCATTTATGGAAAACGGTTCCCAGACGACGACCGAAACTGTGTTTTTTGATAATGGCGCCCTTACGTTAGTGCCGGAACCTGCCACCGTTGCTCTTTTGGGCATGGGCTTGGCTTTCCCGCTCTACTTGATTCGTCGTCGTAAATAATTTAGGTTGGTTTCGGGTTTAACGAGAGCCACTCGAGCAGTCGAGTGGCTTCTTTTTATTTTACTACCGTTCAAGAATGCATGGAACTAACATTCATTCGTTCCCAAGACGACTCTTAACCGAACAGCTATGTCGAAAAGACGGGGCATTTTCGTGCCAATTTTCCTGGGACTGACTATGACGGTGTCGGCGGTGGCATCCTCATTTTACACTCAACGTCTGGAAGACCCCAAGGCGGTTTACGTCACCCCATCGGGTGGCGACGACACGGCCGCACTCCAGCAAGCCATTAACCGGGTCCAGGAAGCAACCCGCCAGGGTATCGTTCTGCTTGCACCCGGCCAATATCACCTCACGAATACACTATATGTCTGGCCGGGTATCCGGTTGATAGGCTACGGCACGAACAGGCCGGTTATGGTCTTGCCCCGAAACACGCCCGGCTTCGAAGATGCCGCACATGAAAAAGTCATGGTTTTTTTCGCCGGCAGGCGTCCGCGAAATGGAGACCCGGTGCCTGACGCCAACCCGGGCACCTTTTATTCGGCGTTGGCCAACATTGATGTTGAAGTCGAGGAAGGAAATGCCGGTACCGCCGTGGTTCGGTCACATTACGCGCAACATTGTTTCCTGGCTCATATGGACTTCCATCTCGGCCCGGCAATAGCGGGCATCCATGAAGGCGGCAATGTCGTTGAAGACGTCCATTTCTTCGGGGGGACTCACGCCATTTGGACGTCGAAACCTTCGCCCGGATGGCAATTCACTCTCATCGACTGTTCATTCGAAGATCAGCGCGAGGCCGCCATTTTGGAGCAAGAAGCCGGGCTGACGCTCATTCGTCCGCACTTCCGGTACGTGCCAACCGCCGTCGAAATCGAACCTGAGCACGTGGATGAGCTTTGGGTCAGGGATGCCCGGCTCGAAGACATCTCCGGTCCCGCCTTCGTTTTTGGCAGAGAGCAGAGTCTATGTAACGAAATCAATATGGAAGACGTTGCCTGCCATCAGGTACCGGTCTTTGCCGCACTACGGGATAGTGGCAAACGCTTTTCGGCTCCGGCGGAAATCTATCTCGTAAAAACCCTTTCCCATGGACTTCACTATGCCGACATCGGGGCGGTTCCGAAAATTGAAACCCACTTTGACGCTAAACCGTTAAACACGATGCCCGTGCCCGTTGCTTCGGATTTGCCCGTCCTGCCCGCCGGTGATACCTGGGTGAATTTGCGCGATTTGGGTGCCAAGGGCGATGGTCGTACGGATGACACCGAGGTTTTGCGAAAAGCGATCGCCGAACATCGGACCATTTACCTCCCTTCCGGTTTTTATGTGGTGCGCGACACGCTGACCCTGCGGCCCGACACCGTGTTGATTGGCCTGCATCCGGGTGTGACGCAGATTATTCTGCCAGATGGCACGCCCGCTTATCAGGACATCGGCAGTCCCAAGGCTTTGCTCGAAGCGCCCAACGGCGGCAGCAACATTGTGATGGGCATTGGGCTTTACACGAGCGGGAATAACCGGCGTGCGGTTGCCGCCCTCTGGAAGGCCGGCTCCGATTCAATGATGAATGATGTCCGTTTCCTTGGCGGCCACGGCACGCCGTTGCCTGATGGCTCCCGCGAAAATCCGTACAACCCCAGCCATACCGCCGACCCCGGCCCGGATCGGCAATGGGACAGCCAATATCCCAGCCTCTGGGTCACCGACGGCGGGGGCGGCACGTTCCTCGATATCTGGACGCCTTCGACCTTTGCGCAAGCCGGTATGATGGTCTCCGATACCGAAACCGAGGGCCGCACCTATCAAATCTCTATCGAGCACCATGTCCGCAATGAACTCATAATACGTAACGCTGCGCACTGGCGCTTCGACGCCTTGCAAACCGAGGAAGAGCGCGGCGAAAGCGGCTTTGCCCTGCCGATCGAAATTGATTCGTCGCATGACATCACCTTCGCCAACTTTCACAGCTACCGCGTCATCAGTTCCTTCCAGCCCTTTCGATGGGCCGTCAAGGTGTCCAACTCGCGAGACATCCGGTTTCGCAATTTTCATTGTGACAGCAACAGCAAGGTGAGTTTTGATTCGGCTGTTTACGACCAGAGTCATGATTTTGCACTCCGCCAGCATGAGTTCGCTTGGCTGAACCTCTCCGGGGAGGCGCAACATCCCAAACCGGTCAATCCTTCACCGGTTACCGCCCAGGGAGCAAAGCTGGATAAATTGGCAGGCGGATTTTTCAACATCTCAGGTGGAGCGGTCGGACCGCAGGGCGATTTTTACTTTGTGGACGCACATTGGCAGCGGATTTATCGCTGGAACCATTCGGCACGACAACTTTCTATCGTCAGCGATTATCCGTTGGACCCGGTCAATCTGGCAGTCGATCAGGAAGGAAACCTGATGGTGATTTCGTACGCGGGCAGTGGTGTTGTTTATGCCCTGACTGCCAGCAACCAGGTGGTGCCACTTGAGCCGGGACCGCTCATCGACGGGACCGGGAAGAATTTATATCTGCCCGTCAGCGACTGGCAGTTGAACCGGAATTCTCTTTCGCATCCGGTAGCAGATTTTATTTCGCCGGATAAAACCACCGTGGTTCCGGTGGGGCAGGATTTTCTACACGCCGCAACCAGTTGGGGCATCAAATCAAGCCCGCAAATCCGTTCCTTTGGGTTGGGTCCTGCCAAACCCGGCAAGCCTTTCTATGTCAGCGATGAATCGGAACTGAGGACGTGGAAAGCCGAGGTAACCCCTGATGGAAGCCTCACGAACTTTCAACTCTTCGCCGAACAAGGGGGCGAGAGTGTATCGGCGGGTCCGGACGGCAATGTGTATATCGCTGCCGGCCAAATCTATGTCTATAACCCTGCAGGCAAGTTAATTGACACGATCGCAGTTCCCGAACGGCCAATTCAGTTGGTCTTTGGTGGTGCTGACCACCGGACTTTATTCGTCACGGCACGGACTTCACTGTACTCACTGCGCATTCGCTAGTCCGGGCCGCCGGCGCGGGGACAAAGCGCGCCCTGACCCGGTTCCAACTCAAGCAATCGGCTTACGGCGAAACCAGGCGATAGAAAACAGCGGTCTGAGTGGGATCTGGAGTTACGATATAAGGACTGGTGGTGACGGGCAGGTCAGACCAGCTGCCACCGGTTATGGAATTGGTCTGCACCTGCAAATGGCAGACGATGTTGTTCGGCCAACTCAATGACATACTTCCGTCCGGCTGCGGCGAAACTGAAATCGCCAGCGGCAGGGTGTTCTGGTAAACCCGTACGTAGTCCACCAGCAATTGTTGAGGAAAGACTGTAGTCGCGTCCGGGTAGCCGGGCCAATTGCCACCGACGGCGACGTTCATGATGAAGAACTGCGGCTGTGTGAAGACCCAGGTCGAGCCACCGGGCAGACTGGCAGGCGTGGCCGTGAAAAACTGAGTCGAATCCAAATACCATTTGATCTGGTTGGGCTTCCATTCGATGGCGTAAATGTGGAAGGCGTCGGCAAGAGCTGCTCCACCCGGCAGCGTATAACTGCTGCCCACCCCGGAACCACCGTTGTAGTCCCCCCCACCCTGCGGGCCGTGGATTGTGCCGTGATCCGTGCCTTGATCGGTGGTTTTGCCAATGTTTTCCATGATGTCAATCTCGCCACAGGTGGGCCAGGGTACCCCCGGATAACTTGAGCCAAGCATCCAGAATGCGGGCCAGATCCCCTGTCCACGCGGGATTTTAATGCGCGCCTCCATGCGCCCATAAGCCCAGGACCATTTGCCTTTTGTGTTCATCCGGGTAGAAGTGTAATTGGTTTTCCCGGCGGCGAGGTACCGGTCGGTTTCGATCACCAGTTGGCCGCCCAGAATCCGGGCATTCGTCGACGTATACGTTTCGAGTTCGTTGTTGCCAAATCCACCGCCGCCCAAGTCAAAGCCCCACTTGGAGAGATCCGGCAAGCTGTTGTCCGCCTGGTTGAATTCGTCGCTCCAGACAATATTCCGCTGGGGGACAGGCCCGCTGGTTTGGTTCAACGTCAGGTCATCGAAGTACATCGAGCCATTTGCGTTATCCGGTCCCTGTTCGAAAACGACTTGATACCGCACGGACGCGGTGCCCGGCGGGGCTACCAGAGTGGACACCGTGTTGGTTACGGTTCCCGGTAAAAGGATCAACGCGGAGGCGTTCGTGAACGAACATTGATTGGTGATTTGGAGATCGATCCAGTGATTTACCCCCCCGAGGCTGTAGAGCATGTTACTGTCCACGACCGTTGAGCGGTAGAGCGCCAGAGTGTTATTCGATGAGTCCCGGAAGCTGACCTCGACCCAAATCAAGTCCTGCCCGTGAATGCCTCCCCCATCACTGCCGAGGGAAAATGTCCAACCGTCCGCGGTATAGGTGCTGCCAGGGGCCGCCGGGTTATCCTGATAAATTCCGGCGTAATTGTAGGAAGAGTTAGACCGACCGTAAACCTTGTAAAAGAAGCTGCCGCCGTGCGCATAGCCAATGGTACTCAAGACGGAGCTGTTTAGGCTGTTTGTATTCCAACCGCTGTAGTTGCCGGCTTCAAAGCCGGGATTGTCCAGAATATTCGTCTGGGCGGCCACATTAAGTGCAAGGGCGATGGCGAGGAGCGGGGAAACCACCAACCATTTCATAGGGCACAGCCAGGATTGAATTAACGATGTTTTCATAATATGCGTACTTTTTTTCCGGGATTTCATGGGTTGGTGTGTTCATAAACCCGCACGTAGTCCACCTGTATTTCCCCGGGGAACACAGTGTTCGTGTCTGGATTGCCGCCGTAGTCGCCGCCCATAGCCAGATTCATGATGATATAAAATGGTTGATCAAACGGAGCAGGAAAGGGAGCCCTGACTGTGGACCAGTGGTCCTGCGTCTCATAAAGCTTGCCATCCACAAACCATTGGATTGAATTGGTCGCCCACTGCAGATCATACGTGTGAAAGTTGGTGACGCCGTCGTTCTGGACGAACGTATAAAGCCCCGAGGAATGAACCGAGCCGCCCCGCGAATCGGCATAGTGAATGGTCCCTTGCACCACCGCCGGGTAATTTCCCTTGTTCTCAACCATATCGATTTCTCCGCAAGCCGGCCAGCCACCATAAGGCGAATGATCTGGCATGAGCCAAAACGCCGGCCAGAAACCCTGACCCGCGGGAAATTTGGCGCTGAATTCGAACCTTCCATATTTCCAGGAAAAGGACCCCTCCGTCTTCATACGAGCCGAAGTGTAGGAAAACCCGTTGGTGGCTTCCCTTCGGGCCACAATGTGAAGGAGCCCGTTGCTGACGTAAGCGTTCTCCGGACGCCCCGTATAGTACTCCAACTCGTGATTTCCCCAGCCATTATGATTTCCGGCTTCGAACTTCCAGTTATTCGTGTCAATCAAAGTGCCATTAAATTCGTCGCTCCAAACCAGCTTCCAGCCGCCATGGGCAGCGGGCGTCCCGCAACCCAGGAATCCCACTATGGCCAAAATCAACCACGTTAATGAGTGCAGACAGTGGAACTGAATCAGGCGGATCCGCGGTTGCAGCATTTTCATCGTAGCGATAGGGAAAGGATTAAATCACCAGGGTTATGATGGAGTGCGGGGGACTGCTGGTTTGCGCTGCTTTGCCTCCGAGCGAAAGATAAAAAGGTTGTTCGGTGTCCGAGCAATTCATCACAATGACTGCGATCGTGCCATCCTGGTTCAAAAAGGCCGTCGTCAATAAGTCGTCCGTCGTCGAAGAGCTGATGATCCTTCGCGCCCCCGGCCGGATAAATTTGGAAAAATGCCCCAGGTAATAATAGGAGCTCATGTAGGTCAGCTCTCCCGTCTGCGTATTGGCGTGAATCGGCGCAAAACAATAGTTTTGGACATGATTGGGTCCGCCGTTCTGGTCCAATATCACGTTCCAATCCGTCCAGCCCTCCGCCCCGTTGTTGAAATCGTTGATCATCGAAATGCCATAGCGCTCGCCCCACTGCCATTCATTGATACGCGCCGGGTCAAACGGGCCGTTGCAGCCTTCGGTGAACAATAAATGGGTTTTCGGGAAAGCTTCGTGTACACGCTTTACATTTTCAAAGTAATTGCCCACGTACCAATGAAAAGCCACGCCCCAGACGTATTGGGCGGCAGCCGGATCGTCCAAAACTGTCTCGGCTCGGCCATACATGATACTTCGGTTGTGGTCCCAAATCAGAATCTTCTTAGCTTTGAGACCGTTCTGAACCATCGTCGGACCCAGATAATGCTTCACGAAATCGCGCTCTTCCTCCGCCGTGTAGAGGCACGATTCCCACGGCTGTACCGCCATCGGTTCGTTCTGCACCGTTATGCCCCAGACCGGAACCCCCGCCTGCGCATAGGCTTTGATGAATTTGACGTAGTACCGGGCCCACGCCTCGTAATATTCGGGCTTTAATTTGCCCCCATGCAACAGGTCAGCGTTATCCTTCATCCAGGCCGGCGGACTCCACGGACTGGCATATAGGGTGAAATCCTTGCCGGCAGTGGCCAGGACTTCTTTTATGAAGGGGATCCGATATTTCAGATCGTGACCGATGTTGAAGCTGGCCAGGGTTGCGTCGTTGTTCGTGACATACGTGTAACTTTCGCTCGAAAAATCGCAACTATGGATGGACGTGCGCCCCAGCGAATAGCCAATGCCTTTTTGCGGATCAAAGTACGCCGTCAGGATTTCCCGCTGTTTGGCCGCGGGCAGCTTATAGAACGTTTCCGCCGCCGCGTCCGTCAGGGCGCCGCCAATACCCAGTACGGTCTGAAATTCCCGGGTTGGGTCTACAAAAATGCACTCTTGCTTCTCGGTGGGTTGCCCCAAATCGGCAAAGTGGATTTCATCAATCCTACTGAGCCGCTGGCCCGTATCCTTGGCACTCACGTAAACGCTTACTGCCCGGGACGTAAAATCGGCGGCGACGCTTCGATCTGCCCCCGATACCCCACTCCACAAACCAGTGCCTGCCAACAGCCCACCAACCACACTGAATATCAATCGGCGTGTCATAAATTACTTAGGAGGCCCTAGAGTCAAGATTCCGCTGAAATTGCACACATCAATGATTTTGCCGTAATATGCTTATTGACAGCAAAATCAATATGCCATATTCAGTGGTAAACTCAATTTTTGTACTACCAATTATTATACTTGTCAACTTTTATATTACAATAGTATACTCAAGCGTTCATTTTTAACTTAGGTGCATGAGCCGATGATAATGTCTGGCACGGCGACCAAATCAAACGCCAGCCGCACGATATAACCCGGCGGCACAATTCCTTTATGAACCAAGGTAAACTTTTCACCGTTTCCGTGGCATTGGTTGTGGCCTTGGGCGGATTTGTTTGGGGTTTCGACGCCACGGTCATTTCCGGCGCCGTGCCATTCATCCAGAAATACTTCAATTTGAACGGTAATCGGGGCGATTTTCTGCTCGGCCTGGCAGTCAGTTGTCTCGGTTGGGGTGTTCTGGGAGGCACGGCCGTGGCGGGGTTCTTTAGCGATCGCTTCGGGCGAAAGAAAGTTCTGATTACCACGGCGGTGTTTTTCACCGGTTCGGCCCTGCTTTCCGCGCTCACCACAAACTTTATCTTGTTTGTCATTGCTCGAATTGTCGGCGGCCTGGCGGTGGGCGGAGCGATTCTGATTGCGCCGGTCTACATTGCAGAAATCTCGCCTCCGAAATTACGCGGCGGTCTTGTATCACTGAATCAACTGATGATTGTCATCGGCATCTCGGCATCTTTTTTCTCCAACTACTTCCTGTTGAATGTTGGGGATAACAATTGGCGCTGGATGCTGGGCATGGATGCCATACCGGCAATCCTGTATTTTTTCCTGCTTTTTGCCGTTCCGGAAAGCCCGCGCTGGCTGTTTGGGAAAGGGCAGGAGGAACGCGCCAAAGCGATTCTGATCAAAACATGCGGTGTGGAACAGGCGGAAGTTGAAGTGCTCAACATTCGGCAAAGTTTTGCCGGGAGAACGTCTGGCGTCCGTGCGAGCGGACTGTCGTGGGCCAGGACAATTATAACGCGTCTAAAAACATGGATAGAGAGAGTGCTGATTTTGACCATCAGGATGAGATTTGTTTTATTCATCGCCCTGGCAATAGCGTTTTTCCAACAAATCACCGGCATCAATGCCATTTTCTATTATCTGCCCACCATCTTCGTCCAGGCAGGCGGAGGCATCAACGCTGCATTCTGGCAGGCGGTACTGGTAGGTTTGGTCAATCTGGGAATGACCTTCGTGGCCATCTGGCTGGTGGACCGCCTGGGCCGCAAGCCGCTCCTGGTGATCGGCGCGGCGGGCATGGCGGTATCGTTGCTGACTTGCAGTTGGGCGTTTCACTCCTCAAGTTACCAACTAACAGAAAAGTCCTTTGTCGTCCTTCAGGAAAACAAGGTTCCCGCGGATCTGATTGCCGACCTCAAAAGTTCGGCGAAAAATGTTTTCAGCACAGACAAGGAATTTATAAGCAGCCTTGAAACAGAATTCGGCGCCGATCGGATCGAGCCTTATCACGATTCACTGATTACCGCCGGACTAAACATTCGCGCTTCATTGGTATTGTTTGCGATCATCGGCTTCGTAGCTTCCTTTGCCATTTCACTGGGGCCGGTCATGTGGGTGTTGTTGTCGGAAATTTTTCCCAATCAATACCGTGGCGTGGCCATTTCCATCGCCGGGTTCTGGAATGCGACCGTCAGCGCCAGTGTTACTTTTATTTTCCCGTGGGAGTTGTCGCACTTTGGCTCAGCGGGAACTTTTTTGGGCTACGGATTGATGGCCGCTGCAGCTTTGCTTTTCATTTTATTGTTTATCCCTGAAACCAAGGGCAAATCGCTGGAGGAACTGGAAGGATTCCTGATGCAGAAAGGATAAGCGCCCGTCCCTGGCCATCCATCCAAATTCAACCATGAAACCTAGCAGGCAGCTTTTCATTCAACGAGCGACACGCCTTCCGGTGGCGGTTGGGGCAGCCATCATTGCGGCCGCCCTGCTGGCCGCCGGCACAACTGAAGGAAGCGCCGCGGAACCGCAAGAATCCGGTGGTCCAGTCAAAGCGGAAGTGCTTAAGACCGCTGACGGCAAGTGGGAACTACTGCGCGGCGGGAAGCCTTACCTCGTCAAGGGTGCCGGGGGCGACTACTCGCGCAGCGTGCTGGTGGCAAACGGCGGGAATTCGATTCGGCTCTGGGGTGTGGATGCCAACACACCCCGGGAATTGGACGAGGACGCCAAGCAGGGAGTAACGGTGATGTTGGGCTATTGGGTAGGCCACAAGGCGGATGGTTTCAAAGCGGATGATCCTGAAACCGTCAAACGACAGTTGGAAGATTTTAAACAAGTCGTGCGGACGTACAAGGATCATCCAGCCGTGCTGGTCTGGGGCATCGGCAACGAGATGGAAACCAGGAATGACACGCCAGCGCTGTGGGAGTCCATTGAAGATCTGGCGAAGGCCGCCCACGAACTGGACCCGAACCATCCGACGATGACCGTGATTGCCGAAGTCGGCGGAAACAAGGTGGCGAACTTACACAAATATTGCCCGGACGTTGATATCGTGGGCATCAATTCGTACGCCGGCGGGCCAGACGTTGGCGACCGCTATCTCAAACAAGTACCGGCAGGGATGACGGCCAAGCCGTATATGATCACAGAATTTGGCCCGCCGGGTCAGTGGGAATATTGGAACAAAACCACGTTCAAGGCCCTGAATGAAATGACGAGCACGGAAAAGGCAACCTGGTACAGCAACACGTATCAGAAAACAGTGCTGGGGCACCCCGGCGAGTGCCTGGGGTCGTATGCTTTCTATTGGGGCAACAAGGTGGAAGCGACCATGACCTGGTATGGCATGTCCTTGCCGGACGGCAGCAGGCTTGCTGCGTTGGATACGATGCAGGAACTCTGGTCGGGCAAAGAGCCCAAAGTTATCTGCCCGATAATCAAAAAATTAATCATCAACGGCCCTAACGAAGTTAACACCGGCGACACTCTGGAGGCCAGTGTTGATGCCACCGACCCGCAGGGTGACAAGCTGACGTATGAATGGGTGATTTACCGCGAGCTTAGCAGCTATAAAATTCAGGAGGAGGGCGCGGATGCGGGGGAGGCCATTCCCGGAGTCATCGAGCAGAGTGACAAGCCGCACGTGTCCCTGAAAATGACCGCGATGAGTGGCGTCTATCGTGTCTACTGCTACGTGCGGAATGAGCATGGCGCCGCAGCAACGGGAAGCCTGCCCGTACTCATTAAGGGCGGCCAGGACCCGTCGTTTAAGGCGCCATTGGCGAAACTTCCATAAGTCAATTATATGGGATGTGGATATAAACGGAGCTACGGGAACGCCATACATTTCGAACATTCAATGGGAGTAAACGGCAGTTGTTCATTGACCGTTAGTCGTCGGTCCCGGGTCAATTGGTAAATGTGGCATGGCCCTCGAAGCGTGAAGACTAGTTTCACCTCCTTAGCGCTGAGTAAGGTGGGTGCAACAAACAGTTGCAAATCAATTTTATGCCCTGCGCATACGAAGAGACTAGCCGTTGCTCTTGCCTCGCCGTTTTTCCAGCTCGAGGCGGATTTCGCGCGCCCTGGCCTCCGTGAGGCCGTAGGTCAGGACCGCCCAGATGGCGATCGCGGATGCAATCAGCGGAATGCCGCAGTCACACGCGCGCATGAGATAAAGGGTCCTCGCCGGTTGCGCGGTCTTCAGTGCAACATCAAAGCCCGTGGCGTTCAGGAGGTAGCCGAATATGAGCGCGGCCGCGGCCATGCCGAGTTTGACCATCCACCAGTAAATCGCCCCGTACATCCCCTCGCGGCGTTCGCCGGTCTTGAGTTCGTCCAGGTCGCAGACGTCGGCCACCATGGCCCCGACGACGGTGAAGAGCGAGCCGATCCCGAATGAAATCAGCGGAGCGGAGAGAAGCAACAGGTATGGATGCGCGGGATTATACGTGAACCACTTCGCCACCCACCCCAAAAGGGACAGGGACGTCATGATGCAGAACGTCCGCCGCTTTCCGATCTTCGCGGACACCCACGTGGTCAACCAGATGACGGCGAACGTCGCCAGCGAACTGGTTATGCCGAACCAAAGGTTGAGTTGCGACGCCCGGGTCGCGTCCCCGTCGAACAGATAGTACGTCATGTTGTAGAAGGTGAACGAAGCGCCGAGCTGGTAGCCATTGAAGACCAGGAACGTGGCCAGGCACAGCTTGAGGAACGGAACGGATTTCCACGTGGCGATGAAGCGCTTGAAGAACGTAATGGCGCTCTTCAGAACACCTTCGCTGTCCCGGGGCGGCAGACGCATGCGCTCCTTGGTGAAAAGGGCGGGCATGACGCCGAAGACGATGATCGACGCGCCGATGATCATGGCCAACGTGCGCGCACCCCGGACGGCGCCGTATTGGCCAGGAAAAATGTTGGTGTTATAGATGAACAAGTAGAAGAAGGGGCACAACAACCAGGCGATCTGGCCCATGATATTGCTGAATCCCATCAGCCGCGTGCGCTCGTGGTAGTCCG
>JBGPDH010000039.1:0-18585 GCA_041482195.1 Verrucomicrobiia bacterium
AACATGTATTTCACCGGCGACGGCTGCCGGGTGGATGCCGACGGCGATTATTGGCTGATGGGGCGCGTGGATGACGTGGTAAACGTTTCCGGACATCGCATCGGCACGGCGGAAGTCGAGAGCGCGCTGGTCAGCCATCCGAAAGTGGCCGAAGCCGCCGTGGCGCCCATGCCGCACGACATCAAAGGCCAGGCGCTTTACGCCTTTGTAACGCTCAAGGATGGCATTGGGGACAGTGAAGATTTAAAAAAGGAACTCGCGCAACACGTCCGCAAAGAAATCGGGGCGATTGCCGTGCCGGACAAGATTCAATTCGCGCCCAGCCTGCCGAAGACGCGTTCGGGCAAAATCATGCGCCGTATCCTGCGCAAAATCGCCGAAGACCAGACCGATCAGATCGGCGACATCTCGACGCTGGCCGATTCGGCGGTGGTGGAGGCGTTGGTCAAAGGGAAACAGTGATTCGAGTTGCTGGAATCAAGTTTTAAGCGATAATGACATTATGAGCGCGGCAGAGGTTATTGAACAAATCAAAGGATTGCCGCCCGCTGAACGGGCGCAAGTCGCCAAGTTCGTCGTGGAAAACGACGATTCGTGGATTCCCGATGAGTTCAAGGAAGCCATGAAAGACGCGGAGGCTGGGCGGTTTGTGGACATGGAAGGTTGCTGACATGAAATTACGCCTCTTAGTCGAATTAGATCCAAAAACCAATCGCTGGTCGGCGGTATTCCCGGAACTGCCCGGTTGCGCTTCCGCCGGAGACACGGAAGCGGAAGCGGTTGCCAACGCGAAGGAAGCGCTGGAACTATGGTTTGAACCCTCACCGGTCAAAATAAACAAAGGTGCAAAACTAGTGGAACTCGCCGTGCCGTGAGCCGGCGATTTCCAGTTTGCAACGCCAAAGAAGTTGTCAAAGTTCTGCGCCGGCATGGCTTTGGATTGGTGGCGCAATCCGGCAGCCATCAGAAATGGGGACACGAAAATGGCCGGTAAGTGATTGTGGCCATGCAAGGAAACAAACCCATTCCCATCGGCACGCTGAAAAGCATCATCGACGGCAGCAGCTTGGACGTGGAAGATTTCCGCTGATAAATCCGCATTCCGAATTCCGCATTGGCAACGGACTCTTTTCCTGAATTCAGTTTGGGATGGACGATTCGGGCGTTAACATTTGTCTCGGATTGGCCACGTCCATTTTTCCAAGTGCGTGCGCATAGCTTATGCGTTAAGGTGCTGTAATGATGCTGTACAAGCACGCCAAGGCTAAATGGGGCATAGCGATTCTGCGTGAACTTTGATTGAGGCTCAAAACGCCCAATACGAAGGATGAGAAGTTTGAGGACGTGGTGAAGTCAGCACAATCTGCGGCGGTGCTGGTTTTGGTTTATTGAACCAGAGTTGACACGAATTACGCAAATTATCGCGAATGAGATTTTAATTCGTGTGAATTCGTGAAATTCGCGTCAAAGTGTTTTCCCGGCTCAGCTGCGGCGGTGCCGGTTTATTGAACGGCTTGCGCATTCCTCCAAAAATCTTATAATCAGCGTAATGAAACTGGTTCTGGCAGTTCTGGTGTATGTGTTGATGGGCGTGGTTCTGGGCGCGGGCATTTTGCTGACGGTCGCCGGCAAACCGTGGTTCCTGATCGCCGCCGTCATCGCCTACGTGGTCGCCTTCGCCAGAATCGGCTGCATGACGCACTGAACCGGAGCTGGCATCCTGGCTCTGGGAGCTGGGGCTTGATTCGGGTGTTAGGGTACATTTTCCATTCTCCCCCGAAACCTGGACGCCAGACGCCAGACCCGATTTTATTTCTGCGGCACGGGGAATCTTTTTTGCATCACGGTTTGGATTTGTGGCCACGGCATACAGTTGATTCCTTTAACTCCCGCCGCCACGCCGCTTGCATACGCTGTTGAAGCCGAAGTCCCCTGCACGACGTAAGCCTGACTGCCGAGATAGACCACGCTTGCGCCCGGCAACGCCATGTCCACAAAACTTCCATAATTGGCATACGAGGCCAGCTGTCCCGGCGCACCCAGAGCGGTCACGGCATTGACACCGGGAATTGCGGCCGGAAAAGTCGGCGTGGTTCCGGGCTGGTTGCCGGCCGCTGCGAAAACCATAATCCCGCGACCGAGTGCCTGACGAAGGATATCATCCAGCACGGCGCTGTCGGTCGCACCACCAAGGCTCATGTTCAACACAGTTGCGCCATTATCCACCGCCGCCTGCACGCCGAGAGCAACGTTCCAGGTCGTCGTCGTTTCGCACGAATCATAGACATTCACGGGCAAAATTCTGACTTTGCTGCCACCGGAACCGGTACCTTTGATTTGCTGGGAAACACCACGCAACACTGTTTGCGCCATCGCCGTGCCATGAGTGATGTCCGACGAACAGGCGGTCGTATCACCCGCAACCGAAATCGGCTTGAGCATAAACGGATCGAGCTGGCTGCCGAGTGATTGCACGGGTGTGTCAATCAGGCCCACCACCGGGCTGCACGGATCGTTTGGGGTGGAGGGATCGAGCGTGAGCGAAACCGGTCCCATCGGCGCGTTGTCGAGCGCCTGGGGCGTCGGGGGTGGATCGTAAACGTAATTATAATCCACGTCCTCCACGTCAGGATTGGTTTTCAATTGGTCCAACGCGGCGTCGGTTGCGGCGGCATCGGCAAACTGCAACCGGTAGATGCCGAGATTATCGTTCCGCCCGATGACTTTTGCGCCAATTGCCTTCGCGAGGGCGTCAATATTCGCACCCGGTTTCAGTTTCAGGAGCAGTTCGTTCGGCACGTGTTTGGGCACAACCCGTTTGGATGCCCGCACCAGTCGCGTGGCATTTTCCATGCGGGTGGTGAAAACGTAGAGATGCGGTGCGGCATTAGTTTGCGGCACGAGGGCGAAATTAAGATCGCCGAACAACATCCGCAGGGCGTCGCCGGGCGGCAGGTTCCTGAATTTGGTCGAGGCGCTGTGGGCCGTGCCTGGTTCGACATAGACCCGCCAGCCGGTTTGAGCGGTAATTTGCTCCAGCAGATTCGGCAGGTTCAGGGCATGAACGTCTGCGTCCACCCGGTCCGTGGCCTTGTGCCAGACAATGGAGTTGGTTTGTGCGCCCGCGCTGAAAAGGAGCGCCAGCCACAAGCCTAGAACCACTGTCAATGTTTTCATCTACGATATACGATATACGATTTACGACTCTCTCACAAATCCATTGCGGTACGTAAATCGCAAATCGTAAATCATGAATGACTGGTCACGGCCTTCACCCATGTCTGATTATCCAGATACCATTGGATGGTTTCGCGAATGCCCTGTTCAAATCTGTGTGCGGGCGCCCAGCCCAGCTCGCGCTGGATCTTTGAAGCGTCAATGGCGTAACGCCGGTCATGTCCGGGCCGGTCTTTGACGAAGGAGATGAGCTTGCGCGAGTTGCCGCCGAGTTTGGGTGCCAGTTCGTCGATAAGGTCACAAATCAATTCCACAATGCGAAGGTTCGCCCATTCGTTGTGGCCGCCGATATTGTAGGTCTCGCCAGTATTTCCGCGTGTGAGCACCAGCCAGAGCGCTTCGGCGTGGTCGCGCACGTACAACCAGTCGCGCACGTTCAGACCGTCGCCGTAAACGGGAACCGGCTTGCGGGCGAGCACGCTTTGGATGACAACCGGAATCAGCTTCTCGAGGAACTGATAGGGCCCGTAATTGTTCGAGCAATTGGTGATCACGGCCGGCAAACCATAGGTGTGCTGGTAGGCACGTACCAACATGTCACTGGCGGCCTTGCTGGCAGAATAAGGTGAGTTCGGCGCGTACGGCGTGGTCTCCTGGAAAAAACCCGTGGGGCCGAGCGAACCGTAAACTTCGTCGGTGGAAACGTGATGAAATCGAACTTCCGACTTTGGATTGTGGACTTTGGACCCGGGACTCAACCAATAATCGCGGCAGGCTTCGAGCAGGTTGAACGTGCCGACCACGTTGGTGTGAATGAAATCACCCGGGCCGGTGATGGAACGGTCCACGTGCGATTCCGCCGCCAGATGCATGACGTGGGTGATGTGATGTTGTTTAACGACATGAAGGACCGCGGCCTTATCGCGTAAATCTACCTGTTCAAAAACGTATTTGGGGTGTCGGGTAACTTTTTCCAGATTTTCCAGGTGCCCGGCATACGTCAGGCCATCCAGATTCACCAGCCGCGCAACCTCCGGCCGGTCAATCACATGGTGAACCACGTTGGACCCGATAAACCCCGCACCGCCTGTAATCAGCAAATTCATCTTGTTTGGCCACAGATTGGCACAGATAAGACACCGATAAAAAAGAAATACGTACTTGAGCTGAATCTGTGAAAATCTGTGTGCATCTGTGGCTTAATTCTCCGGTTTCCAATTCCGGAGCGAATCCTCGATGGCTTCGACGACGGGCCTGATTTTCACGCCCGTGGCCAGCAGTTTCGACACGTCCAGCACGCAATTTGAACGCAGGCTTTTGGCGGCCCGCCGGTAAAATTCGGCGTCGTTCTGCCAGAATTCAAAGCGTTTGTCCGGCTTCAGAATTTTTTCCACCAACTCCACCACCTGCCGGGTGGTGACAAAACCCGGGTTGGTCATGTTGTAAATGCCGAAGGGAGCGCGGCGGTCCCACAGGTCCAGGCACGCCCGCGCAAAATCGCCGCGATGCGAAATCGAATTCACATTGTCATAAACTTTCTCGTAATGCTGTACCTTGCTGAGATAGTTGCGGCTGTTGTCAAATTCATCGAAAGGAATCCGCAGCCGCCAGATGTAACTCTGCCCGACGCCGGCGATGGCTTCCTCGCCCAGCGCCTTGGTGCCGCTGTAGAAACTGCACGGCGGATCGCGAAAAGTGAAGTTCGGCGGGTCGGTTTCCGTAAAACCGTGGATGGCGTCCGGCGATTGATCGACCAGCGAACGCAGGTCCGGCCGGGTCAGATCCTTTTCCGCGTGCCGGTGGCCGTTCCCGGTAACTTTGGCGCCCGAAAAAACGCAGCCGGACGAAACATGCCCCCAGGGAATGGCACAGATCGCGCAGGCATGGGCGATGGTTTGCGGCAGTAACGCGTTCCCCACCAGGGTGTCGGCTTTGGCGATTTCGCAGGCGTCCACGTTCGGTTTGCCGGTAAAACCGGCGACATTAACGAGGAATTCCGGTTTGGCTTCCTTCAAAAATTTCAGCAATACCTCCAACCGGCTGTAATCCACTTCCTTGCGCGAAAGCGGCTTGAAAGCCCATTGGCGGCGCTGCAACTCGCGTACGAACGCCTCACCGATGTAACCGGATGCACCGAGCAATAAAATCATAGTAGTGAATCGTTGAATTGTTGAACCGTCGATTCGCCACAAAGAATTGCGCGCGACTGGATTCCACGATTTAACAATTTAACCATGTAACAATTTAACAAGCTGCCAGCCGTTTCGCTTCCGCAACGACCTCGTTCAGGTACGCATGGTATTCACACTTGGGCATCCGGCCCGTCAGTTCTTCCAGTTGGGCCAGCTGGAGGAAGCCCGCGCGGAACGCCGCTTCCTCCGGGCAGCCGATTTTGATGCCGGCGCGTTTTTCAATCGCCTGCACATAAGCCGAGGCGTCGTGCAGGCTGCTGCTGGTGCCCGCATCCAGCCAGGCAAATCCGCGACTGAGCCGATGGACATGCAGTTGCCCGCGCTGCAAGTACACGACATTCAGGTCGGAGATTTCCAGTTCCCCGCGCGCGGAAGGTTTCAATGACTTCGCGACGGTCACTGCGTTATTGTCGTAGAGATAAAGCCCGGGTACCGCGTAATCGCTCTTTGCGTGTTTCGGTTTTTCCTCAATGGAAATGGCCCGGCCCTCGCCGTCAAATTCAACCACACCATAGCGTTCCGGGTCGTGGACATGGTAGCCAAAAATCATCGCGCCGCTTTTGAATTCGGCAATCTTGCGGTAAAACACATCGCTGCCGTAAAAAATGTTGTCGCCCAGAATCAGAGCCACGTTGTCCCGGCCGATGAATGATTCGGCAATCAGAAAGGCCTGGGCAATTCCCCGCGGTTCGGCTTGTTCACGGTATTCGAGGGCGATGCCGAACCGGCTGCCGTCACCGAGCATTTGTTTGAAGCGCGGCAAATCGTGCGGCGTGGAAATCAGGCACAGGTCGCGGATACCGCCCTCGATGAGCGTCGTCAGCGGATAATAAACCATCGGCTTGTCATAGACCGGTTGGAGTTGCTTGCTCGCCACCAGTGTCAGGGGATAAAGCCGCGACCCGGCACCGCCGGCCAGAATGATGCCTTTCATTGTTCAAAAGCTAGCGGTTTCCCGGCACGATGAAAAGACGAAGTTCACCGACAAAAAAAACTGCGTCCATAAATGAACGCAGTTACATGATAAAGACTCATCCCATCAACTGGCCACCGCGCCGGTCGCCGCGGCTTTCTGGTTAAATACCAGCTTGTCGTTCGCCGCCGTGACCAGGATCGGCTCACCCTGGTGCAGGTTTCCTTTGAGAATTTCCTCGGCCAGCGGGTCTTCCAGGAAACGCTCCACTGATCGGCGCATTGGCCGCGCTCCGTATTGTGGGTCATAGCCTTTCTCGACCAGAAGATCCTTTGCCGTGGCGTCCAGTTCGAGCTTGAGGTTTTTGTGGCGCAACCGTTCCAAAACCTTGTTGACCTCCAAATCCAGGATCTGGATGAGGTCGGGCTTGGTGAACGAGCGGAACACAATCAAGTCGTCCAGCCGGTTCAGGAACTCGGGCCGGAAGGTCTTCTTGGATTCGTCGAGGATTTTCTCGCGCATCTTCTCGTAGCTGCTCTCGTCGGTGATGGGCGAGAAGCCGAGCGTGGATTGCCGGCGGATCAGATCCGAGCCGACGTTTGAGGTCATCAGCACGATGGTGTTGCGGAAATTCACCACGCGACCCACGTTGTCCGTCAGCTTCCCTTCTTCGAGAATCTGCAACAGCATGTTCCACACGTCCGGGTGCGCCTTTTCAATTTCGTCGAACAGGACGACGGAATACGGGTTGCGCCGCACCTTCTCGGTGAGCTGTCCGCCTTCCTCGTAACCCACGTAACCGGGCGGCGACCCGATGAGGCGCGAGACATTGAACTTCTCCATGTACTCGCTCATGTCGAGATGGATGAGCGACTTCGAATCGCCAAACATCTCCTCGGCGAGCGTCTTGGCCAGCAGCGTCTTGCCCACGCCCGTCGGGCCGAGGAGCAAAAAGGTGCCGATGGGCCGGCGCGGATCCTTCAAATCCGCCCGCGACCGGCGCAACGCCTTGCAAATGGCGGAAACGGCTTCGTGCTGGCCGATGACGATCTTCTCCATTTCCTGCTCGACCGTCAGCAGCCGCTGCATCTCGCCCTGCTCCATCCGTTGCAGCGGTATGCCGGTCCATTTGGAAACGACGTGCAAAATGTCTTCTTCAGCCACGACCACGTGCTTTTCCTCGCGCGCGGCGCGCCAGTCACGCAGGTGAGCCTCCAATTTTTCCTTGGCCTGCTTTTCCTTGTCGCGCATCTGGGCCGCGCCTTCGAAATCCTGGTTCTTGATGGCGCGCTCCTTCTTGCCCTTGATCTCTTCGATCTCGGCTTCCATCGCCTTGATTTCCGGTGGCCGCGTCATGGTGCCGATGCGCGCGCGCGAACCGGCCTCGTCCAGCACGTCAATCGCCTTGTCCGGCAGGAACCGGTCGGTGATGTAACGGTCGGACAGCTTCACGGAAGCCTCCACCGCCTGGTCGGTAAACTCGGCCTTGTGGTGCTCCTCGTATTTGTGCCGGAGTCCCCGCAAAATCTGGATCGCCTCGTCCACCGAAGGCGCTTCGACCTTCACAGCCTGAAAGCGGCGTTCGAGCGCGGCGTCCTTTTCGATGTACTTGCGATATTCGTTGAGCGTGGTCGCGCCGACGCACTGCATCTCACCGCGCGAGAGCGCCGGCTTGATGATGTTCGAAGCGTCCATCGTGCCTTCCGCCGAACCCGCACCCACAATGGTGTGCAGCTCGTCGATGAACAAAATAATGTTTTTCGCGCGGCGGATTTCATCCATGACCGCCTTGATGCGCTCTTCAAACTGTCCGCGATATTTCGTGCCCGCAACCATCAGGGCCAGATCGAGGGTGACCACGCGTTTGTCACGCAACAGGTCCGGCACATTGCCTTTGGCAATTTCCTGCGCGAGCCCTTCGACAATGGCCGTCTTGCCCACGCCGGCTTCGCCAAGCAATACCGGGTTGTTCTTCGTGCGACGGCAGAGAATTTGGATGACGCGTTCGATCTCGTCTTTGCGCCCGATCACCGGATCCATGTCGCCCTTGCGCGCAATTTCCGTCAGGTCGCGTCCGAAGGCTTTGAGGGCGGGCGTCTTGACCTCACCCTTCTTTTCCACCGGCCCCTTCTCACCGCCGGGCTCCGGGATGGAGGATTCTTCGCCGGTGAAATTCGGGTCCAGTTCCTTTAAAATTTCCTGCCGCGTCTGCTCAATGTCCACGTCGAGGCTCCGTAAAATACGCGCCGCCACGCCGTCACCTTCCCGCAACAGCCCCAGCAGAATGTGCTCGGTGCCGATGTAGGTGTGGTTAAGGTTTTTGGCTTCCCGTTTGGCCAGGTCCAGGACTTTCTTCACGCGCGGCGTGTAGGGAATGTTGCCGATCATCTTCTGGTCCGGGCCGGTGCCGACCTGTTTCTCGACTTCCATGCGGACGGTTTCCAGGTCCAATCCCATTTTCTGGAGGACATTCACCGCCACGCCCTGGCCCAATTTAATCAGGCCGAGCAAAAGATGTTCGGTGCCGAGAAAGTTGTGATTAAACCGGTCGGCTTCCTTCCGCGCCAGCGCGAGCACCTGTTGGGCGCGCGGCGTAAAATTACTCATCGCTTCATCGCTCATACTCGCTTTATTGTGCTATGAATTGGCGGTTTTGTCCAATCCCGCCCCACCTTTTTTTGTGTTGGGCCGGCTGACGTGTTTCAACCGGTCCCGCAGCATGTCTGCTCGTAGCAAGTCGCGTTCCTCGGCCGATAATTTGTCCGAGAATTGCTTCTGCAAATGAGCCGGTTGCGTCACGATGAACAGCTCATCCACCGTCGGACGTTCGTCAGCCGGGAACAGCCCCAAATCCACCCCTAACCGCATCAGCGACAGCAAATTCATGGTTTCCTTGGACGAAATGCTGTGCGCATTGGCCAGGATGCCATAGGCGCGGCCGATATGGTTGAAAACGACTTTCGGCCTCTTTTCCAGCAGGATTTGGCGGGCGTTTTCCTCATGCTCGATAATCTGGGACAATACCTTGTCCAGCCGTTCGACAATGGTGGATTCGGTCTCACCGAGGGTCATCTGGTTGGAAACCTGGAACACGTTGCCGAGCGCCTCCGTCCCTTCACCGTACAATCCGCGCACGGCCAGGCCGAGCTTGTTGACGGATTGAATAATGGGATTGATTTGCTCGGCCAGGACCAGGCCGGGCAGATGCAGCATGGCGCTGACGCGAATGGCCGTGCCGAGATTGGTCGGGCACGCGGTCAAATAGCCGAGGTCGTTGTTGAATGCGTAATCGAGTTTCTTTTCGAGCTCGGAATCCAGATGGTCAATGGCGCCCCAGGCCTGGCGCAATTGCAGGCCCGGACGCAACGCCTGCATCCGTAAATGATCCTCCTCGTTGATCATCACGCAGAAACTTTCCTCGCGGTTGAAAACCAGGCCGCTGCCCGAACTTTTGACGGCATGCTCGCGGCTGATCAGATGGCGTTCGACCAGAATTTGTTTGTCGAGCGTGGTCAGGTTGTCCATTACGTCGGAAAAACAATCCTTCATTTCCGGCAGGCCCTCGACCGCCGGCCGGATGGCTTCCAGGACTTTGAGCCGTTCCGCTTTTTTGGCCCAGCCCGGAAAGGCGGCATCCTTTAAATTGCGCGCCAGCCGGACCCGGCTGGACATCACGATCCGATCGTGCGGACCGTGCCGTCGCGCCGTTTCCGCGGGAGAAATGAGAAACTCGTCCAATTTCATTTTACGACACGCCCAGGCCCGTCCCACGCGGCGTGATTTGTTTGATCTCGTCGCGCAGTTGGGCCGCCTGTTCAAAATTTTCCTCCTCGATGGCTTTGGCCAGTTTCTTTTGCAGCGATTTGAGCTGATCGGATTGCTCGCGGTTGGCGCGGAGCGCCTCCGGCACTTTGCCTGAGTGATGGGTGCCTTTGTGCATAGACTTGAGCAACCCGTCCAGACCTTCGGCAAAGGTGTGGTAACACTCCGGACAACCGAGCCGGCCTGACTTTTTGAAATCCGCCTGCGTAAACCCGCAACGCAGGCATTTGGCCTCGACCCCGCCCCCCGCCTGCTCGATTTCCTGCGAGGCGCCCAGGCCGAACAAAACATCCGCGTCCGCCAGCGAGAAGGCAGTCGGGTCATTAATGCCCTTGGCCTTGGCACATTCCTCGCACAAATCCAGCTTCTGCATTTTCTCACCCACAATCTGGGTGAGATGCACGGTGGCCGGTTTCTCTTTGCAAATGGAACACTGCATGATTACGTCACTGATTGAATTATCAAACCGTCAATCCAGCATGTTTAACCACGTAATAATACACCGGATTTCCGCCTGCGTCACTTATATATCGGCTCGCCGGAGTTCTTCGTCAAAGCGTGGTATTCCGTGACCAGTTTGTGCGTAATCGGCCCCGGTTTACCCGTGCCAATCACCCGCCCGTCAATCTTCACCACCGGCACGATTTCCGCGCCGGTACCGGTCAAGAAACATTCGTCCGCGTTGAACAAATCATACCGTGTCAGGTTGGGTTCGGAAACACCCAGCCCCTCCTCTTCGGCCAGCTCCATGACCACGCCCCGGGTGATGCCATAAAGGGCACCGGCCGAAAGCGGTGGCGTGAACAGCTGGCCGTTCTTCACAATGAACAGGTTATCGCCCGAGCATTCGGCCACGAATCCTTCGGCGTTCAACATCACCGCCTCCTCGCAACCGGCCTGGTTCGCCTCAATTTTCGCGAGGATGTTATTGAGGTAATTCAAAGACTTGATGGCCGGATTCAGCGCGCTGTGCAAATTGCGCATGGTCGGCACCGTCACAATCTCCATGCCTTTCTGGTAGAAGGCCGGCGGATACAGCTGGATTTTGTCGGCAATGATAATGACCGATGGATGTTTGCACCGGTGTGGGTTCAGACCGAGCGAGCCCACGCCGCGCGTCACGATCAGCCGGACGTAGCCGTCGCGGATTTTATTGACCCGGCAGGCCTCGATGACCGCCCGCATGATCTGCGCATGCGACATGGGGATTTCGAGCAGGATCGACTTGGCCGAACAAAAGAGCCGGTCGATGTGCTCGCGCAATTTGAACACGCGGCCATGGTAGGCACGGATGCCTTCGAAAACGCCGTCGCCATAAAGCAGGCCGTGATCGAAGACCGAAATCTTCGCGGCGCGTTCGTTATAGTATTTGCCGTCAATTAAGACTTTCATGAACCCGCCCAAAGTACGTGAAAAAGCGGATGGGGGAAAGTGAATTTGCGTGACAGCGGGGAAAGAATGATTATCGTGGCGTGCTCGGACGACCCTATGGTCTAGCGGTTAGGACACCACCCTTTCACGGTGGGAGCCCGGGTTCGATTCCCGGTAGGGTCGCCATTTCGTATTCATCAATAAAACCAACGGTTTTCAGCTTCGCTGCGTCTTTGGACTCAAGTTGCATAACGCGTATGCATAACGTGTTGATATGTGTTGTGCGTGTTTTTCAAATGGAATTGTCGCGTTGAATTTGTGTTCGCTTGCGTGTTCAGGAGCGATGATTCGTGATCGTCGAATATTTACGATAACCCTGCGCCCACGCTTGAGGTGCACGCGAGTTTATTTCACGGACGCGCAATGGTGCGTTTTGGAGCTCCAACTCGTCACAGCGAGTTTTACGAGGGGCTTGACTTCCTTAGGGTGCGGTTCAGCTTTGGAGCGTTAGGTGTTACCTCTTATGCCATCAAGAATTGAACAAGCCCGTCAGGAATATAAATGCAAGTCGCTGTTTGACCTTCATGTCGCAAAGCAGCAGTGGGAAGCGATGACGGAGGAGCACAAGGTAATCGTGGCTCTGATTGAGATGCGAAAGGAGCGACGCGATTCGTGGACTCTGGTTGCGGCACTGGTCGCCGCAATCGTATCTGTCGTAGGTCTTTTTCTACAGCATTGTATTTAACCGTGTCACCTCATGAGAAACATGGTCGCGCAGCAGGATTCAAGATTGCGAGCGGGTAATGGAGCGTTGAGCTATTTGGTTTCTCATTATCCGGCACCAGATGCGAGGCTCCAGACCGTCATTGATTCGCTCCCGAAGTTTGCAGACGAGTTGTATCGTGATGCAAAAGAGGCAGCTCGAAGTTTGCTCCGCAGTCATACCCCTAACCCGCTGATACGCATTGCCAGAGGCATTGCAGCCGCCGTTTCGGGCGCAAGCGCGAAGGAGATAGCACTCGCTAACAGTATTTTTGACCTTGAGTTGACGGTCTTTTTTTCCGAGATGACGAAGCATCTTGGTAACAGTGACATTGCTTCGGTTGTGGTGGATGCTTTGCTTTATCAGGCCACAGGACTCGAGGCAGGTTCTCCCAACGAGGAGGAACTTTTGTTCGCAGGCACACAGAATACCAGAGGCATCCATAAGTTTCAGGTAGCTCGCAAAAGCATGCCGCACATTGGAGATAGTGAAGCATGGACGTTTGGCAAGGAGTTCAGTGCAATTTTCTCTGGCAGCGCGATGGACATCGCCCACGTTGTTTCGGTCTATTCCTTTTCGTTAGTTACACGAGTTCAGTCACGGTGGCACATCAGGTATTTGATTTACGGCACGCTCCCGACAAAGGAAGATGAACAGGCGTTAGATGCGGTCCTCAAGAAGCAAAAGAAAGATTTGCAGGAGATGGTTCACAAATTTCCAAAGACCGAAGATGCCTAACCCGCGCTGGAGCCCTGGCCACTGCCCCTTGAGTTTCAGTTAGATTAGCTCGACGGTTTTGGCGCAAGGAAGTTTGCCCCCCCTCTAAATGTTCGCGGATTGACCATAAGCTATACTGTTCGTATTATCGAGCTGGTTCAGCGCTTTTCAGGCGCGGAATAACTTACAATCAGCAACCACAAACTAAAAGCACACCATGAAAACATATTTCTCACTCTCAATCATTGCGATTTTGGCCATGAGCACCCCTAATGTCACTAACGCACAATTGTACGTTACTGCTACCGTCGGTGGCGTTCCTGGTGTCAGTGGCGCTACTTTAGAGAATTTTGACGAGCCGAACCCGTCCATTCTGACACTCTCGGGTTCAGCATTTGTTACCACAGGCAACTCTCCACTTACCTACTACCCGCCGACTTTCTCCGGTTCAACGGCTGCCTATTTTGGTGAATCCCCTGCCTCTGGCTTTGACAACAGCCAATACGTCGTGGTTGAGCCGGGCGGGTCAGCGACACTCCACTTCTCGATTCCTCAGCATTACCTTGGACTCGAGTGGGGGTCTGTTGATGCCGGCAACACGCTTACCTTTTTCGACGCTGCAAATAATGTCTTAGGCACGGTTGTAGGGACGCAAATCCCGGGAGACCCCATCGGCTTGGCGGGTGACTTTAGCGCCGCAAGCAGCCCATACGTCGAAATTACCTCCGAGACTGCATTTGCGAAGGTTGTCGCCACGACCGCACTCCCTTCGTTCGAGATTGATGACGTTGCTTTTTCACCAGTTCCAGAGCCAACGAGCATCGTTCTGGTTGGCGCTGGACTTTGTATGACAGGTATCACGCTCAGAAAGAAGCTCTCTTAAGTCAGTAGCCATTTCATGCGACTGTCGAAGATGGTATTTCAGGGTTATACTTTTCAGAGTTACGAAACTGTCAACGGTTTCTTGAACCAAACGAATCAAGAAATCAGACAGTGCTATTATGAAAATCAAATCAGCAACAAGACGGCTGGCGACCGGGCTCGCAGTGGCGTGCGGATTGACATTGGCCGGCTGGGCGCAGGCTCAAGACATCTACTACTGGGATAATTTCTATCCACCCTGGCTACCCAACAGTTCGCTGTACCCTAATTGGAACAACTACCCGGCCAACACTTCTGCGGTGAACTTTCACACTATTTTTGCCTATACAAACGCGGTGTTGGATGAGCCGGTGTCCGGCATGGAAGTAACGTCGACGATTGGTGGTTATGGCAGCGGTTATGCGGACCTGAACAACGGCACGGGCGTTACCTTTGACAATGGTAATCCTCAGCTCGCTACCAACGACGTGACTTGCACCTTGGCTTTTACAGTCAATCCGACGCCGAGCATGGCGTCTTCGGGAACATCGTTTTATACCAATTACAACTGGATCGGGATTCAGTTCTACTTAAATCTCGATAGTGGTGCGTACACTAGTCTGCCTGTCCCATACTGCGGATGGAACAATCCGGGTAACTCCAACGGCATCGTTTGGGTCGGCAGCAACGTCACTATGACGGTAAATTTGTCATCCTTGCCTAAATTTACGGCCTACACACAGGGTGGATCGAATCACTTATACGGCTGCAACCTGGGGATTAACCCGGCGGTCATTTTTAATGACCCTGCTGGGAGTGGCGGCCTGCCCTACGATTTGACGTTCAACTCCATCACATTCGCTCCGGCCGCGACGCCGCCGCCGAACCTGGCCATCAGCCATATCGGCACCAATGTCACCGTCTCCTGGCCCGCCAGCGGCTCCTACACCTTACAACAAAGCGCCAATATGGCGAAATTCAGTTGGTCGCCTTGGGGGTTCCCCTACGCCTCGAACAATGGCGTCTACAGTATCACCATCCCGGCGCCTGCGAACACTTTGTTTTTCCGCCTAAGCAATCCGTAGCGGTAAATGGTGGATGATAGCTCCGGCGGGTGGCGCTCTCGGAGCCCGATTTAATCTCACACTGGTCTGGGTGACCCGTTTATGACCCGTTTACCGCCGCACCTCGGTTGAATCACCGTGGGCAATCGAGACGACAATCGAATCGTTGTGCACGTCCAGGACGACGAATAAAACTGAGGGCTTGGTCCCGGCGAGGACGGACTTGATTTGGCTCCGGACAGGTTCGGGCTTCAGGAATATGTAACTTTTCATGGTGTCTGTTTTCCCTTCTATGTTTGCGTTTCCTACCAAACATTGGGGCTCGGCACTTCGGCTCACGCCGGCGCGCAATCCCCGTCCCTGGAAAACAGACACCGCTTCTGGTCTTATGACCAGCCAGATTGTCCAAGCCCACTAGCATTTATGAAAAAGCACTTCTCCACAGCGTGATTGGTTGACCTTCGGTTGGATAAAAGTGACACACGGTGCCAATGCAGCCTTTGCGGATTCAAACCTGGAGTGCATTTTGGCCTGCAAGGTGCTGTTGATGGGAAATATAGATAGTAAGAATCCATCAAAATCACTTCCGCGTTATGCTGCAAAATTGCAGTTCATTACACGGTTAGGCGGCTATATAAATGCCACATCCAGAATTATCAGCAGCCTTTTCCTCGTAGTATCCCTCTCCACCTTGAATGGCTGCATGACGAATAGCGCTATCAAACGCGCTGAAGGGATATCGAGTCGGCATTCCCCTTCTGGAACGGGAAAAGTCGTCGATTACGAGATGCATTTCCAGCCTCGTCCTGCGTATTATAGTTTGCTGCCAGTGACGGTTCCCGCCGACATAGTGACCTCACCATTTCAGCTGGGATACTATGTGTTGCACTAACATGAACGAAATCCTGACAGCAGGCATGATTCGGGGTGAGTTCTGATTCGCCGTTTAGTTTCACATTTGAAGTGCAACTAATGAGGATTCTGCGAGAATGATTCGCATGTCGCACCCCAACCCGAAGGGTCCGCCGGATCACACACCGATACATGCCGGCGATATCTGGGAGAACCCGGTCAAACCGGGAACGGCTCAATATCCTGGAGCGTCCCTGGGACAACCCGGAGGGGCGGGCGACCTTCGAAATGAGTGCGCTCGTGGGGGCGCGCAATCCCCGTTCCCGGAAAACAGACACCGCTTCTCGTCTCATCACCAGCCATACTGTGTAGACTGCTTCTTACATCATGCGTATTCAAGACTTATACGTCATCATTGCGACGCTATTAGGTGCGTCAATCGCTGGTTGCGCTTCAGACGAGGCAGTCCCGCTTCAGAAGCAGAAACAGGTTGGTAGTACAGGTGAGGCTTTCCTGTTCACTACAAATGCCGAGCCTGGCTCGACGCTCGAGATTGGGGTTTACGTCGTTAAGACAGGAGACACGTTAGTCAAGATTGCAGCACATTTTCAGACGACAGTCAGAGGGCTGCAGGCTCTAAATCCTGACATGAAAACGACGCATATTAGCGTTGGTCAACAGATTCGGGTTTATGAGCGGAAGATTTAGCAACGTGCCCGTGCCGTCAAATAAATCGCGTTGCTCCAAAATCAAAACGGCCAGTTGACGCCGATGGAAAAATGGACCTGGCCGCCCAGATTTAATCGTCCCTCCCGCCCACTGCCGCTGATGGTGGCGTTACTCATCGGCATGAACTGGATGCCGGCATAAATATCACCGTTCTCCACCGCATGATACATCACCATGGCATTGACGTAGCCCCCGTAAACGAAATCCGTTCCGCCTATCGTTCCGCTGTTGTGGGCGCTGACATTGTTGGCGGTAATCACTTCGTCGTATTTGTAAGCACCTGACACCAGACCCACGGCGGGCCCCGCACCCAGGGACACCCCGACTTTTTCGCCCAAATCCCAATAAAATGTCGGCCCCACTCTCCAGGTATAAAGCATCACGTCCATTGTTTGCGACCCACTGACGTTTCCGTTGGGAATGACGGCCGAGCTGGACGTGTAATTGGTCGGGATGGTCGGTTCGTAGGGTCCCGCATTGAAAGGCCCTTGATAAGGCGCCTGCGGCACGACGATACCACCGGTATTGAATATAAAAGTGGATTGATTGACGATCGCGGGTGCGGTCTGGTTGTCGACGATATCGATCGGAAGCAGCCCGAAGCCAAACTCCCAGCCCACCCGGGCGTGCCTCCAATACCAAAGGTTATCGCCATAAGCCATGTCGAAGCCGGGGAACACTCCGCCCTGAACCTTGTCGCTGCTGCTGGTGGTAAATGAGGTGGCGGCACTCATGGTCAGGTCCTGTCCACTTAATTGCGACGCGTTGTTGTAACCCCAGTAGGACGTCTGGCCTCCGGCATTTCCTGTGTTGTCGGTCCGCACATAGCCGTCATCGAAAATCCCCTGAGCCGGGTCGTTGCCGGAAATGCCGAAGGTCCCGCTCCGGGTGAAGTTGGCGCTGATGTTCATCCCCAACAACGCGCCGATGCGAAAATGGCGCGTCCAGTCGTCTGTGTCCGACGGGATACGGATGAAAGCGTAGGAATCCGGATTTCCGCCGAACGTATCCGGCTGGGCCAGCACCGCCGGCGAAAACCCCACCAGGCCCATCAGCAGGCACCACACGGGCCAAATGTCGCGCGGCACCCATTTCAAGCGTAGCAGCCAACGTGAGTTGGCTCTGACCTTGATGATGAGCAGAAGGAGCGGACTCACGTCCACTGCTACGGGATTCATGAAGGAGCGCAGCGATTTCATCAAATCAGGGGTTTTGAAAAACGCGATAAAAGCGCGCGGCATTGGTCGGCACACAGACGGTGGTAGGTGGCCCATAATCAATCCACTGCAAGCGGTTTGCCGGTGCGATGATGGAAGGAGGCGCAATCATGGCGTTGGAAAACGACGCATCGTCGCTGTAAACCACTGTGTACCTCTGATTGGCCACTGCCGGCCACTCCAACAGCATATTGCCGTTCGGCAGTTGAACGATGCGTGAAATATTGAGGTTCGCGCTGACCGAGGCTGGTCGGGGCGCGGAAAAGACGACGGGCGGCACCGCGAACGCATTCAACTGTGCATTGGAAAAGGCAAACGGCGAACGCGTCGGGATATAATACTGCAGCAGCAGAGACGCACTCTGACCGGCGGCCAGCGGGGCCAGGTAATAGACAAACGGATTGCCTGAGTTGGTACCGACGGTATTCACCAACAGATTCGTCAAACCGGTCAGGACCACACGCGCGGCGGCAATCGTACTGGCAGTATCATTCGTGACCGTGATGAACTGTTCGATCAACCCGTTTTGCGCGTTGTAAGTCTGACTGGAATTGGTCGTGACGCCCAACGGGCCGGACAGATAATTGGTGACCAGGATATTGGTGGTGAAAAAATTGTTGGCGGTGTTGGTGTCCGTAACCCCCGACGCGCCGACCGACGCGGAAAATGGCAGGGCACCCGCATTGGTCGGTTCCACCGTGAACAGCAGATTGGCAGAGCCGCCAACCAAGAGCGTGCCCAAATTGAAAACCATATTGCTGCCTGATGTGGTGAACGCCTGGCCGGGAGGGGAAATGCCATTGAACAACACACCCGTCGGCAACGTATTGGTCAGCGCGACGTTGGACGCGGCATTGGGTCCCAGGTTGGTAACTGTGACACCGTAAGTCATCACATCGTTGGTAAT
>JBGPDH010000040.1:0-18493 GCA_041482195.1 Verrucomicrobiia bacterium
CTCCAACCGGCAGATTCGGCAATCATAATTTTCGTCGAGCCGACGCCGTTGCTGGTAAGCGCGCTGTGGAGATAGGGCAGGAAATCGTGGAACTGCTGGCCGGTCCAGACGCAGGACTCGTAATTGGTGGTGTTGTAATTCGGTTCGTTCTGAACGGAGACGGCGTAAATGTTCAGGCCGAAATTGGTTTTCATGTTTAGAACATAATTGGCGAGCTTGTTCGCGTAAGCCTGATTATAGGCGGAAAGGAAATTACCGCCGTTGACCGTCCCGGAATCCTTGTAAGCCGCGGGCGGACTCCAGGTAGTGCTCCAGACTTTCGCACCACGCGCCTGCGCCATTTGCATAATGTTCGTCTCCACCGTCGTTCCGTCGGGCGCGATGCGATTGCGTAACAATGAAAGATCAATACCGTTGAAATCGAAATTCGTCGCCCTGTCGAGTGAGGTTCCCCTGCCGCTGTTCGTCGAGAAGAACATGTCAGCCTGATTGGTGGTCCAACTGCCGAACCAGGCCGAAGACGCGCCAAAACCGTCTATGTGTTGAAAGACATTGGTCCAGTCCAGGGCGCATTGTCCATTGGTGGAAATATTCACCGGCTGCACAACCCAGTCGTCAATAAAAAAGGCGGCGTTCGAGCTGGAAGGCATTTCCGCATACAAATTCAGCGCCGAAACCGTGCCGGAAGGGTTGAAGGTATATTGTCCCGACAGCAGCGTCCAACCGTTAGTGGACACGGAACCCGAAGCGAGCAGCGCATAGGATGTCCCGCTGCCGTCCACTTTTTGAATCGTCAATTGCATGCTCTGAACGGGGCCGCCCGCCAGCATCAGCCACGCCGAAATATTGTAGGTCTGGTTTGCCTGAAGAACTCCTGGTAACGACTGGGCAATGCCATTCCATGTATCGGTGCGGTTGGTCACCAATCCGGCATAATTGCCCGAATGAACGTAAGCAGTCCCGGCCGACAGGGTACACGGGCCAAAAGCAAACCAACCGGTTGTGTCGCCGGTTTCGAAACCGGGATTCGTCGCGACGTTTTGCGCAGCGGCCATTCCGCCCTGGAGCATTAACCCCAGGACCAGCGCAGGCTGCGCGCAGAGCCGGGTTTTAACTCTTTGCAGGTCAAACTTTGCCATCTGAATCAAGTATACTGTGTAATTTAGCGCACTGGATTGAAAATCACACGGGAATAATGAGCTGCTAATCGTGAGAATTAACTGCTCCTGTTTGCGATAACAAAAAACTTCGCTGCCATTTCGTTTCCAATTACTTTCCCTGCGTGCGTCTGGCCCATCGGCGATGGCAGGTGCTACGGCCTTTTGGCTCAACTGAACTTCAGGAAAATTCCTTTCAAATAGTTTGCTTCCTTGAAGGTTGCCGGATGATCCGGCGCATGGCGCGTGGTTTTCAGCTCATCAAAGCGCCGCCCGGAATTCATCGCCGCCTGCCGTACGGCGCCAAAAAACTCCTCCGCGCTCACGTGCGCGGAGCAGGAACAGGCCAAAAGCAGTCCGTCAAGCGTGAGTCGCCGGATGCCGCTTTCAGTCAGCCGGCCATAAGCGCGGATCGCCCCGGCGCGTTCAGCCTCGCGTTTGGCAAGTGACGGCGGATCCAGCACTATCAGCCCGTACTTCCGCGTGTCACCGCCCGCCAGCCAGTCAAAAGCATCCGCCTGCACACACTCGTGGCGGCAGCCGGCAACGGCGGGATCAGCGGAATTCAGCTGGAGATTCCGTTGTGCCGCCGCCAGCGCGTGGGCACTGAGATCGAGATCGGTCACTGACTTTGCGCCGCCGCGGGCCGCGTAAAGCGAGAAACCGCCGGAAAAACTGAACGCGTTCAACACCTCGCGCCCGCGCGCAAGTTCGCCGACCTCGCGGCGGTTCTCACGTTGGTCGAGAAAAAATCCCGTCTTTTGCCCGCGCAACACGTCGGCCTCAAAGCGAATCCCGTTTTCCAAAAAAACCACCTCCTCCGTCACTGCCGGACCGCAAAGAATTTCTCCGTCGTGCCTGCCCCGGCCGGAATGTTCCACGGCGCGTTGAATGTTCCGGCTCAAGCGCAGGACGATCCGTACCGGCTGCAATTGTTCGCGGATGAGAGCGACCATTTCATCAAGCCTCGGTAGCCACGCCGCGGTGTAAAGCTTGAGAACGAACGTCTGGCCGTAACGGTCGAGCACCAGGCCGGGCCAGCCGTCACTCTCGCCGTTGATGAGCCGATACCCGGTGGTGTGAGCGTCAAAAAGCCCGTCGCGGCGGTGCACGGCGGCATCGAGCCGGGCCAGCCACCAGGCGGCGTCAAGCGCCTGCGGTTTGCCGACATGCAAAACGCGCACGCGGATAGGTGAATCGGGATCAAAAAAACCGGCGGCAAGAAATTTGTCTTTGCGGTCGTAGATGACGGCGAGTTCACCGGATACGCCGTCGCGATTTTGCTCGCGCACGCTGTCGGCAAAAACCCACGGATGACCGGAACGGATGTAATTTTCCGCCGCCGCCGTGATGCGGAGCCGCAGGCGCGGGAACTTTTCAGCAACGGATGAATGGGACGGCGGCTTCACGTTTTAACTGACTCGCAACCAGAATGTCTTTAAATACGCCGGTTCGCCACGGCTGACGGGGAAATCCGGCGGTTGCGGGAAATAATGCCGCTGCAAAATCTTCCGTTGCGATTGGTGGATGGCGGTTTCGACATCGGCGAGGAATTCTTCCGGCGGCCAGCCGGCGGCATTGGTAGCGGCGAACAGAATCCCTCCCGCTTTTACCAACGGCAGCGCGGCCGCCACGAGTGTGGCATAATCCTTTTCCGCGCGGAACACACCGCTTTCCTTCGATTGCGAAAACGTCGGCGGATCGAGCACCACGGCATCGAACGCGCGTCCCTTTTTCGCCAGCCGCCGCAGCCAGTCGAACGCGTCGCCGTAAATGAAATCGTGCGCCGCCGAGTCCAGCCCGTTCAACGCGAAATTGCGCCGGCCCCATTCGAGATATCTTTTGGAGAGATCAAGACTCGTCGTTCGGGTGCCCGCTCGCGCCGCACAGACGGAAAAGCCACAGGTGTAGGCAAAACAATTCAAAAGTCCAAAGTCCGGAGTCCAAGGTCCAAAGTCGAAATCGGCCGCGATGTGGCCGGTCAGGAAACGGCGGCGGTTGTCGCGCTGGTCCAAAAACAAACCGACGGAATAGCCTTCGTTGAAGCTTATCTCGAAACGGACGCCATTTTCCACGATCTCGAACCGCTCCGGCGCCGCTTCTCCCAGGACCAGTTGCGGCGACAAATCAGCGGTCGTGGCGCACCGAACCTGTCGCGACAGGATTTTATGATACACCCCGCGCAGGGAAAGTGTTTTGACCAGCCGGACCAGCTCTTCGCGCTGGTCCGCGCGCAACGGGTGTTCGGATTGCGAGAGCAGAAAATCACCCAGCCGCTCGACGTACCATCCCGGCCAACCGTCGCTCGCGCCGTGAATCACGCGGACGGCGTTTGTAGAGCAGACATTCTTGTCTGCTGGTTCCCGGAACTTTCCAGTTCCGGGTTTGGCGACTGGAAAGTCGCCAGAACCGGCAGGCTGGAAAGCCTGCCCTACGGTTGACGGCGCCTGAAAATCCTGACTTTCAAAGTTGAACATAGCGGTGCGCAGAGCCAGGCGAGGATTAGCATCAAAATTTGCGGGCGACTGAAACGTCACCGGCTTGCCGGTGGCCGGATGGGTAAAGGAAATGTCCGATGCGTGCAAAAAAACCCGCGTGGCCGGCGTTCCCCCATAAAGCGTGTCGCCGAGAATCGGGAATCCCTTGTCCGCTGCATGAACACGAATCTGGTGTGTCTTTCCCGTCAACGGCTCGGCTTCCGCATATTGGCAGGGCACGGTGTCTCCACCGCGCTGCGGCGGGCCGGGGACGGCCCGCCCTGCGTGAGGTATTTCGTTGAGCAGCCTGAATTTCGTTTCTGCGATTTCCGCACCTGCGTGCGGTGGCCGGCTAACATACTTTTCACCCACCCGGACGAGCGCGGATTTTACGGTGAACTCGCTTCCCGGCACAACCCGGTCGGTCAACAGGAGATATTTTTTGCGGACGCGACGCTGCGTGAATTGTTCCGTGAGCGAACGGTTGGCGGCGGGGGTTTTGCCGAACACGAGCGCGCCGCTCGTTTCCTTGTCCAGCCGGTGCAAAATTGCCAGTGAAGACCAGCGCGGCTCGCGATGGCGCAGCCAGTCATAGATGCCCTCACCCGCATACGGACCGGGCGCGTGCGTGTTCCAGCCGGCCGGCTTGTGGACCACCAGCAGATGTTCATCCTCAAAGATGACGCACGGCGCCATGGGCGGATGAAAACATTTTTCGCCGGACAAATCAAAGTTTGCCGATTGAGTGCATTGAAAAAACTCGCGGATGAGCCGTCCGCGCTCCATTTTCCCGGCGTGCAGCTGGCCCATCTGCGACTTCGCGACTTCCGCAATTACCCGCGGCTGGACGCGGATTTCGCGCCCGGCTTCCATCTGCTCCTGGGCGACAACGCGCAGGGCAAGACCAACATCCTCGAAGCGATTTATCTGATGGCCACGCTCCGATCGTTCCGCGGCGTCGGCGGCGCGCAAATGATCCGCCATGGACAGCGCGGTTATTTCGTCGGGGGCAATGTTGTCGCTCAGGGTCATCGCGAAATCAAAATGTTCTGGTCGGCCAGTGAACGCAAATTGGCGCTGGACGGGCAGCCGGTAAAAAAACTCATCGATTACCTGGGTGTGTTGCGCACGGTAGTTTTTTGCACGGAAGATTTACAACTGGTCAAAGGCGCGGCCCGCGCGCGGCGGCGGTTCCTCGACCTGTTGCTGGCCCAGACGCAGCCCGGTTACCTTCCCCTGCTCCAGCGTTACATGCGCGCCGTTCGCGCCCGCAACGCCCTGCTCAAGCAACGCGCCGTGGACGAGGCTGCCCTCGACAGCTTTTCACAGGAACTCGTCAGGCTCGGCGATGAAGTCATCCATGCCCGGCGCGAGCTGGCGCCGAAGTTCTCGCCGTTGGCGCGGCTGGCCTATCGCCGCATCTCTAATGACGCCGAGGAATTGCGCATCGAATATCAGCCGAGCGTCAAAACGGATTTCGCCGTGGAACTGGCGCAGTCCCGCAGCCGGGAGCGAAGCTATCGTTCCACGCTCGTCGGGCCGCACCGGGACGATCTGCAATTATTGCTCACCGGAAAATCTGCTGCTCAATTCGGCAGTGAAGGCCAGAAGCGCACGCTGGCCATCGCGTTGAAAATGGCGCAAGCGGAATTTCTGGCCGGCATGCATGGGTCGCCGCCCATTTTGTTGATTGACGATGTGATGGGCGAATTGGACGTGAAACGCCGCGGCGGTTTTCTGCCGCTGCTCGAACAGGCGCGCAAGACCAGCGGCCAGGTGTTCATGACGGCGACCGAGGAAAACTGGCCGCGCGAACTGGGAAAAGATCTGCAGCGGTGGGACGTCAAGAACGGAACACTGCAAAAAATGGAGGGCAGCGCTTCGTCGCGGCCCTGACTTTTGGGCACTGACGGAATAGCGCCTTCCGGCCCATCCGCAAAAATTCGCGAAATCTAGGTCTGATTTTCAATTGCCAACGACGATGTTGAGGGTATTTTGAAACCGTCCCCCTGAGGCAATTGCGTTAAACGGCAGACAGAATCGCTTCCATGAAAAGGCCGCCGTGGCGAAATCGGTTGTTTTCAACGGCGTTCACGTTGATCGAGCTTCTGGTGGTTATTGCCATCATCGCGATCCTGGCGGCGCTGCTTTTGCCGGCCTTGTCCGCCGCCAAACTCAAGGCCCGTGCCGTGCAATGCGTCTCCCACCTCAAACAGGACGGTGCGGCGATAATCATGTATGCCGACGACAACAATGATATGTTGCCCGGCCCTTGTGAATACGGACAAAGGTGTTCCTATTTTAATACCACGGCCACGACGGGCCGGTTTAACACGGAACTCGCCTTCCACCTTGCCCGCTATCTGGGCGCAAAAGACCCCCGTCAAATGTCGGACACCGAGTCCAATTATGTTCGGACCTTGTTTTGCCCGGGCTACGGTCCCTTCTCACCGGCGGCGCCCACCCGGGCCATGACCGCCATTACTTACATCGTCGCCTTTCCCTACAACAACGGCCTGGTGAACCTTACCATCAACCCGTTTGGCTATCCCGGAATGGGCAGCCCGCAGGCGTTAGGTACCAATTGTGTCAAGCTGGGTTCCCTCCGCCAATACGGACCGATCTCTGACATTTTTGCCGTCTCCGATGTGGATATGAAACTCTACACCGGCTGGCCGCTGGAAGCCGCGTCGCCCAATCACGCAAACATCCGCAATGCCCTGTATTTCGACGGACATGTGAAGGCATATCGAGGCACTAACTTCCTGGCGTCCTATTAATGTAAAAATCCGGCCGGGGTCCACCTGGACGGTTCAGGGTGGAGAATAATGGTTATAACACGTCCCGACGCCTGGGATTATTCAGCCAACAAAACGATATAAACGTCTCAGCAACAAGGGATGGGTCAGGTGCTTTTCAGCTTTTTTTGATTGTTTATCCAGTTCCACCTGGCGCGCTTGTTCAACCAGTTGAGCGGCATTCACGTAAGGCACCATTTGCGGGCCTGCCAGCAGCACCACCAACGCTTTCGCGGAGACCGAAGGGTCGCCCACGACCTGATTGGCCACCGCATCGCAACTGAATTCGTCGAGCCGCGACAGCCATTTCATCATCCGGGCCAGTTGAGACCGGAAATATCCCGTGTGCCCCGGGCATGATGCGCCAGTTCATGACCGACAATGAATGACAGTGCGCGGGGGTCGCCCGAGTTCAAACAGGCGTAAACAATGTCATCAATCAGCACCACCACCCGCCGTCCCGCCAAGCGCATGGCCACCGCATTGATAGTGTTTCCTTCAGCGAGGTAGATGGCCGGCATTTCACCCAAGCCCAGCCGTTGGGCCACGGTTTGCGCGCAGGCATATATTTCGGGAAATTGGGCTGGGTTGATTTCAATCGAAGAGCCTTTTAGTTGGGCCAAGGCCCTCCGTTGCCGGAAATAATCCACCAGCAATCCAATCAGCAAGGCAATGCCGATGTAGAATATCACAATGCAAATCAGGATAAAGAAAACGAGGACAACCACACCGAGGGCAACGGCCAGACCGGTTCTGGGCTCAACCAAAGCCCGGGCATCAACGATGGGACCCTGGGCATCACATTTGGGAAAAGTTACTCTGTCCTCACCGGACACGATGGAAGATGCATTCATAGCGAGCTTCTTTCGTTTAGGATTTTAGTTTTAACTCCGATGAATCAACACCGCTTGTATGCCGGACAGCGGGTCATTGCAATATCAAATTGGGCTGCCGCCAGTCGGAGCTTTCTTCCCTTTTCACCGGGCATCTTCCCGATTAGGCTGGAGGACATGCGCATTTTGTCAGGCATCCAGCCCAGCGGCGCGCTGCATCTCGGCAATTATTTCGGGATGATGCGCCCCGCCATCGAGCTGCAGGAAAAGGGTGAGGCGTTTTATTTCATCGCGGATTACCATTCCATGACGTCGCTGTTCAACGCCGCGGAACGGCGCAAGAACACGCTGGACGTGGCCCTGGATTTTCTGGCATGCGGACTCGACCCGAAACGGACGGTCTTCTTTCGCCAATCCGACGTGCCCGAAGTGACGGAATTGGCCTGGATGCTCACGACGATGACTCCGATGGGACTGCTCGAACGGGCAACCAGTTACAAGGACAAAATCGCCAAAGGCATCGCGCCCAATCACGGAATTTTTGCCTATCCCGTGCTGATGGCCGCGGACATTTTGATTTACGACTCGAACATCGTTCCGGTAGGACGCGATCAGAAGCAACACGTCGAAATGACCCGCGACATCGCCATCAAATTCAATGAACAGTACGGGCAGACGTTTGTAATACCCGAACCACAAATTCGCGACGAGGTCGCCGTGGTGCCGGGCACCGACGGCCAGAAGATGAGCAAGAGTTACGGCAACGCGATTGAAATTTTTGGCGACGAAAAGGCGATCCGCAAAAAAATCATGGGCATCGTGATGGACAGCCGCACGCCGGCCGAGCCCAAACCGGATGCCGACAAAAATCTTGCCATTCAATTGCTCAAACTGGTGGCACCGGCGGGTGTGGCGAAGGAGTTTGAGGACCGTTTGCGCGCCGGCGGACTGGGTTACGGCGATTTGAAGAAGGGCTTGTTTGAAGCCTATTGGAATTATTTCGCCGGGGCACGAAAGCAGCGCGCGGAACTGGCGGCCAACCCGGATCGGGTCAATAAAATTTTGTCTGATGGTGCGCATAAGGCTCGCGCACTGGCGCAACAAGTTTTGCATCGGGCGAAGGTAGCCAGCGGGCTGATCTGAAGGGTTTTCTGGCACATGACTTGCGGTACGTGGAGCCGCATGGCCAAGAAAACCAGTTTGTCGAAAATCCTCCCACAAACTCGCGCTACTGGCGAAGCTGCAAACCAGCAGCGCGCGCCGCGAGCCCCGGCGCTTTGTCTGATGCAACTCCGCTCGCACGTCATGCGTATCTCCATGTCAAAACGCAGGCTGCAAATTGCCATTGAAGACCAGGCCGCGGGAGAACTTCCCCAGCCGGTTAAAATCAAGCACTCTGACTAAAATTTAGGCAGGTTGTCACGAGGGGTGCCAATCGGATTTTGGTCAACAAATTCCACCTGTTCAAACCCCGCCTGATTCAGAAATACGGCCAGTTCCAGACGCGCCCGGTCATTCGCGTCCTTCAATATTCCGGCCTTCCGCGCCGCCCGGCTGATATCGTCCACCGCATTCTGGCGCGCAGCCGTCTCCAGGCCCTTTTCGAAATCGCGCAAAAATCCCTTCTCCCAGTCAATTACCTGGGTCTGATGTTCATCGAGATAGGCATCGGTGATTTGCGGCGGCGGCAGGTGGAGGGTGATTTTTTTGCCGGAAATCCGCACGTCCTCCGGCCGGATGCGCTTCAAATCAACGCCCGCCTTGACAATGCCGTGCGCCAGCAGCAGCACCCGATTCTCACCCTGTACCAACTGCCCCAGCATGCTCGAAGGCGGTGAATTCACAATTTCGACCTTTTCCATCACGTATTTGACGGTGACCAAATCCGAAAGTGTCTGGACCTGCTGAATGATGACGGGGGTATTTAACTCTTGCACACCGGAACCAGGCGACAACAAGCGTGTCAACTTGATCCCGAACCAGGCGCCGGCGATGAAAACGAACGCCACGGCCAGTACCCAGAAAATTTGTTTCACGCGTCGCACGGCAAAAATCCATGACACGAATCTCCCGAATTGTCACGAAGGGAATTGGCCAAAATCGCGGCGTAAACCGATCTGTTTCCAAACCGTTGACGTCTCTACTTTCCCCTTTCACGCCTTCCCGGCAAAAACTAAACTGCCTCCCATGACTTTGCCCGGATTTCCCGTGTCCCGCCCGCGGCGGCTGCGGCAGTCACCCGCGCTGCGACGGCTGGTGGCTGAAACGCATTTGAACGTCGAGCAACTGGTTCTCCCGCTGTTTGCGCGTTCTGGCAAAAAACTGCGCCGCCCGATCGAAGCCATGCCCGGTGTCTTCCAGCTTTCGCCGGATGAACTCGTCCGCGAAGCGGCGCGCGCCCACGCCGCCGGCGTGCCGGCCATTCTGCTCTTCGGCATACCGGAACAAAAGGATGCCAAAGCCTCCGGCGCCTACGCAAAAAACGGCATCGTCCAACAAACCGTCCGTCTGCTGAAAAAGGATTTACCGTCACTGCTCGTCATCACCGACGTCTGCCTGTGCGAATACATGGAGCACGGCCACTGCGGCATTGTGTCCGAGGGAAAAATTTTGAATGACCCGTCCCTGAAATTGCTGGCGCGCACGGCCGTCAGCCATGCGGAAGCGGGAGCGGACATCGTTGCGCCGAGCGACATGATGGACGGCCGTGTGGCCACCATCCGTGCCGGGCTGGACCAGAACGGTTTCATCGACACACCCATCCTGTCCTACGCGGCGAAATTTGCGTCGGCGTTTTACGGGCCGTTCCGTGAAGCTGCCGAATCCGCGCCCAAATTCGGCGACCGGCGGAGTTATCAGATGGACGCGGCGAATGCGAACGAGGCGCTGCGCGAGGTGGCGCTGGACATCCAGGAAGGCGCGGACATGGTAATGGTCAAACCGGCCCTGGCGTATCTGGATCTGATTTATCGCGTCAAAACGGAGTTCGGTTATCCCACGGCCGCCTATTCCGTGAGCGCGGAGCATGCGATGATCAAGGCAGCGGCCGCCAAAGGCTGGATCGACGAACGCGCCGTAACCCTGGAAAGCCTCCTGGCCATGCGGCGGGCCGGCGCGGATATTCTTATCACCTATGCCGCGACCGAGGTCGCCCGGTGGCTCAAATCAGCTTAGTCCTGGTCTCAATCTGTATTTGCTTTAAAGATTATGATTAAGAGCACGATTAAGCCTGCGGAATGGAGTTGACCACAAATGCACCCGGCGGGTACGCTGGCTTCTCCTTTTTTGACCTATGATCGGGACAATTCGCAAGCATTCAAAATGGCTGTGGGGAATCATCGCCACCCTTACGATTATTTCATTTCTCTGGTGGGGTGCCGCTCCGGCATCACGCAACAGCGGTGGCGGGCGGGCCGGCGACCTGGGTTCCATCGCGGGTCGGAAGGTCACGCCGGATGAGTATGCGCAAGTGGAGCGTGATGTGTATATTTATCATTGGCTCAGCACTCGCCAATGGCCGGACCGGGACCCCAATGTCACCCCGCAGGATTTGAGGCGCGAAGTTTACTTTCGCCTGATGCTGCTCCAGGAGGGGCGAAATCTGGGCATTTATGTCAGCGATGACGCCGTGGCCACGGCGGCCAAAGTCATCTTGAGTGCGCCGGTGCTGGTGCAGGCATTGGGTGTCAACAGCCAGAGCGTGCCGTTGAATGTCTTTGTCAAGGGAGTCCTCCAACAAAGAGGTTTCGACGCGGGCCATTTCGAAGATTTTGTCCGGAATGACGTCATTATCGATCAATTACGCCAGGTCATGGGATTGAGCGGCCGGCTCATCTCGCCGCAGGAAGCAGCAATTATTTACCAGCGTCAGAACCAGGAACTGTCCGCCGAGATCGTTTTTTTCTCCGCCTCGAATTATATGGCCTCGGTGCCGGTGACGCCCGCCCTGGTCAGTCAATTCTATACCAACTACCTCGCCGGCTACCGCCTGCCCGACCGCGTCCAGGTCAATTACGTTGCCTTCCCGGCCACCAATTTTATGGCAGGAGCAGAAAAAAAACTGACCAATCTTAACGAGCAGGTGGATGCCATTTACGCCCGGTACGGCACGAACGTCTTTCCCGATGCGAAAACGCCCGGGGAAGCGAAGGGAAAACTCCGCGATGCCTTGATCCGTGAACAGGCCCTGCTGGACGCGCGCCATCAGGCTGATGGATTTGCCAATGCGGTTTTCAGCGCCGACCCGGTCCGGCCGGAAAATCTGGAGACAGTGGCCAAACAACAAGGACTGATGGTACAGGTCACGGCACCTTTCGGCCGGGAATTCGGACCGGAAGATTTTGTCGCGCCGGAAGGTTTTACCAAGGCCGCTTTCAGCCTGACCCCGGATGAACCGTTGGCCGGGCCCATCGTGGGCCGCGATGGTGTCTATATCATTGCCCTGGCCAGGCAATTGCCGTCTGAAATCCCCCCGCTCGACCGGATCCGCGACCAGGTCACCCGGGATTATCAATTTCAGGAAGGCCTGTTGCGCGCACAAGAGGCCGGGACCAATTTTGACCGGACGCTGCAAACCGGGATGGCCGCTGGAAAAAGTTTCTCGTCCGTGTGCGCCGCCGCCGGACTGCACCCCGAAACTTTGCCTCCGTTTTCTTTGAGCACGGCGTCGCTGCCGGAACTGGGTAATCGCACAGAGCTTAACCAGCTCAAATCGGTCGCGTTCTCCACCTCGATCGGTCATGCGAGCGATTTTGTGTCCACCACCCAGGGCGGGTTAGTTGTCCACGTCAAGGCCCTGCTGCCGATCGACAAGGCCAGGATGAATGAGAACCTCCCGCAATTCACAGCCTCGCTTCGAAATCAACTCGAACAAGTGGCATTCAATAATTGGCTGCAATGGTCCGGTAACCGCGATTTGCGCAACGTTCCCATCCAACCGGAACCCGCGGGAGGCGCCAGACAGTAAGTTTCTGCCCGTCGCAGTTGGCTGCACGGTCGCGCTCGCAGCGGAGAACTACGATACGATTGAGAACCGTGAGCATCATCAAGCTCTCCTCACCGGCCACGCGCGGGTACTGGGAAATCCCCGTTTTATTCGAGGACGCCCACCTGTTGGCCCTCGATAAACCCGCCGGTCTGCTCAGTTCACCCGACCGTTACGACCCGGAACGGCCGAACCTGATGAAATTGCTTCACGCTGCCATCGCCGCCGGCAAGCCCTGGGCGCGGGAACGCTCTCTGACCTACCTGATGACCGCTCACCGGCTGGATTTTGAAACCAGCGGCGTGATGCTGCTGGCCAAAAACAAACCCGCCCTCGTCGCCCTCGCCAACCTGTTTGGTTCCGAAAAGCCGCTTAAAAAATATGTGGCCCTGGTCCACGGAACGCCTGCGGAAGACAAATTTCAAGTGGACGCCAAACTTGCACCGCATCCGGCGAAGATCGGATCGATGCGTGTGGACCCGAAAAACGGAAAGAAATCCAGGACCCGTTTTGAAGTATTGGAGACATTTTCCGGTTACACGCTGCTGCAATGCGAACCGTTGATCGGCCGCACTCACCAGATCCGGGTTCATTTGCGTCACGCCGGCCTCCCCGTGGTGGGTGACAAACTTTACGGCGCCAAACCACTCTGGTTGTCGCGACTCAAACCCGACTACCGACTCAAGCCCGGGCATGAAGAACGCGCGCTCCTTTCCCGCGTCGCCCTGCACGCGGAAACCCTGTCCTTGCCGCATCCCGTCACCGGCCAGGTGGTAACCATCACGGCATCCTGGCCGAAGGATTTGAAAGTGGCTGTCAAATACCTGCGTGAGTATGCGAAGTAGCCGCGCTTGTCAAAGCGCGGAAATTGTACGCGAACCATCCGCGTTCTGATCCCGCCAAGCGGGACGGCTACGATTTCAGGAAACGACCCAGTTGAGGACCGCCTTTTGAACGTGTAACCGGTTTTCGGCCTGCGTGAAGATGGTATCGGCATGGGCCTCGAACGTTTCTGCGTCGATTTCCTTGCCGCGATACGCGGGCAGGCAGTGCATCACCAGCGCATCCTTTTTCGCCAGCTTAAGCAGTTTCTGGTTGATCTGGTAACCGCTCAATACCTTCGTCCGCTCGGCGGACTCGGCTTCCTTGCCCATGGAAACCCACACGTCCGTGTACAGCATATCTGCACCTTTTGCCGCCGACGGCAAATCGTCGGTGCAAACGATTTTTCCACCGGCGCGTTTCACCAGGTCGGCCGCCGGCTGGAATTTCTTCGGCGCGGCGATGCGCAATTCAAAGCCGAGCTTCCCCGCCGCGAACATCCACGACCGCGGCACGTTGCACGCGCCGTCGCCCACAAATGTCACCACCTTGCCCGCAATCGGCCCGCGCGCCTCGCGGAACGTCATGATGTCCGCCAGAATCTGGCAGGGATGTTCGTCGTCGGTCAGCGCGTTGATCGTCGGGATGCCGGAAAATTCCGCAAATTCCTCCACGTCGCTCTGCGCAAACGTGCGGATAATCGCGCCGTCAATCATCCGGCCGAGCACCCGCGCGGTGTCCTTGACCGGTTCGCCCCGGCCCAGTTGGATTTCGCTGGCATTCAGGAACATCGTCTGACCGCCCAGTTCGCGGACGCCGACCTCGAACGAAACCCGTGTGCGGGTGGAGGATTTGGAAAACATCAACGCCCAGACGTGCCCGGCCAACGGTAATTTGTCGCGCCGCGCCCGCTCGCGCTTGTATATGACGGCGTCACGCAGGATTTTCTCAATATCCGCGCCCGGCAATTTTTCCAATGACAACAGATGTTTCATTTTGAAAACTTTTTGGAATTGAGCCCAAATTGGATTTATAACCCGAATCCGGCAGCGCGTCACTTCTTTTTGCGGACCGCATCGGCCGCGCACCAGAGGTACCAGGCGGCGGTCGTGCGATGCGGGCGCCAGCGTTCGCCGAACGCGAGCAGTTCCTTGACCGCCGGCAAATCGCGTTTCTGATAGGCATGACGAAAGCCGTTGCGCACGCCGAAATCGTCTGCCGGCAAAACGTCCGGCCGGCCCAAATGGAAAATTAACAGCATCTCCACCGTCCACCGGCCGACTCCGCGCACTTCCGTCAACCGTGTAACGATTTCATCATCGGACAATTTCGCAATCTGCCGCGACATCGGGACAACGCCGTCCAGTGTTTTGGCCGCAAGATCGCGGATGGATTTGATCTTTGCGATGGAAAAGCCGCAGGCGCGGATCTGTGCGTCGGTGACCACGGCCAGGTCTTCCGGGCGTGGAAATTTCCGGTGCGGGAACAATTTTTTAAAACGGGAGAGGATGGTATTGGCCGCGGTGCCGTTGAGCTGCTGATGGGCCACCGCCTGCAGAAGCGTCTGGAATGGCGCACCACGCGTTTCCGGCTCCAGTTCACATGAACCATGCTCGCGGATGAGCCGCCGCATCACCGGATCCTTGGCCAGATGCTTGTAGGCGGCTGGTGTCATAATTCAAATTGCCCTCACCCTGCCTCTCTCCCATCCGCTGGGAGAGGGAATAGCAATCGGAAATTCATAGGAATCGGAAGCTCGCGTGGCAATCCACAGTCGCAGGAATTTGAAAGCAACGGCAAATAAATCTCCCTCTCCCGGCGGGAGCTGGCCAGGGCGAGGTGAGGTTTTCCGCAGACCAATCATGCAAGCGATTTGACCACGTCTTCAATTTTAGAAATGCCTTCGCCCGCTTCCTGCGGCTTGAGATTGAGCGGCGGCAGCAGTCGCACGATTTGGGTCCCGGCCGGGATCGTCAATAGGCCGGCCTGATGCAGCCGGTTGACAAACTGGACCGCGGCCGGCTTGTCGCTCGCCGCCAGCGCCGGGATTTTCTCCTTGTCCAATAGCTCCAAACCGAGCATGAAACCGAATCCCCTCGCCCCTTTCAGCACGCGCGGATATTTCGCCGCCAGCTTTTCCAACTCGTTTTTCATCCAGTCACCCAACTTCCGGGCATGTTCATCCAGCCGTTCCTTTTCGATGACGTCGAGGATTTTCAACGCCACGGCGCAGGCCAGCGGTGTGCCGCCAAAGGTTGTCGCGTGCGTGCCCGGCCCCAGCAAATCCGCATACGGCGCCCGCACCCAGAACGCGCCAATGGGAAAGCCGCCGCCGAGCGATTTGGCCAGGGAAATGCCGTCAGGCAGAAATTTTTGTAGCGCAGACATCCTTGTCTGCGAGTTCACGGAGCCTCCCGGCTCCGTAGCGGCGGCAGGGATGCCGCCGGAACCCGCAGGCTGGGAAGCCTGCGCTACATCCTCCAAAATCCTCTGAAAACTCATGAATTTTCCACTCCGATAATATCCGCACTGCACTTCATCCATGAACAGCAGCAATTTTTTCTCGTCGCACAGCGCCCGCAAACCAAGCAGGTATTCCGGCGTCGCGGGCGTGACGCCGCCTTCGCCCTGCACACCTTCAATCATAATGGCAACCGTTGCGGGAGAAATCGCCGCACGCGCCGCGGCCAGGTCGTTGAACGGAATGTGCCGGAAACCCGGCGTCATCGGTTCGAAGCCTTTTTTGACTTTGTCCTGGCCTGTCGCCGCGATGCCGGCCAATGTCCGACCGTGAAAGGAATTGGTGGCCGTCAGGATTTCAAACCGGCCTTCGTCATGTCCGAATTTCCGGGCGACCTTGAACAGACCCTCGTTGGCCTCGGCGCCGCTGTTGGAAAAAAAGCATTTTCCCGGACCGATGCGTTTTACCAGTTCGGCCGCGAGCCGTCCCTGCGGTTCGGTGTAATACAGGTTGGAAACGTGGATCAGTTTTTGCGACTGCTCAACGAGCGCCTCGGTGATGGCCGGATGCGCATGGCCGAGGCAGCATACGGCAATACCGCTGCCAAGGTCGAGGTAACGTTTGCCGGCGACATCATAGACGTAGCTGCCTGCGCCGTGACTCAGCACGAGGTCAAACCGCCCGTAGCTCGGCACGACGTTCCGGCTGAACAATTGCCGCACCGAATCGTACTGGTTGTGTACGAGCGGCGGCGGGGATGGCGCGATTTCTTTCATTTATGATTTATGATTGATGATTTCCCTGCCCGGCGCGAAAACGGGAGCAAATCATAAATCATAAATCATCAATCGTAAATCACTTCTCGGCCTGCAATGCGTCCCAGGTTTCGAGGTAGTGTGCGCGCACGGCGGGATTCACCGCGACATCGCGTGGCAACTTGCGGTATTTGATTAACTCGATGACGTCGGTTTTGTCTTTGTGGCGGTGCACCGGTGCACCAGCCCAACTGTCGAGTTTCAGGGAAATCAATTCCTCCAACGAAACGATCTGGAGTTGTTCAGCCACCTTGCCGGGCTGCGGAAACGGGACCTTGCAGCCGCGCTGCAAAACCTTGCCCGCCGGCAGCAAGTCAACCATCACACCATTCCGCCGGTCCTCCACGCGGTCCTCAACCTTTGGCACCCGGTAAAACGGTCCGGTCAGACTCGCTGTGAGAAATTCCACCGCCTCCAGCACGTCCGGCACGACGATGTCGACATCAATCGTCACGCGCGGATAGCCATGCTCCTGCACCGCCAATCCGCCCACAACCAGATGCGGGATGTCGTGATCTGCCAGCGTGGCCGCCACGGTCCGGGCGGTCTCCACGATGCCGGAAGTTCCGGTGTTCTCGCGCAAAATGTAGGCGGCCTGATCCATTTACGATTTTGGATTTACGATTTACGAGTCACGCTCGATTCTGAAATCCGGATCAATCGTAAATCGAAAATCGCAAATCGCAAATTACAAAACGATTTCCGTTCCGACACCTTCGTCGGTGAAGATTTCCAGCAGGACGGCGTGCGGGACACGGCCGTCCACAAACGATACCTTTTCGACCCCGGACTGGATGGCGGCAACGGCGCTGTCCACCTTCGGAATCATGCCTTTATCAATGATGCCGTCTTTCTTGAGCTCGGCGATCTCGCCGGTTTTGAGATGGGGCACCACCGAGTCCGGCCGCTTCGGGTCGCTCAACAATCCGGGCACGTCACTCATAAACACGAGCCGCTGGGCCTTGAGCGCAATGGCCAGTTGTGCGGCCGCAATGTCTGCGTTGCAGTTGTAGACCTTGCCGTCCTCGCCACGCGCCGTCGGGCTGATGACCGGCGTGAAGCCGCACCAGATGGACTCCTTCAATGGCGCCACGTTGACGTCGGTCACTTCACCGACGTAACCGATGTCAATTTTCCTGCCCAGATTCTCCCGGTCGTCCAGCTGGAGCCTGCGGCACTTGAAAATGTCCGGCCCGGCAAAACCAATCGCCTTGCCGCCGAGGCCGTTGATGGTCTTCACGATGTCCGGGTTGATTTCACGCGACAACACGTCGTCCACGATTTGCGCCGTGGCCTCGTCGGTGACCCGCTGGCCCTGCACAAATTCCGCCTTCAAACCCGCCTTCTCCATCGCGCGGGTAATGGCCTTGCCGCCGCCATGCACGACGACGGGGTTGATTTCCACGGCCTCGAGGAAAACGACATCGCGGGCAACACTGTTGCGGACGTTGACATCCGGTGAATCCATGAAGCTGCCGCCATATTTGACGACGAAGGTGGCCCCGCTAAAGCGGAGGATATACGGCAGCGCCTCGAGCAGCGTCTCGGCTTTGGCAATCAGGTCTTGCACGGGCTTATTCCTAGCAGGAAGCTTGGCGAATGGAAGCGCGTTTCGTCACCACAATTTCACTTTCGCCCATGCGGGGATTTACCTAAGCTGCCGATGTCATGCCCGAAATTGCCAAGTTTGTGAACAGCGCCGCCGCCAGTATCACCCCGGCCATTGCTGAAAAAGTGCTGCGCCAGTTGCCGCAGTGGAAGCTCGAGTTCACCCAGATCAACGCGCCCAAATTCCCTCACCTGGTGGACCAGCTGGAATTTCTCGCCAACGCGGCTGAGGACGCGATCGAAGGCGCTTACAAGGAACTGCCCTATCAGGCCCTGGCGCAATCGGTGTTTGCGCTGCTGTATGCGCACAAAAAGATGGGGATCATTCCCGACAGCATTCTGGAGCTGGGCCGCGCCGACGATTCCAGCGTCGTGCGCAGTGTGTTGATCCAGAATGAGAAAGTGTTCGCGGCCTATGCCGGAACCCAGGGTATCGACTGGCGAAGAATCACCAGCATGCCGTAAGTACTTTCTGGCGGGAAAATTCCGCCGGCTTTGGCTATTTCTCGTACTTCAGCCGGACGTCGGGGGAAAGATC
>JBGPDH010000041.1:0-17981 GCA_041482195.1 Verrucomicrobiia bacterium
AACTGAATGCCGGGAGAGCGAAATGCAGCGGGTTCTGGCGCGCGCCGGAACTGACCGTGACGAATTTGTCTGCCGAATTGGGCGGCGGCGGGCTCGAGGCCGGCGCAAGGTTGAATGTGGATACGCGCAGGTTCACCTTTACCAATGTTTCGCACTTTGATCCGCACGCGATCGAGGTGCTATTGACGGAAAAAACCCGGGGCTGGCTGACTCAGTTTTCCTGGACCCAACCACCGAGGTTGCAGGTCCGCGGTTCATTCATTTTTCCCGCCTGGACAAATACCCAACTTGATTGGCACGACGCAGTGCAACCGACCGTACAACTTGCCGGCGAATTTGCTGTAACCAATGCCGGATTTCGTGACATCACCGTTGATTCAGCACGGGGGGATTTTTCCTACTCCAATCTCGTCTGGCGTCTGCCCCATCTGGTCGTCCTGCGCCCCGAAGGCGCGCTGACCCTGACTGATGTCGAGAACGATGCCACCAAAAAATATCACTGGCACGTACAAGGTGTACTGGCACCGTCTGCCCTTCTGCCCCTGCTGACCGCCAGTCAGGCCGATCGGCTTTCGGACGTATTCACCTTTAATCAGCCCTTGTCACTGGACGCAGAGGCGGGGGGTCGTTTGTATGACAACGAAAGCATCGGCGCTACGGGACATCTGGCAATGACCAACTTCACCATCCGGGGTGAGACGGTGAGCAGCGTCGAAAGCGACTTCCGTTACACCAACCGTTGCCTCGAATTTTTTCAACCGCGCCTGCAAACCGGCGCACAAAAGATGATGGCCGACGGCGTTACCGTGGACTTCAATTCGTGGCGAATTTATTTCACCAACGGCTTCAGCACCGCCGACCCGCGCGCGGTGGCGCGAGCTATCGGCCTGAAAGCCGGCGAGGTGATGGACCCCTATCGCTTTGGCGTGCCGTGTCCGGCTCAGGTCAACGGTTATGCGCCATTGCGCGGGCTCGAGGACGCGGATTTGTGGTTTGAAGGGGAAGGCGCACCGTTTGAGTGGCTGAGATTAAAAACTCGACGCATTACCGGAAAAATCCATTGGCTGGGTGAAACGTTAATTTTGACCAACCTGACGGCGGCGGCTTACGGAGGAGAAGCCAACGGGTTCGCCCATTTTGATTTTCATCCAAAGCAGGGGACGGATTTTGAATTCATTGCCAGTGTCAGAAACGCAGATTTACATTTGCTGGCCACAGACCTGTCGTCACCCACCAACCATCTGGAAGGAATATTGAGCGGGCGGTTCGTAATGACCAGCGCGAATTCGGCGAGTTGGCGCACGTGGAACGGTTACGGACAGGTCAATCTGCATGATGGATTGATTTGGGACGTTCCCATCTTTGGCATTTTATCGCCCGTATTGAATTCCATTATCCCCGGTCTGGGCAGCAGTCGCGCAACGGACGCCGTGACAAAATTCGGCATGACCAACGGAGTCATCTTTTCGGACAATCTGGACATGCGCTCGACGATGATGCGGCTGCAATATGCCGGGACGGTGGATTTGCAAAGCAAGGTGAACGCCCGCGTGGACGCTCGACTGCTGCGTGACACCTGGGTGGTGGGACCGCTGCTGAGCACGGCCTTGTGGCCGGTCAGTAAATTGTTTGAATATCAAATTACGGGCACCCTCCAGGAACCACAAATGGAGCCGGTCTTCATCCCCAAAGCCTTCCTCGCGCCGCTGCACCCGATCCGCAGCCTGGAGGAGATGCTCTCCAATGGCGCTGACACCAACGCGCTGCCGTTATGGTAACTCCACAATAATTCAGCGGTTTTGGTACGGCACGGCGTTGGTGTTAATGTGCCCGTCCGGCGACAGGGGTTCGAACAAATCTCCCCCCGATGAAGGATGCGAGGGCGTTGGGTTCGCCTGTGACTTTTCCATCTGCGGTTGTGCCGGCAGGTTCTGCGTCGGCAGGTTCTGCGTCGGCAGGTTCTGCGTCGGCAGGTTCTGCGTCGGGGTACTCGGGTTGGGCACGGCGGCACCGTTCGTTTCAACCAGGACACCCGGTGCTACCGGCTGAAAGGAAGAATCCGGCGGGGTGGCCTTCAAATGGTCCTGCCTGTGCTGTTTTTGCACGGCTTTGCGTTCTTCAGACTCCTCGCTGGAAATGGCTCCGGAAATGCCGGGTAACCGCCTTTCTTCCACGGTCGTTTGCGCCGCAGCCAGTTCCGGCGTCCGCAACACGGTGGGACGCATCAGCACCAACAACTCATCCCGGGTCTTGCCGCTGCTGCGGCTGAGGAATAAATTACCCAGAATGGGAATGTCTTGCAGGATGGGAACGCCGCTTTTGTTCTTGTCGTTTTCATTGCGGATGAACCCGCCGAGGATGATGGAGTCGCGATCCCTGACAGCGACCTCGGATGAGAGCGTGCGCTTGTCGGTGTTGGGAACATTGCCTACACCGTCAATATGCGTGGAGCCGCTGATATCGTCAATTTCCTGGGAGATATCCATGACCACCAAACCCTGGGGATTGATGAACGGCGTGACATCCAGCGAGATACCCACCTGCAATTGGTTGTACGAGGAGCTGGGACCGCCGCCGATGCCGCTGTTGTAATAAACGCTGGTGACGTAAGGCACAGTATTGCCCACAAAAAACTGCGCCTCCTTCGCCTGCGAAGTCTGAATCCGCGGGCGCTGGATGATGTTCACGGAACTGTCTGACGCCGCCATCTGCACTGCCACATCCCAGGTGTCGCCAATATTCCCGAACCAGCTGAAACCTCCGCCCAAATTGTTGGCAAAGTCGGCGGTGGCGTTGGTACCGAGGGTTCGGTTGAGAAAGTTGAAGAATTGTTGCCCGTTGTTGAAACCGCCGGCGCCGGAGACGGTTTGATTGTAGGCTTTGGGTTCCTGAGCGACAGAAACGCCAAGGTTCCAATTCTTGTTTAAACTGACCTCCATGATAATGGACTCAATCAGCACCTGCGGCAACAGCACGTCCAGCTTGGAAACGATGTCTTTGATCGTTTTCAGGTCCTCTTTCGTCGCATAGACCAGCAACGAATTGCTCCGTTCGTCGGCGATGATTTTCGTCGCGCCCATCAGTTGGATTTCGCCCTGCGCGCCGCCAGCCGACGCGGCGCGTTGGATGATGGACTGCAATCGCTGGCTGAACGTACCGCCCGCTCCGCCGGCCCCGCCGGTGGACGTCCCAAATGGCCGCGTTTGGCCGGGCTGAGTCACACCGCCGGGTTGGTACTGATTGCCCGTGTTGCCACCCATGTTGCCCGCACCACCGCCCAACGCGCTGCCCCGCGAACTGGGCGTGGTGGCGTTGCCGATGGCTGAACTGGACCCGCCCAGGCTGTTCAGCGCGTTGGCGATGTCGTCCACCATGGCGTACTTGATGGGAATTACCTCGGAAACAAATTCCTCCGGCATGACCACATCCACCTTGGTGATAAACTCCAACATCCGTTTGATGTTTTCGGCGTAATCGCGAAGGACGAGAATCCCATTGCTGTCAATCGGGAACACCCCGTTGGGAATTTTGCCAAACTGTTGCAGGACGGGGGACAATTCACTCGGCTTGATATATTTCAACTGGACGATGTGCGTGACGTATTGGCCAACATCCGGCAGTTGGGCGGCGGATTGGGTGTTAAAGGCCGCGCCTTCCTGGCTGGCCTGGGCCACCGGCACAGCCTTTACAAATTTGTCGCCGATGTTGATCAGGGCAATGCCATTGAGCGCCAGCACACCCTGCAACGCCTGAACCACCTCATCCTTCGACAGGGGCGTCTCGGTGGTGAGGATAATTTTCGCCTGCGGCAGACCCGCCCGTAACAAGGTACGTCCCACATACCGCGCATACACGTCAAGCACCTGGTCCACATCCACCCCTTGAAAATTGATTTCTCCCGGGGGAATCATTTGTTCCGCCGGTACATTGGGTGAGGCTGACGCCGCAGGGGCGCCGGGCGTCGTCGCCGACGGCGTGGCCGTCAGGTTGGCGGTCGGACCAGGAGGCGGGACGGTGGGTCGCAGGTTGGGCGGCATTTGCGCCCGCAGGCCAAGGCCGGTTAAAAACACGAGGAGGACTAGCGCGGTCGTTTTCACAGTCGTTTCAATGTTGCGGTTTTTTCTTCGAATCATTTTTGGCCATGGCTTTCTGATAGCTGGCAATCAGCCGGATGTTCGCATTCAGGCGCTGCCGCGACGGGTCGGGCTGTAATTCCAGGTCACTGACACGAATCATGGAAGCATCCGAGCCGAGCTTGTAAAGGAAATCCACCAGTTGCCGGTCATCGGCGGTAATGGTGATGCTTTGTGCCAGCTCGACGAAAAAGGCATTCGTGCGGGTCATCTGTCGCGGCATATTGATAATGCCCACCCCACTGCGTGCCGATTGCGACCGGATAGTGCGGATGAAATCGATCGCCTGGTCCTCGGGCGCCACCTTGCCGCCCTGGCCCTCCATTTTTTTAACCAGCGCTTCGTACTGGGTGGATTGTGCGATGGTCGTCTGGTAAAGCGCCAGCTTGCGTCGGGTATCCCCCAGACTGTACCGCAGACGACCCCAGTCGGAAAAATGCGGCCAGATAAAAACATAATTCAAGACCAGAAACAAAGCGACCAGCACCGCCACTGCCAGCCGGCGTTCCAGCGGACGCAATTGGGCAAAATACTTCTTCACCGCGTTTCCTCCGGTGGATGTTTGAGTTTGAGCGTGAACTGCCAGCTTACCGCATTATTAGCCATGGAATGAAACATCGGAACCTCGCCGCTCTCAAACATGGGTTGACCGTTTTGTTGCGCCTTGCGCACCGCGTCATAAAAATGATCGGTAATTTGAGTCAATTCATTCTGCGCGACGGTCCCGTTCAGCGACAGTTGCTGGCCATTGGCAAAACTCAGCCTTTCCAAGGTCAGACCCGCAGGCAGTTGTTCGGCCACTATCTTCCAGCAATCCAACGCCGCGTATTTCAAATCCTGCCGCTGCTTGAGCACCTCGTAACGCGCTTTGAGCTGCATCGCATTGGTATAACTGCCGTTCAAGGCCGTCACCTGCTTCGCCACCCGGCTCACCTGATACCCCAATACCGTCGTCGCGCAGAAGTAAATCGCGACGGCGACGGCGTACAAAATGCCGGTCGCCGCCAGACCCCGCAGCCACAACCGATCCACGAATTGCTGGTGATAACGCGTGGAAAATTCCGGAGGCAACAACGTGCTGCGCGCATCGCTTTGCGTGGCACGCCGGGCGGTGCGGGCCGCCAATTCAGCGAACGGCGTCGGCGGGGTCACTGGCACCGGTTCTCCCTGGCTGGCCAGTAAAACGCCTCCCCATTCACTGGCAATCTCGCCGGCCGCGACCAGGTGCCAGACGGGCGCTGCGGTCAACCAGCCTTCCAGTTCGCCCGCCCAGGTCAATTGCGCCAGCTGGTCTTTTAGATTCTTTGCCCGGTCTCCCGTCGGCGACAAAACCACGAAGCTCAGGTTTCGCAACGTCCCGCTAAACCACCACGCCACCAGCGCGACGCCCTGACTGGCAGAGGCCGCAGGATAAATCCAGGCGCCGTCTTCGGTAACGGCCGTGGCCTCCAGCTCATCCAACATGGGCACCTCGAGCCGGTCGGCGAGATAACCCTGGCCTTCGAGTTTTCCAAGAAATTCCTCAACCGCGTGACGGGCGGCGATGACGACAATGACCGTTTGTAATTCAGTGGTCTTGGCCGGCAACACGTGGATCATCCAAACGACCTGTGTCACTGGCAGCGGTGACAGCTTCTCCAGCTGCAATTCCACCATCGACAGGGTTTCCGCAAAATTGCTTTTGGGCAATTCGATAACGCGAAGAAATACATTTTCCGGCGGCAACCAGGCGACGTTTAATTTGGATTGCCACAAGGATCGCCAGGACTTGGCCACCAGGTTAAACGGCAGCGGTTCGCCGACCGCCACCGCCTGCTCGCGATTCAAGGTGCAGCCATCCGTTTTGGCATCAAACTGCCACAGGTGACACGCGTCGGTATCGACGTGGAGGATGTTGCAAAATTGCCAGCGGGCCATGGGAATTAGGAAAGGCGAACGACGAATGACGAATTAAAAGCGGAAAAACCGCCCCGGCGCGGTGCGCGCAGATTCGCAGTTCGAAACTCGCACTTCAGAATTGGTTTCACGTCTTGACCTACATTTCGGTTTTAGTGTCACCGATGAGCCCATCCATGTGTTCTTCGATCTGGGTGACGCGCAGCACTTCTTCAATGGTCGTCTCCCCGCCCTTGACCTTGGTCCAGCCGTCGGTGCGCAGGGTGCGCATCCCCTGTTCGATGGCCCGGGCCGCAATGGTTGAAGACGGGGCACGGTTCAAAATCAACGGACGCATCATCTCATTTAAAATGAGCAATTCATAAATGCCCTTGCGACCTTGATAACCCAGTTGGCGGCATTCCTCGCAACCGGCGCCGCGGAAGAATTTCGAGGTGTCAATTTCCCCCTCGGGAAAACCGATTTTTTGCAGGTAACTCCGCTCCACTTTCTGTTCGGTCTTGCAGTGCGGACAAATGGTGCGGACCAGGCGTTGGGCCATAACGGCTTCGACCGAGGAGGCCACCAGGAATGGTTCAATGCCCATGTCAATCAGTCGCGTGAAGGCGCTGGGCGCGTCGTTTGTATGCAGCGTGCTGAAAACCAGGTGGCCGGTCAGGGACGCGCGTATGGCGATTTCCGCCGTCTCCAGATCGCGGACTTCCCCGACCATGATCACGTTCGGGTCCTGGCGCAAAATATGGCGCAGACCCATCGCAAAGGTCAGCCCGATATCCGGTCGCACCGCAATTTGATTGATGCCTTTGAGTTCGTATTCGACCGGCTCCTCAATCGTGATGATGCGTTTGTGAACGGAATTGATGGCACTCAAGAATGCGTACAGCGACGTGGATTTGCCCGAACCGGTCGGGCCGGTGACGAGAAAGATCCCGTGCGGCTTGACGATAATTTCGCGAATCAACGCCTCGTCCTGCGGTGCAAACCCCAGCTTGTCCAGGCTCAGGAATATTTTCCCGCGCGTGAGCAAACGCAAGGAAACGCTTTCCCCATAGACCGTCGGCACCGTGGAAACGCGAATGTCAATTTCCTCACCTTTGATGCGGACATTAATGCGACCGTCCTGCGGCAGCCGCTTCTCGGAGATGTTCATCCCGCTCATCACCTTGATACGCGAAATGAGCGCGGCCTGAAATCGTTTCAACTGCGGCGGCATCGGCGTCTGATGCAAAATGCCGTCGATGCGGTAACGAATCCGCAACTCGTCTTCGGCCGGCTCGAAATGAATGTCGGTCGCCCGGTCCTTGTGCGCTTCCCAGATGATCTGGTTGACAAACTTGATGACGCTGGCCTCCTGATCGTCCTCGGTGATTTCCTTGTCGCTCGCGATTTCCAGTTCCATCGGCTCATTCTCGCCGAGTTCCTCGAGCGTTTCCGCCCCGACGCCGTAGTATTTCTTGAGTGCTTTCTCAATTTCCGTTTTGGGGGCGAGCGCGAATTGCACCGGACTGTGGGCGTCGAACCGCACGGCGTTCATCATCGCCACATCAAACGGATCACTCACCGCCACCTGGAGCGCATCGTCGCTGACCGCCGTGGGCAACACGAAATATTGAAAGGCGACCTTCGTGGAAAGTTTGTTCCGTGCCTCCGGCGGGATGGTGTGTTTGTGCAAATCCACGTAGGGCCAGTCGAGTGATTTGGCCAGGCGCTGCAGGAAAATATCTTGGGTCAGGCCGCGCTCGCGCGCAATAAACGACAGCAATGACTCGGCTGAGCCATTGTCCGCCGCCATGCGCCAGGCCTTCTGCCAGTCATCAAACTGACCGGAAGTGGTCTCGGCCACGGTCGCCACCAGATTTTTTACTGAGCTAAATCCCATTTAAGTCGTTCAGATTACCTGCTTATATCAACAATCGCAGCGAAAAAAAGTTGCGTTTTGGCGCGAAAAACCCGCAAAGTCTGGTGCGACCAAAAATGAGGCAATTTGCCACCATTACTGTCATCGGCCGTGACAAGACCGGCGTCATTGCGCGCGTCACCGCCTATCTGTTTGAACAGAAGGCCAACATCGAGGCACTCGAAGAACAAGTCACCCGCGGCCAGTTCAGCATGACGCTGCAAGCCTCGTGGTCGACAAGCGATTGCCATGCCGCCGCCCTGCGTACGGGTCTCGACGGGCTCGCCCGGCAACTGGGCATGGAAATCAAAATCCGGTTCACCGAACCCAATCGTCGGCAGCGTTTCGCGATCATGGTGACCCGGGAAACGCATTGTTTTAACGCGCTCATGGCCGCGCATCACCGGCGTGAAATCAAAGCCGACCCGGTGCTGGTTCTCGGCAACCGCCCGGACCTGGCATCCCTGGCGAGGAAATCCAAACTGCCGTTCGCACGCATCCCCTGGAATGATCGCGCCCGGGCCGAGAGTCGGGCCTTGCGCCTGCTCGAAGAACACGAGATTGACTTCGTGGTGCTCGCGCGGTTCATGAAAATTCTTTCGCCGAATTTCGTGTGGCGCTTCAAAAACAAAATCATCAACATCCATCCGTCCCTGTTGCCCAGTTTCCCCGGACCCCAGGCTTACCGGCAGGCGTATGAAAGCGGAGTGAAAATCGCCGGCGTCACGGCCCACTTCGTTTCGATGCGACTGGATGAAGGTCCTATTATTGCCCAGGGCTCATTTCAGATCCGTCCGGGTATGACCCTCAAAGATATTGTCGCGCGCGGCCAGCAGGTTGAAGCGGAGGTACTGGTCAAAGGCGTAAAACTTTATCTGGGCAAACACCTCGATGTGTATTGGGGTGTGGTAAAAGAGGTTTGAAAACCAATTGCCGGACAAGGCGGATCGACGGATAACAGCAAAATGCCCTCCGATTGACCCGTTTTCAGCGCGCCCGGCCGACAGTACAACCGGCCCCGGCAGGCGCTCAAAAATTTCCAAAAAATTATTCACAGGGTTGAACCAATATTGTACCTATGCTGTCGGAGTTCAATAAAGGGGTGAATGCATATGAATACGGTTACAGCACATAAAGAGGTGATTCCCAGGGCGGTCCTTAAGGCCGTGATTATTTATGACGACTTCGATTCGGCGGCGCACGCTACGACGTTATTGGAACGCGTGGCCATGCGCGCAGATGAGGCCATTAAATGGGACATTAAACCGTGGCGATGCGATGTTCTCAAACAACCCACCCTGGCCGCCCTGACCATTGCCGTCGCCGCCAATGCGGATTTAATTGTGCTGGCCCTGCACCGTACTCTTGTCCCCCCGGCCGAACTGCTGGACTGGCTGAAAAACTGGGCGGAACACCGGCGAATTGAGGATGCAGCGGTGCTGACACTGCATGGCGACTCCGGTTCCCCTTCATTAAAAGCCTGGAACGAAATCAAGGCGTTTGTGGAAAGCCACCATCTGACGTTTTTAGGCAGCCACAAGGTATCGACCAATACCAATAATGGTTCGGCGGCTTTTACGCACCGCCTGCAACCGCGCAAGCAACCGAGTGCACCGGCGCCGCGGCCATCAACTGCCGATCGGCTGTCCGTGACACCCCATTGGGAGATAACCGAATGAACCCGACTTACTGTTTGCTTTGCCAGGATCATGGGCTTAGGGTGTGATCAACGGGGCTGGTTTTGCAGGACTGAAATTTACGCGGCGGGTTTTCCGTCGCAGCGACACGGAGTGGGCAAAACACCCGCAAAACGGTTGAGCCCGCTCCGTGTGACATTTCGGGAGGGAGCTGTGCTCAGGGCAGAATTTCATGCTGAAAAACCAATGCCGCGTTGTTGGGCCAAAGAAAGGAATCATATGGCAAAGAGAACAAACCCGAAAAATGGCGGCCATGGTCGGCAGCAAACGTTCGCATTCTCTGCACCCTCTGCGTCGAGTGTACAATTGGTGGGCGATTTCACCCAATGGCAGGAACGCCCCATCAACTTGCAGAAGGGCGCGGACGGCGTGTGGCGAACCACCGTGGAAATGTCACCCGGCACGCATCACTACCGGTTCCTCGTCGACGGCCAGTGGCGTGACGACCCCGAATGCATTCTTCGTGCGCCAAATCCCTTTGGCAGCGAAGATATGATGCGACAGGTGGCCTGAACCGGATCGTCCACCGGGGCAAAAGAGTAAGCAGTTGAACCACGAACGCGGTGCCGAAAAGGCACCGCACGAGGGGGGTACTTGTTTTCGAAGTTTGTTCTGCAAGCCCTGCAAAGTCGTTCCGGCACCGACCGCTGCCGGCATGCGCGGCTCGATTGACAACGCCGCGGCGATAAAGCTCCTGTTCGACGCGTCCGGGCTCGTGCGGCCGGCCACGGCCGGCGTCAATCCGGCGATCAACAATTTCGCGACCGTCCGAATTTCTTCGGCAATGTTTCTTCTATCATCGGGGTTGAACGGCGCGCATACGGTTATCCAGGTTCCCTTCCGGAGCTTTGCCCGGCGGGTTTCCGGGTGACTTCGGCCTGACCGGCCGGAGGCTGGGCTTGAATCGGTTAACGGGTTAAAGCCAAAAATCCAATTTTCCGTGAAACCTTCCCTTTAGGGTAGCGTCTATGAACCTGAAGCGTAACGGGTTGCACTTATATGATTTAATCTAACCAGTTTGTTTAATTAGCTTTTATGATTCTAAAAACGACGCGCCGGATGGCTTTGATCTGGCTGTCCGCGGTAATCCTGATCAATCCACGATGGTCTCACGCGGTAACAATCTTATCGAGACCTTCTTTTACTCCGGCAACCAATGCTCCGCTGGCAGGGCGGCTGCAGTTGACCACCGATGTGAATTCACGCATCGGCGTCCAGGTCAGCGACGGGACGGACATCTGGGAAAAGGATTTCTATGACTATACCACAAATCATTCGGTGCCACTGCTGGGATTCAAGCCCAATCGGACAAACCAGATTCTCGTTACCGTGTATGACAACGAGCGAAACGCATATACCGCACCGCAATTGTTGACTTTCGTCACCGCGCCCCTGCCGGCGGATTTCCCCGTTTACCACGTGTTGACCAGCGAACCGGGCCAAATGGAACCCGGATATATGTTGTTCATGGTTGCGAACCGAGCCGGTACCACCAGCAATTACATTACGATCATGGACAGTTCCGGAAACGTGGTTTGGTATCGACCGGCCGTGCTTTCCACCGATAACGAAGCACGACAATTGGACGACGGCGATTTGTTCCTGGAACAGCAAAGTCCGTCGAACAATTTCGTGGAGATCAATATGCTCGGTGAAATTGTCAGGACCTGGAAACCGCCCACGGGCTATCCGGTGAATGCTCATGAGGGCATCGTAACGGACCATGGCACCATCCTTTATTTAAGTGATGTCAGCCGTTCCGTGTCGAACTTCCCCAGCAGCACGGTCTCAAATGCTCCACTCCGGACAGTCAAAATTGACGACAATCCCGTGGTCGAAATTTCCGCCACCAACGCACAGTTGCTCAACGCGTGGTCGCCGTTGGCCCTCCTGGATCCGGCGCGCGTGTCCTATCTCACATACGGAATCGCCTCCGGCTCTCCGGACGGGGTCGATAGCGAACACGCCAACGCCATCGTTGATGATACCAATGATAATTCCATCATCGTTTCCCTGCGCAATCAGAACGCGGTCTACAAATTCTACCGCTCAACCGGCCAGTTAAAATGGATCCTCGGGCCGCCGGCGCTCTGGGGCGCGGACTGGCAGCCCTATCTGCTTACCCCGGTGGGCGAGCCGTTCGATTGGAATTACGGACAGCATGCGCCGGAACTTACGCCTCAAGGTACATTGCTGGTTTACAACGATGATAATTACCAGGCCAGCCCCTACGCCCCACCCGTGGCAGACCAGAATAATTACAGCAGCGCTGTTGAATACAGTATTGACGAAACCAACATGCTGGTGTCGGAGGTCTGGAATTCGTCCTGGCAAACGAACCAGGACCGGCTTTTTACACCATACGTAGGCCGGGTGCAATGGCTTCCCCATACCCGGAACGTTTTGGCCACCTATGGTGCCGTCAGCTATATCAATGGCGTTCGCCCCGATTCTCACGCGACCAATGCGACCCTGGTTCGGATCATAGAATACACACATGACCCGGTCCCGGAGGTGGTATTTGATGTTTCCTTTTTCGACTATAATAACACCAGCACCGGCTACGGGGGCGTCTTCTGCTATCGGGCCTACCAGATTCCCGACCTCTATGCTCACCCCGCCGAACCCGTCGCCGACCTGATCGTAAACAGCGAAAACCAAATACCGATCCTGGAATTTTCAGCAGACCCGACCCGCAACTATCTTATCCAGGCTTCCACCGACCTGAGCAACTGGACAACCCTTGGAACGCCGGTACAGGAAGGTGGCGTCGGTGAATATGATTTCGAGGACTTGAATGCGAACCAGTTCACGACCCGGTTTTATCGCGTAGTCACGGAGTAGGCAACGGAAGAGCTTTCCCCGGGCCTTCCGCCTCGACTCATGGTGCCGTCGGGTTTATGCTACCGGGAATGAATGATCTCCTTATCGGCCTGGTGAGCGCGTTACTGGCCACCAACCAGCCGCAGGCGGTCAGCAATTTGATCCAACAAAAAGCCGGGGTCTCGGTGAATATTCCCAATCCGAACGATCCGGCGGAAAAGGAATTGGACCAATTGATGGCCGAAGACGACGCGGCCATGGCGGAGGTGGATAAATGGATTCGGGACAACAACGCCTTTGCCGCCCAGGGAGCCGGTGAATCGAAGGCGGACCTCAACCGGCGTATCCTGGCCCGTTTGGATGAGGTCCGGAAGAAATATCAGGATTTTCTGAGTCGTTACCCGGATTCCACGCGAGGGCATCTCGCCTATGCCAGTTTCTTGAATAACACGGGCGATGAGGGCGCTGCGAAAGTCGAAAATGAAAAGGCCCGGCAACTCGACCCCAAAGATTCGGCGGCCTGGAACAATCTGGGCAACTACTATGGTGAAAACGGCCCCATCACCAACGCTTTTATTTACTATGCCAAGGCGATCGAACTGGACCCGTCCGAATCGGTCTATTATCAGAATCTTGCCATCATGGTCTATCTCTATCGAACGGATGCAAAAGCCTTTTATCACCTCAACGAGCAACAGGTTTTCGACAAGTCGCTCGCGCTCTACCGCAAGGCCCTGCAATTCGACCCGGACGATTTCCCGCTGGCGACCGATTACGCCGAGAGTTACTACGGTATCCGCCCGCTCCGCACGAACGACGCGTTGGTGGCCTGGACCAATGCCCTGCAGATTGCCCATAACGACGTTGAGCGCGAGGGCGTATACATTCATCTGGCCCGAATTCAAATGTTGTCCGGCCACTATTCCGAAGCGCGCCAGCAGCTTGAAGTGGTGACGAATTCGATGTATGCCCATCTCAAACAGGTCGTCACACACGCCATCGGGGAGCGGGAGGCCGACGCCACCAACTCAATCACGACCACCAACTCCACCCAACGGGTTCCGTGAGTTTTTCGTGGTTGGTATGAAGTGAAAATTCTGCTAGATTGGCCAACGTCTCTGCACCAATCATGAGTTTTTACGACAAATTGAAATTCGATGCCAACGGCCTGATTCCCGCCATCGTCCAGGAACAGCACACCGGGCGGGTGCTGATGATGGCCTGGATGAACCGTGCCTCGCTGGAAAAAACCGTCGCCACCGGCAGAACCCATTTCTGGAGCCGCTCGCGCCAGCAATTCTGGATGAAAGGCGAAACCAGCGGCTACGTGCAACAGGTCAAGGACATTGCTTTCGATTGCGACGGCGACGTGTTGCTGATCCAGGTGGAACAGACCGGTGCCGCCTGCCATGAAGGCTATCAGTCCTGTTTTTTTCGGTCGGTGGAAAAAGACGGAAAATCGGTTAAGATAACGGAGGTCCGACTGGAGACACCGGAACAAATTTACGGAAAGAAATAATGGACATCACGGTCCCATTCGACAGCCGCACGTATCTTTGGATGCTCGGGCTGCTGGTTTTTGCGCGGGGAATGGATTTCCTCAGCACGTGGATTGCCACGCCGAATCTGACGTTGGAAGGCAATCCCATCGCCAAGAAACTTGGCTGGACATGGGGGCTCCTTTTAAACGCAGTACTGATCGTCATCCTGGCTATGTGGCCGTTGTCGGCCATTGTCGTGGCCACCGCCAGCGTACTGGTGGCAGCGCGCAATTTTCAATCCGCCTGGCTCATGCGTTCGCTGGGCGAGGATGTCTATCGTGAATGGCATGTGCAGCGCGTCCGGGAGACTCGCGTTACCCTTCATCTTTTTTGCCTTGCCGGGAATACTCTCCTGACGGCCGTGGTCGGCGCGGCATTGATCTGTTTCAGCAAGCCATTGCAGGTGCCGTTTGCCATCGGCATGGGTATGGTGGCTTATGCCATTGCGGTGGCATTCTATTCCCTGTTGGCCATCTGGCGCATCCACCAGGCCACCAAACGGGAAGCGCGCCGGTTGCAGGCTCTTCCTCCTCAACCACCGCCTGCCGGGGCTCTGGTGGTCGAAACGTACTCGCGCCCGCCAGACCAGATCGTCTGATGAATGAAGACGCAGAAGGCAGAATGAAGAATTCCGCCAGTCTGAATAAAACTGTTTGTTTCTTCATTCTTCATTCTTCATTCTTCATTGGCTATGTATTCGCCACCGCTTGAAGAATTCCTGAAATTGGCCGGGCAGGGAAACCTGATTCCCGTCACGCGCCGCTTGCTGGCCGATATTGAAACACCCCTGTCGGCCTACCGGAAAATTCGCGGGCAAGGTGAATCCTTCTTGTTCGAGTCCGTCGAAGGTGGCGAACATTTGGGCCGTTTCTCCTTCGTTGGCTGCAACCCGCGTGCCGTCATTCAGCAAACCGGCGACCGCGTCGAGGTCATTGAAAACGGCAAGATCGTCGAAACTGCTAAAATTGGTAGGGACGCGCTGCCGCGCGTCCAGGCCGACCAGCAGGTCGGCCCTACCGTGCGTGACGGTCTTGTCGTCGTTGAGCGCGTGATGAAAAAATACCGCGCCGTTTCCGTGCCCGGTCTGCCTCGATTCACCGGAGGTGCGGTCGGTTTTATCGGTTACGAGTTCATACACGACATCGAACCGGTCGTGCCGCGTCCGCCCAAAGATGAACTGGGTACCCCTGCGATGGTTTTCCTTATCGCCGATCAGTTGCTGATTTTCGATCGCGTGGCCCAGACCATCACCATTCTGGTCAACGCCATTCTGGACGACGCGGCCAGCCCGGCTGAGGCCTATGAAAACGCGACGAGCGAAATCGAACGCATCATCTCTCTGCTCGAACATCCCAGCGAACACCATCCGGTGACGGTGCCGGACGAGGTGCCGGTCATTCCCTTCGAATCCAACCAGACGAAGGAAAAATTTTCTGCGAACGTCCTCAAATCGAAGGAATACATCACCGCCGGTGACATCATCCAGGTCGTCGGTTCGCAGCGTTTTTCGGCACCGGTCACAGCGTCGCCGTTGGACATCTATCGGGCCGTACGCTCCATCAACCCGTCGCCTTACATGTTTCTGTTGGAGTTAAACGGCTTTTCTCTGGTGGGCGCGTCGCCGGAAATCCACGTGCGTTGTGAAGAAAGCAAGGTTGAAATCCGGCCGATCGCCGGCACGCGCCGCCGTGGTAAAAATGAACAGGAAGATGCGGCTTTGGAGAAAGAACTCCTCGCTGACCCGAAAGAACGTGCTGAGCACGTCATGCTGGTGGATTTGGCGCGCAACGACATCGGGCGCGTCTGCGATTTCGGCAGCGTGCAGGTGAAGGAGTTGATGATTATTGAGCGTTACAGCCACGTCATGCATATCGTCTCGCAGGTTGAGGGCAAACTGTCCGCCGGCAAAACGCCTTATGATTTGATGCGGGCCACGTTTCCCGCCGGCACGGTCAGCGGCGCGCCGAAGATCCGCGCCATGCAAATCATCGCTGAGCTGGAACAGACCGCACGCGGGCCGTACGCCGGTTGCGTTGGTTATTTTTCCTTCAACGGCAACCTCGACACCTGCATCACGCTCCGGACTGCGCTCATCAAGGACGGCAAGGCCTATATCCAGGCCGGCGGCGGCTGGGTCAACGATTCCACGCCCGAAGGCGAATTTCAGGAGACCGTCAACAAATCCATGGCCATGCGCAAAGCCGTCGCCATGGCGGAAGGATTCGCGAAAAATTCTGATATCTAACGTATCAGGATTTTGCTTCGCGCGGCCTACGGGTGTAAGCCATGAAGTAAAGCAACGGCACGGCGACCGGTGCCATAATCATTGAAACCAGGCTGCCGGCCATCAGTGAAATCGCCAGGCCCTGGAAGATCGGGTCGAATAGAATCACCGTCGCGCCCACCACAACGGCCAGCGCCGTCAGCAGGATGGGACGGAACCGGATCATGCCCGCTTCAATGACCGCTTCCTTCAGCGGTCGGCCTTGCGCCAGCCGCAGTTCGATGAAGTCCACCAGGATGATGGAATTGCGCACCACGATGCCCGCGCCGGCCATAAAACCAATCATGGACGTCGCTGTGAAGAAGGCGTGCAACACGCCATGCGCCGGCAATATGCCCACCAGCGAGAAGGGAATAACCACCATGACAATCAACGGCGTGAGGAACGAACGAAACCAGCCGACCATCAGGATATAAATCAGCACCAGCACCGCCGCGAACGCCAGGCCGAGGTCGCGGAACACTTCGATGGTGATATGCCACTCACCATCCCATTTGATGGCAGGTGTATTGTCGGTGAACGGCTGGACAGCATTGTAAATCTTTACCGTAGCTGCGCTCGTAAGAGCGCGGCCATCCTGGTTTGAAGCCGAAGCAGTTTGCCGCGGACTCACGTCCGCAGCTACGCCGCCAAAATTTCGCGCATCGAGTTGCCGGATCGCGTTGTTCATCTTCAGAATAGCGTATACCGGGCTTTCTATGGAACCGGCCACATCGCCGATGACGTAGGTCACCGGCATGAGATTTTTATGGTAGATGCTTTTGTCGGTGATGGTGTGCTCGACCGTCACCAGTTCCCGCAACGGCACGAGCGGCGCTGCGGTATTCGCCGATCCCGGTTCGGGCAGCGCGTTGGCGTCGCCGGAACGCACGCGCAACGCCAGCAATTCCTCGGGGCTGGTCCGGCTAGCCAGCGGCAATTGGAAAACGATGTTTACATCTTCTTTCTCGCGAGGAACATGAAGCAGATCCACGGATTCGCCGCCGACCGCCACCCGCAACGTTTCGGAAATGGTCTCGGCGCTGATGCCATGCAGCGCGGCCTTCTCCTTGTCGATGACGAAACGCACCTTCGGCTGGTCGGCTTCGATGTACCAGTCGGTATCCACCACACCGGGAGTATCATGGAAAACCTCAATGACCTTCCGCGCCAGCGCGAGGCGGTTTTCCTCGTTCGGGCCGTAAATTTCAGCCACCAGGGTCTGCAACACCGGCGGGCCGGGCGGGACCTCGGCGACGGCCACGCGTGCGTCGAATTTCGCCGCGATGGCAGCGACGCGGGGACGGACCCGTTTGGCAATATCATGGCTCTGTGCCTTGCGTTCGCCCTTGGGTAACAGATTGATTTGAATGTCCGCCACATTCGCGCCGTGCCGCATGAAATAATGGCGCACGAGGCCGTTGAAATTGAACGGTGACGCGACGCCGGCATAGACCTGGTAGTCGGTCACCTCCGGTTCGGTGCGAACGGCGGCAGCAATCTCTCGCGCCGCCTCGGCGGTGCGTTCCAGCGAACTCCCTTCGGGCATGTTGAGGATGATTTGGAATTCACTCTTGTTGTCGAACGGCAACATTTTCACCTTCACGAAGCCGATGGCGACGAGCGTCATCGAAGCCAGGAGCAGCACGACCAGACCGCCGAGAAAAACGAATCGCCGGCGCGGCAACGCGACCAGCGGTACCATCAGACGGCAATAAATCCGCGTGAAGA
>JBGPDH010000042.1:0-17960 GCA_041482195.1 Verrucomicrobiia bacterium
AACGCTGCAAGTTCATTGACCTTGGCGAGTGGTTCGGTGGTAAACACGTCATTTCCGAACCGTTGCCGCCGGAACACCTTGAGAAATATTCAGACCTGTCCGCGCCTGAGCCCGGGGTCAACCCTGCTCCGGATGACAACGGAAGTGAGTATTCCGCCACCGTACCCGGATTTTACAGATAGAACGCCTGTGCTACCTTCAAGGAAAATTGTCAGAGCCATGAAATGGATCCTTTGCGCGTTGTCGGCCGCCGGCGGCTTGTCTCTGACCGTGCTGGCCGATCCAATCACCAATACCATGAATACAACTGAACCGGGCAGAATTGAGGTCGCCGATCTGGGCGGGGGCTGTTTTTGGTGCATGGAAGCGGTCTTCGAGCGGTTGCCCGGCGTTATTTCCGTCACCAGCGGGTTTGCCGGCGGCCAAACGCCCAATCCGACCTATGAGCAGGTCTGCACCGAAACCACCGGTCATGCGGAAGTGACGCAAATCGAATTCAACCCGGCGAAGATTACCTATGCAAAACTGCTTGAAGTATTCTGGCAGGCACACGATCCGACCACGTTAAACCGCCAGGGCGCGGATGAGGGCACCTCGTATCGTTCCATCATACTTTACCGCAGCGAGGAGCAGAAGCAGATTGCGGAAAAATCCAGGGCCGAAGCCCAAAAGAATTTCAAAAAGCCCATTGTGACCGAAATCGTCCCGTACGCCAGGTTCTTCAAGGCTGAAGAGTATCATCAGGAATTCTACGATCGGAATCCGAACTACGGTTATTGCCAGGTTGTGATTGCCCCCAAGCTCAACAAACTGGAGAAGGAAAAGGTGATACAGACGAAACCGCAGACCCGGCCTTGAATGACGGGAATTACTGTCGCTTTTCGTCAGGCAAATATGGGCCGCCAAGCAACCCGTGGTCCTTGGTCATGAACAATTGGGTATTGACCTGGCTTGAGACGACGTGAGCCTGGTCCGTGGATGAATTGACCACCTGGTCAATCGCCGCCACGATCAAATCAGCGATGGCATTGCCGCTGCTGGAGCTTTGCTGCACAATCGCCGTCCCTTCCCAAAGCGTCAGACCGGTCCTGACATCCACGAGTTTGCCCTCGGCGCTGACCATGACCGTGCTGGTGATCACCTGATACTTGGAACCATATTGTTTGACAGTCACATAGAGGACGGCATCCGCGCCGAAGACGTCACCGATTTTTTTCAGGGGAACCTGCTGCATCTCACCGGCGGTCGGAAGGCCGTTTTCCTTCATGAATTGGTCCACGACCGCCACCGGATAAACGTAGTACCCCATCTCGGCGAGAGGCCAGGACACAGTCGAGAGATATCCGTAGGTGCCGCGGATATCCGTGCTCTCATTGATGGGCGGCAGCACGAGAATAGAGCGCGGAGGATGTGCGCGGAAATTGGCATAATCGTAAGGCTTGCTGACGCAACCGGTAAAGGCGATTACCGCCAGCAACAAACCGGGAACCAGACAGCGTGTTTTCATTTCTTCGCCAGGTTGGCCAGCATCCGGTCCATGAAAACGGTGGACTCCGGAAACCGGGTTTTCTCCTTAATGAACTCCTGCTGCGCCAAATCCAGCTTGCCCAATGAAAAATATACGTAACCCAAATGCGCATGAAAACCCGGTGGAACCGGTTTGTTGGCGGCGCTGGCTTTCTGCAGGTCTGCCTCCATGATTTCGGCCTGTCTTTCGGGTGGAATCTTGTCCGGTGTTACATACATGGCATAGACAAGGCCCTCGTAATGGCCCCAATAATACGTGTCCGGCGACTGGCAGCCCGCCAACCAGAACGGGACCGCCAGCAACACCAGCCGCCATTTGAAGGCGTTCACTGTTTTTCCGGCTTCCATTTGCCCTGCTCCACTCCTTCCACCAGGCGGTTGACGGCCTCCCGGATGGCCAGATCGAGGACCTTGCCATTCAAGGTCGAGTCGTAACCGGAAACGCCGCCAAATCCAATCAGCTCACGATCACTCAATGCATATTCTCCCGCCCCTTGGGTTGAATAGATCACCTCGGAAGTAGTGCCATCCACGACGTTTATGTTCACCTTGGCATAGGCCACCTGCTGTTTGCCGCTGCCGAGGATGCCAAACAATTGTATGTCGCCCACCTCTTTCCGTCCGAATTCGGCGACTTCACCGGCCAGCACAAAATTCGCTCCCTTCAATTTCAGTTGTTCACCCCGGATGGCTGCTTCGTTGGTGATTTCCGGCATGTTGCCCCGGTCCACCACCACAAAGCGACCGGTCTGTTGCAAGTGGGTAATTAAAATGGATTTGGCCTGGCTGCCAAGCCGGTCCACGCCATCCGAAAAAATACCGCGCATGTAAGGCGAATGATTATCGAATTGTCCCACCATGATCGTACTCTTGCTGCCAGTGTAGGGTGTACCTGCGGAAGCCACTGTCTCGGGCGTAATGCTCCGATGAGATTCCGTCACGCAACCTGCCAGTCCGGCACCGATGAGAATGACCGGCACCAGTCGCACTCCTGTTTGGATTATCTTCATTTGCTTGCCTTTCCTGTAGTCGTTGCCCACCGATCTGAACGTCAAAAACCCGACTGACCACTATCAAAGTATCGCTGATAGGTTGTCCGAGTAAACTCACATTTCTTGTCGAGCTGATGACAACTCATGGTGCTTGCGGACAGGGCCAACCCCGGCGTGATCGGGACGCCCTCGGAGAAACTTCTGGCAGTACACCGTGCCGTCGCTTTGGATTCAGCGGACAAAAAAAGGGACGGCATTGGCCGTCCCTTCCATGTCACAGAATTTCAGCTGGATTACAGACCTTTTTTGAGCATGAATTTGATCAAGTCGCCCACCCGGCAGCTGTAACCCCATTCGTTGTCGTACCAGCTGACCAGCTTGAAGAATTTCTTGTTCAATTCAATGCCGGAGCCCTGGTCGAAAATCGAAGACAGTTCACAATGGATGAAATCCGAACTGACCACTTCGTCCTCGGTATAACCAAGGATGCCTTTCAGGTAGGTCTCGCTCGCCTTCTTCATCGCGGCGCTGATTTCCGCATAACTCGTTTCTTTGACGGTGCGTATCGTGAGGTCAACCGCCGAAACGGTCGCCGTCGGGACGCGGAACGCCATGCCGGTCAGCTTGCCTTTCACTTCCGGCAGCACCAGACCCACAGCCTTGGCCGCACCGGTCGTGGAAGGAATCAGATTGATGGAAGCGCTGCGACCGCCCTTCCAATCCTTCTTGCTTGGGCCGTCCACGGTCTTTTGCGTGGCGGTAAAGCTATGAATCGTCGTCATCAACCCTTCCTCGACGCCGAATCCTTCCTTGAGCAACACATAAACCACCGGCGCCAGGCAGTTGGTGGTGCAACTCGCGTTGGAAATGACATGATGCTGCTTCGGGTCGTACTTGGCTTCATTCACGCCCATCACGACCGTGAGGCAATCGCCCTTGGCCGGAGCCGAAATGATGACCTTCTTGGCGCCCGCCGTGAGATGGCCCTTGGCTTTCTCGACGTCCGTAAACAGGCCGGTGGATTCAATCACCAGGTCCACACCCAATGCCTTCCACGGCAATTCGGCGGGTGATTTGGCGCTGACCACCTTGATTTTACTGCCATTGACGACCAGCACGTCGTCTTCCGGCTTGTCGGCGGCGGACTTCTCCGAAGCGACTTCGCCCTTGAAACGGCCTTGAATGGAATCGTATTTGAGCAGATACGCCAAGTTGTCCGCCGGAACGATATCTCCAACCGCCACCACCTCAATGTCCCTGCCGACCATGCCCTGTTCGACGAGCGCGCGGAAGACCAGCCGACCGATGCGCCCGAACCCGTTAATTGCAACTTTCACTGCCATAGTTTTTTTATCCTTCTACTATAAGATGTTTAGCAAAACCGATGGCACAATCTAGCGGCAACCGCCTCCGGGTCAATGCGGAATTCTGAAACGAAATTGTTAAATCCGAACCGTTTTTTGCGCAAATTAGAACTTATGGTCTGCGAGTTCGCCAAGGCCGGCGTAACGGGAAGGTCTTATCGAACGAACGGTTACTGCACGCCGACGCGATAGAAGTACGGGCCATCGCCAATGGCGCTCGTATCGGTATAGCTGGTCGTGCCCGGCAGGCCAACGATGTTGCTCTGAATGGTCAAGAATGGCGGTTGGGCGGACAAATCCCCACAGCGTTGAATGAAATAATTTACCCCGTTCACGCTCTGCCAGCTGACGGTAATGCCGGACAAGTTGTTTGTCGGCATGGGTAAATTCGCATAAAACACCACGGAATCCGGTGATTGAAATTCATAGGCGCCCATGTCCACGGTGCCACCGACGATGCGCGGATGGCCATCCAGATCGGCGCTGCCGGTGATCAAGGCATTACTTCCGGCATTAATACAGGGCGAGCTTGATTGCAGGTGGAGATCCCCGGCTGGAGCATTCACAAAGACCGGATCGTTCGTGATGTTGCCCGGACCATTTGTGGAAAACGGGACGGTGCAACAATAGTTGATTGAACCATACGCATTGAAAGAACCCCGAAAATAGTTGGCATTGGTGGGGGCATTGTTGAAATAGACAATGCAGTTGTTCAAGGTCCCATCAGTGCTGCCATCAAACCCACCTCCGTACATGGCGGCGGAATTGCTGGAGATGGTGCAATTGTTCAACGAGCCTCGGGCCGCTCCGCCCCCGGAACCGGAAACCGTATTTCCGACCAAAGCGCAGTTGGATAATTTACAAAAGTATGTGCCTCCGCCTGAATTGGCGGAGTTGCGTTTGATGATACAATTATTCAGGGTTCCGTAAACGGCGCCACCGCCCCAGACGTACGCCGCGTTGCCGACCAGCACACAATTCGAAATCGTCGAACTGTACGTTTCGCAGTAGGCTCCGCCCCCCACCTGGTCGTGCTTCGGATCGCCACTGGTTATAAGCGTCGCACCATTGGTCAGGGTAAACCCGGACAGAACCGCCGAGTTCGTCAGGTAAACGCACCGCACCGCACCGTCTCCTGTAATCGTCCCGGGAACCTGATGGCCTTGAATGATCGTCACCGCCGGGCCGTTGACGCTCTGCACGGTAACAGCCCGGGTGATGGCCACGCGATTGGTCAACGAACCAAACGCCACCCGTCCGCCCGTGTTGTAAGTACCGTTGCTGACGACGATGAAATCGCCTGCGTTCGCCGCATCAATGGCATCCTGAATATTGGTTGCGGCTGTCACCCAGTTGGTGAACGGTGAAACCGGCGTGGCGGCAACCACCGGCGTCTTTACGTAGTGTACTGCCGATTGAAATTCATACGCGCCGACGTCCACGATCCCACCGACGATGCGCGGGTTGCCGTCCAAATCGGTAACATCGGTGAGGGAGGAATTATTTCCGGCGTTGATGCAAGGCGAAGCAGCGGACAAATGATAATCACTGGCGGACAAATTCGCGAACAACGGCGGGTTGGTGAAATTGTTCGCACCGGAGCTGGGGGAAAATGACAGGCAACAGTTGGAAAAAGAGTAGCCAGGGTTGCTGTCGGCATTGGTATAATAACTGGAATTGTAATAGACGATGCAGTTTTGGAGCGTGCTCCCCCAAACGGATCCGCCGTAGGCAGCAGAGACATTACTCACCACCGTGCAATTGATCAGGGTAGAGTTGATGGCACCACCACCGACGTATCCGGCAAAGTTACGCGCCAGGAGGCAGTTGACCAGAACGCTGCTATTAGCACCGCCACCGCTGCCGATGTTGAGGGGAGGTGCCGAATTTCCAATCAACGCGCAATTCTTGAGTGTCCCATTAAAGGCGCCTGCGCCGCCGTCGTAGGAGGCATTGCCCACGATCACACAATTGGTCACCAGGCAATTCGTGGAAGCGCACTTCACGCCGCCGCCATAATCGAAATTCGCCGTCGCTCCGCTGCTCAGTGTGAAGCCGGACAAGGTCGCGCCGTTGTTCAGGTAAACACAGCGAACCGCGCTGGCGCCATTGGTTGTTCCCGGCACCTGGTAACCTTTGATCACCGTAACCCCTGGCCCGTTGACACTTTGAATTGTTATCGGATTTAAAACATAAACCCGGTTTGATCCTCCGATGGGAATGCCGCCATACTGATAAACTCCGTTCGTGACGAGAACCAGGTCACCACTTGCAACTCCCACAACCGCGTCTTGAATGTTCGTTGCCGCTGTCGCCCAAGTGAGGTAAGGGGAAACGGGATTTGTGCCATTCGCGTCCACGTAATGCGTAGTTGCGGCATGCGCATTAAAAAGCACCAATGTGGAACCAGCCGCCGCCAATAGCCATCGTAGTTGCATAACCCATCTGAGTCGGTGAAATTGCAGCTATAATTTTAACAAAACCGGCGCTGCCGGTCAAGTTGTATAAGGAGTTGTCAAAGCAAAAGGTCCCTTTGCCAGGCCATCAATTCCGGCGCGTGTTTGTCCCAGTCACCGGCCAGCTCGCCCAGCGTCGCCCGGCTGGCGATGAGCGTCGGATCGATACCCAACTCACGGGCACACGCGTCGCGGCGCTGCTCCAGTTCATGGTAGCGTTGCATCTCAGCTTCGCTGGGGCGATGAAATTTGTGGCGCAACAGTTCCGGCAGCTGCTGGGCAGGCAAATTGACGGCGGTATGGGTGGCTTGCATCAAACCGGCGCGGCGTCTCGGCGACATCCTTGGCGGCAAAAGGTGATCGATCGGGTGATGCGCCGCGGCAGCGGCGGCAATATTGATTAGCTTTTCATGGTTGAGAATGAAAAATGGCGGGCGATTGGCACCAATGGCCTCTTCTTCCCGCCAGCGCCAGATTTCGTGCAAAACAGCCAGCGCGTGACGGTTCAATTTCTGGCTGCCTTTGATGCGCCAGGAGGAATCAGCATCCGCCGGGGGCGGCTTGGTACAGTCGGCAATCAGTCGCTGACAGGATTCCTGTTGCCAGGCCAGCCGACCCTTGTGTTTGAGCTCAGCCTTCAGTTTGTCAGCCAACGGCTGGAGAAAGTGTGTGTCGTTGCGCGCGTAGGCTTCCATCCTCGTCGTCAGCGGCCTTTGTGCCCAGTCAGCCTTTTGTGATCCCTTGTCCAGTTTCACCCCAAGAAATTTCTCAGCCAACGAACTCAGGCCGAATTGTCGTTCTCCCAAAAGACGGGCGGCCAGCATCGTGTCGAAGATGGCCGACGGCACGAATTCGTGATGCTTGCGGAGCAATCGCAAATCATAATCGGCTCCATGTATGATGAGTTCGTGGCGGCCAAGAGCCTCCAGTAACGGGTCGAGGTCGATTTTGGCCAGCGGGTCAACTAAGGCATCACCGGCGACTGTGCTGATTTGAATGAGGCATACTTTCTCGGGATAGGCGTGCAGGCTGTCGGCCTCGGTATCCAGCGCCAACCAGTTGGCGGATTCGATGGAGGGCAACAGCGCGGCCAGCTTTGCGTCGGTGTCAATCACGGATCAAAGCATAAAATGCAGTGCGGCAGGTGGCCAGCGGCAAGATTGCCGGTGTTTCCGTTCAGGCCGTGAAAAACAAAAACGCCGCCCGGTCGTGGCGGCGTTGAGAAAGGGGAACGTTTTCTAGCGGCGCAGCTTGTTACGGTTGCGCCAGATTGCAGGTATTGCTGCGCCTAAACAAAACAACGTCACAACGCCTGGTTCAGGCACGAGGACCAAAAAGCCACGAATTTCGCCGCCCCCATAAACAGTCGAGTGAATGTTGTAATAGGCTTTATCGGCTATCATTGCCGACAGGATAGCCGCTTCCGCGCTGGCGGTCGTCCCTCCATTGGCGGTAACGTAAGCTGGATTGTAGCTCGACGCCTGCGTCATATCGAGAGTCATGTTGTACGTCCCGCTGGTGACACCAATGGGAAAACCGCTGAAATACGGTGTCGTGGTGGCAACACCCGCAGTGCCGCTACCCGCGGTTGTGGTTGCCGCATGAATGTGCGAAGCCGTTGTGGTTCCTACTAAACCGCTGAAGGACACGTTCACATTCATCGTGTTCGCGATATCGTCAAAAGTCACCTCGGCAAACCCCGTCCCCGGTGAAGCGTTCGCCGGCGATTCCGAAGGACCGTCCAGGTTGGCGTCAAAGACATAAATCGTGGCGTGTGCCGAGAAAACCCACGCCATCATGGCTGCAATTGAAGTGAATTGGAGCATTTTCATAATCGGTCCTTTCTTTATAGCGACAGTACCTTACTACCAACCCCCCCCAGCTTATGAGTTGATTATGAACGGTACTGTCTGATTGTCAAGCAAATTTCTCGGCTGGCATTTGCTCATGCCACAAGCCCCGCGCCGACCGCGGCCGTGTCGGGATGCGATAATGTTGGTTATAACGAAACAGCCTCGCAACCGGGTTGGCCTGATAGGATCGGGTAAAAGCGGAAACTTTCAATGCCGTCAAAAGGTGAGATTGCCCGCTTGCAAAATTTCCCGGGCTGCTCCTAACATCCGCCATGAACCTGCCGGTCATGTTCGCCCGCTGCGCGGAAAGGCACGCAGCCAAAACGGCCATTTGCTGGGGCGAATCGGAAATATCCTACGCCGCCCTCCTGGCGCAGGTGAAACACGTCACCGCACGTCTCCATAAGGAATTTGGCGTGAAACCCGGCGACCGCATTGCGCTTTGGGTAAAGAATTGTCCGGAGTTTGTTCCGGCGGTGTTTGGCATCCTGTCGGCCGGTGGCGTGGTCGTGCCCGTCAACAATTTCCTGAAACCCACCGAGGTCAGCTACATCCTGAACGATTCCGGCGCCAATGTACTGATCACCGATACGGACCTTTCGGCCCATTTCGAAATCCTGAAAGCCGCCCGGCCTGCTTTGCGCCTGTACCTTATCGAGCAACTCACCGGCAACGACGGAACCGGTTCACCGTCCACGCCCGAGTCGTCACGCACTGAATCGGATCTGGCCGCGCTGCTTTATACGTCCGGCACCACCGGCTATCCAAAGGGTGCGATGCTGACGCACGGCAATTTCCTTCATAACGTGGCGAGTTGCATGGCGGCGCTGGAGGTTCACGAGGACGAGCGTGTGGTGGTGGCGTTGCCGCAGTTCCACAGTTTTATGTTTACCGTGGGTACCTTGTTGCCGATGTTGTGCGGCGGAGGTATTCTTCTGTTGAAAACCTTGCATCCCTTCAAAACGGTGCTGGAGGACGTCGCGCGGCACCGGGGTACCGTTCTGCCGGGCGTGCCGGCTTTTTTCCGTGCGCTCCTGGCGGTGCCGGAGTTCGGCCGGCTGCCCTTGCGGCTCTGCATCAGCGGAGGCGCACCGTTGCCGGTGGAAGTGTTCAATGAGTTTACCCGCAAATTCCCTTTTCCTTTGCGGGAAGGATACGGCCCGACCGAGAGCAGCCCGGTAGCCACGGTAAATCCCATTAACGGCGTTAACAAACCCGGTTCGATTGGCAAACCGATTCCGAATGTGGAATTGAGCATCCGCGATGACGCCGGGAAGGAATTGTCTGTGGGCGAGGTCGGAGAAATCTGCATCCGCGGCGGGAATGTCATGCTCGGTTATTGGAACCAGCCCGAGGAGACAGCGAAGGCCCTGCGCGACGGTTGGCTGTACACCGGTGACGTCGGCTATTGTGACGTCGAGGGCTATTATTTCATTACTGACCGCAAAAAGGATATGCTGCTGGTAAACGGCATTAATGTCTATCCACGTGAGATTGAGGAGGTAATTTATCAATTCCCCGGCGTGAAGGAAGCAGCGGTCGTCGGTTTGCCCGACCCCCGCCGGGGCGAGCAGCCGGTGGCGTTTGTTGCGCCGCAGGAGGGACAGCTGCTGGACGAGCGGGCGCTGTTGCAGTTTCTCCGCACCAAACTGGCGGATTACAAAGTCCCCAAAAAAGTGGTTTTTATGCCGGCCTTGCCTCGCAATGCCACGGGAAAGATACTTAAGACCGCCCTTCGTCAGTATACGCTGGAACGAGGTGAGCCTTAGATTTAAGCTATTGGTATTAAACTTGTTGCGATTTGGCCTTTTCCGAGTTGACGTAGGGGGAATATCGACAGTAAACTTATAGGACTGTCCGGCGCATGGTGCGCAGGGTGGTAAATCATCTTATGGCTGAAGGATATTGCGTTAAGTGCAAGGCCAAGAAGGAAATCGCTAACGGCGTTGAAGAAGTCATGAAGAACGGGCGCAAGGCTATCAAAGGCAAATGCCCGACCTGCGGTACTGTCATGTTCAAGATTTTAGGGGGAAAAGCGGCTCCCGCCGGTGTCTCAACGGTCACCCCGCCGGCTACAAGCTGATATGTCGCAACAGCTGGCCTATGTCATCGTCACCCCCTATTCGCTCTATAAATCGCGCACGGGTGGAATTCTCAGTCGGTTGATTTCCCGCACGGGCCTGGACCTGGCCGCGATGCGGATGTTTGCGCCCGGTCCCAAACTCGTAAAGGATTATGCCGAAACCATCGTATCGGCACAGGACCCGCAGGACCGGAAAATTCAGGAGTTGCTTCGGGAATACGTCCTCAAAAACCTGTCTGCGGATCCTAAAACCGGCCGCCGCCGCCGTGTCCTCATGATGGTGTTCCGGGGCGACGAAGCCGTCCGCAACGTCCGTTCGGTGGTTGGCAACTTAAGCCCTGACCGGCGTGGTGGCGAAACCATCCGCGACACGTACAGTGATTTGATCATGGATGATGACGGACAGGTCCGTTACTTCGAGCCGGCCGTCCTGGCTGCCCCGCATGAAAAGGAGGCGGAGACAAAACTGAAATTGTGGGCGCGTTACTCGGATACGGATGGCGGCGTCCTGGAAAATGTGGTGGCTTATCCAGCGGGCCAGGTGGGCGAGCGCACCCTCGTGCTCATCAAGCCGGACAATTTTAAATTCGCCACCGGCCGTCCCGGTAACGTGATCGATTTTTTCTCACGCACCGGGCTTTACATCGTCGGAGTGAAGGTGCTGCACATGAGCCTGGCGCAGGCCATGGAATTCTACGGGCCCGTTCATGAAATTTTGCGCACCAAGCTCAAGGACGCCGTCTCTGAACGCGCCAAAAATGCGATCGAGAAGGAGCTTGGATTTAAAATCCCGCCGGAACCGCAGAAGGCGCTCGGCGACCTTCTCGGCCCGTTGCACGGCGACAACCAGTTCGAAAATATCATGCGATTTATGACCGGCTACACACCCTCTGAACGAAAGACGAAGGAAGAACGCCGGCAGCCGGGTTCGCAGAAATGCATCGCGTTGATGTATGAGGGCGTGAATGCCGTCCGGAAAGTCCGCGACGTGCTCGGCCCCACTGACCCTTCCAAGGCCCCACCCGGCTCCATTCGGCGGGAATTCGGCTCCAATATCACGGTCAACGCCGCACATGCGAGCGATTCGGTGGAAAACGCTCAACGCGAGTTCGGCATCGTCAACATGGGCGAGAACAATTTCCGCCAGATTATCGAAGCCACCTACGGAAAGTTGTAATCGCGCAATTTGGAAAGTAAACGCGCGTCCGCCGCGGGAAAATCGTGGTGAGCGAGCTCTCGTTGGTTGACCCATTTAACCGCCGCACAGCCGATCGCTTGCGGTTCGCCGGTCAACAGGCGGCAGCTAAAGAATTTCAAGCGAACACTCTTGTCCGCGTAGTCGTGAGTGATTTCTTCAAACCAGCCCAGGACCTCCACTTCCACCCCCAACTCCTCGCGGAGTTCACGGACCAGGCATTGTTCAAAGGTTTCACCGGCTTCGCGCTTGCCGCCGGGAAATTCCCAAAGCCCGCCGAGGTGGGCATCGGCGTGGCGTTGCGCAATTAAAAGTTTGCCGTCCCGAAATATCAAAGCTGCCGAAACTTCGATCAATTGCTGATGGCCGGTTGTTTTCATGGATCGAACGACCCGCTATTTGATCAATCGACATTCGGCAATCGAAAATCAGCAATCAACGTCCCACACTTTTGTAAACCCAGCCCAGGCGCTCCATTTCTTTACGGTCGAAAAGGTTGCGGCCATCGAACAGGATGGGGTGAGACAGTGCTTTCCGCGCCCGATCCAGGTCGAGCCTTTTAAACTCATCCCATTCCGTGGCCACAACCAACGCGTCGCAACCCTCCGCCACCGCATTCATATCCTCCACGTAGGTCACGTCTTTCAAAATCGCGCGCGCCTTGTCCATGGCCTTGGGATCGTGGACCCGCAATGTCGCTCCTTCCTTGTGCAAACGCTGGCAGAGTTCAATCGCCGGCGACATGCGTACGTCGTCGGTGTTTTGCTTGAAAGCCAGACCGAGGACACCGATCTTCTTGTCTTTAAGCACCCAGAGCGTCTCGGTGATCTTCTTGAGGAACCGGTCCATCTGGTCGGCGTTGATTCGTTGCACCTCCCGAAGCAGGCGAAAATCGTATCCGATTTGCTCGGCAATTTTGATGAAGGCACTCAGGTCTTTGGGAAAACAACTGCCACCGAACCCGATCCCGGCATTGAGGAACCGGCGCCCGATTCGTTCATCCATGCCCATGCCGGCAGCCACTTCCTCGACGTTTGCGCCGGTGACCTCACAAAGAGCGGCTATCGCGTTGATATACGAAATCTTCAGCGCCAGGAACGAATTCGAGGCGTGCTTGATCAGCTCGGCGGAATTGATGTCGGTTACCACAACCGGTGCCTGAAAGGGCGCGTAGATTTCCTTCATGACCGCCACCGGCCGTTCCGAACGCGTTCCAATGACAATGCGATCCGGCTTCATCAAATCGCCCACCGCAAACCCTTCGCGTAGAAATTCCGGGTTGCTCACCACGTCGAAGTCCACTTTCGCCGGACAATAACGCCGGATGGTTTCCACCACCTTCTCACCGGTTTTAACCGGCACGGTGCTCTTGTCCACAATGATCTTATAATCGGCCATGGCACCGGCGATGTCGCGCGCGACGCGTTCGATAAAACTCAAGTCAACCGAGCCGTCCGGTTGCGGCGGCGTCGCCACGGCGATAAATATCACTCCGGACTTTCCAACGCCTTCGGCCGTGCTTGTGGTGAAGGCCAGTCTCCCGGCGCTGGTGTTTTTCTGTACCAACTCCTCCAGGCCCGGTTCGAAAATGGGAATCCCACCCCCTTTAAGCAATTGAACTTTGGCCGCATCATTATCCACACAAACCACCTGATGGCCAACATCGGCAAAACAGGCGCCGGTAACCAGACCAACGTAACCTGTGCCAATGATCGTCAATTTCATGGTTTGGTGCTCAAACGGAATGGCGCCGATACCGTGTTGGAAGGTGCCGCGGCCGATGACCGCGTACTCAATTGATAGGCACGAAAGGCCGCCTCCGAGCCCATGGCCGTGTTGGGATTATCGCGGGCAACCTGCTGAAAATAATTTTCCGCCTCAACCAGTTTGCCCTGCTGTTCATCAATTTTTCCCAGCGCAAATTTGGCGGAGCTCACGGCATAGGAACCGGAGTAGCCGTTGATAACACGTTGATAGGCATTGGCAGCGGCATCGGTTTTTCCTTCAGCCTCAAGGCACACCGCAATGCCGAGAACCGCCGGCGCGGCAAAGGCACCCTCTTGATAGGTGTCCAGATATTTTTGGTACTGTGCCTGTGCGTCCGGAAATTTGCCGCTTTCAAACAACATCGTAGCGCCCAACACCAATGCCCGTCCCCCACCCTGGGTGCCGGGATAATCCGTAGCCACTTTAAAATAGGCATTCGCCACCTGGTCGACATCGGAACTCGGCGTGATGGATATCAGCATTTGCGTGAGCGCCTGGCCGGCGTCGATCTCCGTCTGGTTTTGACGCCAGAAATAATACGCGGTCAGAACGGCGATCACGATGACGACAACGAGGGCGAGGGCTAGCTGCTTGAGATTGGCCTCAACCCACGACCAGGTTTTAAAAAAATAAGCCGTTGCGGTGTCTTGCGCTTGCATAATGAACGAGCAATCTTTCGTCTCAACCCTCAAAACGCAAGCTTGAAATCATGCCGCCGGGGAGAGAAGTGCGGGTCACTTTCTTTGGTAGGGACGCGTCGCCGACGCGTCCGGACAAACTCGGCCCGTCCTCCGTAGCAGTACTGCGGAGGTGGGCGAGCCGTCCCTATCTCCAAAATACTCAATCGTCCGGCGAGAATTTGCTTGAGTGTCAAGAGGGGGACAGGTTTCATTGAATGCGGTGGAGAGATGGCCGAGTGGCTGAAGGCGGCGGTTTGCTAAACCGTTATACGGTCAAAAGCCGTATCGGGGGTTCGAATCCCCCTCTCTCCGCCAGTTTCAATTTACCTGGGAAAACGCGGTTTAGGCGCTCCCCGCATCCTGAAACGTCCGAAACCGCTTGCAAGCTGTATGCACAAACAATCAACTGTTCATCAGCCCTTTTTTTTGCTTTGCCGGGATGGTCCAGGCTCGCTCGCCCCTGCCCGGCAGCAGATTAGCCAGGTAGAGCAATTCCATCTTTCCGGTAGCGCAGGCTTTCCAGCCTGTGGGTTCAGGCGACTTTCCAGTCGCCTGTATTGGAAAGTCGTCGCCAGTCCCGGAACACGGGACAAGAATGTCCCGGTAACCCGCAGATTGGGAAATCTGCGCTACCTGACAGCTGTAAGCGCACGAGTGTGCCTGACAGTAGCGGGAATCGGACTATTGCTTTTGGTATCGGGATGTCGCGCGCCCATTGGGGCGGACAAAGTGCCTCCCCGGGAGGTCTTCCAACAAGTGCACGGAAATGCGCTGGTCAACGACCGGACCAGTGCCGAGACCCGTGCGATTCTTCATCGTTTCGATCAGGATAACCAGTTTAATGAAAATCCCGACGTTACAATTCGCTTGTTGCACCAAAAGGCGGTGCAAAGCGGCGATCGCAGTATTTTGTATGCCTTGTCGGAATTGAACTACATCGAAGCGGAACGCCTGCGGCACAGTGTCAAACCCTGGGAGCCCCGCGATGCGCGGGATAACTACCTCGCTTCGGCCGTCTATGCCTGGTTTTTCATCTTTAACAACGCCACCAACCAGACGCCGATGGCTTACGATGATCGCTTTCGCGCTGCCTGCAATTTTTACAACTCGGGCTTGAGCTGGGCCCTGACGGGCTGGCGCGCAACCAACGCCGTGGCGATTTTGCAGAACGGCACCCGGCATTTGCCGGTGGGAGATATTGAAATCCAGGTCAGCCAGCCGGGATTTGCCGGGCCGCTGAATCAATTCTCTAAATTTCTGCTCGCCGACCAGTTTTTGGTGCGGGGATTGAGTGTGCGCAATATCCAGCCGGGACTGGGTGCTCCGCTGATTGCCGTAGCCCCATCCACCAACGAGATCAATCTCTCACGGTGCACCGCGGCCACGGCCTTTCTGCGGATTGCAGGAAGCGTGGCGGATCTCGGACGGGTCCCATGCAAGGCCTCGCTGGAAATATATTCGCCGTTCATGACCAAAACGACGCAGTTGGCAAACCATACCGTTCCGTTGGAAATCGATACTACGGCACCTTTGGCTTATTCATTGAACCAGACATTTCTCTGGAGCCTCGGCAATGTCCAGTTCCTCTCAGGCATAGAGCGAATCCCCACCGGCATTTATCTGACGCGCCCTTATCAGCCGGGACTGGTGCCCGTGGTCTTCGTGCACGGCACCTTCAGCAGTCCGGTCTGGTGGGCGGAAATGGCGAATACGTTGTTCGCTGACCCGGTGTTGGGGGAACGTTGCCAGTTCTGGTTTTTTATCTACAACAGCGGCAATCCCATGATCTATTCCGCCACCCGGCTTCGTGAAGCATTATCGGCCAAAATAAAAGAGCTGGACCCGGAAGGCCGGGACCCGGCGCTGCAACAAATGGTGATTATCGGCCACAGCCAGGGAGGATTGCTGACCAAATTGACTGCGACTGACACCGGCGACAAGCTGTGGCACGTCATTAACACCAACCAGTTGGAGACGCTTCACTTCTCCCAGACTCAACAAGACCTGATCCGGAAATATTTCTTTTTCAAACCATTACCATTTGTGACCGAGGTGGTATTCATCAGCACACCTCACCGGGGCAGCTATTTGGCGGGCAGTTTTGCCAGAAAATTGGCCCGTAAATTTGTCAGTTTGCCCAGACAACTTCTGGACCAGGGCCGGGAATTCGTGGGATTGAAAGAGAAACTGGGCTTACCGGGGGATCTGAAGGGGTTGCCAACGAGCCTGGACAGCATGAGCCCGGATAACCCAGTGTTGCTGGCCCTGGCGGACATCCCGACCGCACCGGGAGTACAAGCCCATTCCATCGTCTCGGTCGAAGGCAACGGCGATTATCATGAGGGCAAGGACGGGCTGGTAGCCTATTCCAGCGCTCATGTCGATTACGCCGAGTCCGAGTACATTGTGCGAAGTTTCCATTCCTGCCTGAGTAACCCCGCCACCATCGAAGAAGTCCGGCGTATCCTGCGCGAACACATTGCGGCATTGCCTCCCGGCACCTTCACTCCGACAACCTCCGCCTCGCCAACGCCTTCGCCATGAACCCTCCAGCAGGAAATCGACGGTTCCGGGCGCTTCGATTTCTGCTCCGGCAGATTCTGCTCTGGGTGATTGCAGCCGGCCTGACTCTCTGGTGTGTCGGCGCCATTTATTATTCGAATCTGCCAGCCGCCTGGATGCGAACCAGCGGCGCAGTGGCCTTCGCCCTGGGCACAATTATCGTGTTTATCCTGTTGCGGCCCCGATGGCGGGCCTGGCTTGTCTTCCTGGTTACTTTCGCCGGGATCGTTGCCTGGTTCCTCCTGATTCCGCCCTCCAACGACCGCGACTGGCGGCCGGATGTGGCCGTCCTGCCTTATTCGGACATTAATGGCGACACCCTCACCGTCCATAACATCCGCAATTGCGATTACCTCAGTGAAACCAATTACACCGTGCACTACTACGACCGGACGTTTGACCTAAAGAAATTACAGTCGGTGGATTTTTTCGTGATTCATTGGGGTTCGCCGATGATCGCGCACACGATGCTGAGTTTCGGTTTTGCCGACGGCGAGTATCTGTGTTTCTCCATCGAAACCCGCAACCAGAAAGGCCGGGGCTATTCGGCCATCAAAGGATTGTTTCGACAATTTGAAATCACCTACGTCGTCGCCGACGAACGGGATCTGGTACGCTTGCGCACCAATTATCGGGGTGAGCAGGTTTACCTGTATCGTTTGAAGGCGAATCCAGCCATAGCGAGGGCCGTTTTGCTGGACTATTTCAAGGAAATCAACCGCCTGAAAGAACAACCGGAATGGTACAACGCGGTAACCGACAATTGCACCACCAGCATCCACCAACACAGCTATCCGTACGCGAAGAAGGTCCGCTGGGACTGGCGCATCCTCATCAACGGTTATGTGGATGAACTGGCTTATGAGGTCGGCACGCTGGATCACTCGTTGCCGTTCGCCGAACTCAAAGCCCGCAGCCTGATCAACGACCGGGCCAAAGCAGCCGACCAAGACCCGGAATTTTCCGCCCGCATCCGCGAAGGGCTGCCTGGATTCTCTGCCGACGCAAGTCCTTCGCCCTAGAGCGTTCTCAAAAAATATGTAGCCGCCGTTGTTAAACGGCGGACGCACACGAAATGATTCACAGGAGCAAACGGAGAAAACAGAGGAGAGCAAACCGCGAATTCACGCTAAATCATTCCAATGACTGGAAAATCTATTGCAGTGGCGCGTCAATGACCGCCGTCATTTGTATCCCTCTCCGCGTTGCGCAACCATGGAGAGTTGAGCATGTCCGTAGCCGTCCCGCTGGGCGGGATCAAACGGCGGAAACCCCCGGTAGCGACGGTACTTGTCGGGCCGTAGTCAAACGAAGGCTGATCCTGCCGGCACCTTCGGCCGGAGCCGTTCCGTAGCCGCCGTTGTCAAACGGCGGACACCCCTGTCGGTGGAGCGAGCGCTTTGCCCCGTTCAGGTAGGGTCGCACCGCCGGGGCGACCGGGTGATGCGAGACTTCGTCGAGCCGCGACTTGATTTTGGTGG
>JBGPDH010000043.1:0-17332 GCA_041482195.1 Verrucomicrobiia bacterium
ATATTAGTGGGGGTGCATCTTGACACCGTCCTTGACCGGGGACTGGAAAGTCCCCGGAAACCCGCTCTGCGGGACTGGAAAGCCTGCGCTACGTAGCGCCGACATTCCTGTCGGCGGGTTCGGGCAACTTTCCAGTCGCCCGATGTTTCTGGCCCAAGTTTGCCCGCTAAGAAAAGTGTCGAGATGCGCCCGCATTTAGTGGCCAGGCCGAGGGCGCCAACTGATAACCGATAACTGATTACGGATTACATTTTTCCGATCGCCGCCTTGTAAGCCAGATGCACGAGTTCGGCCACGGAATGCACCTTCATTTTCTCCATCATCCGCGCGCGGTGGACCTTGATGGTCTTTTCGACGATGCCAAGATCCGCGGCGGTTTGCTTGTTGAGCTGGCCGGAAACGACGTGCTCCAGGACTTCGCGTTCACGCGGAGTAAGTGTGGCCAGGCGTTGCTTGATATCAGCGATTTCAGCGCGGGCCCGACGTGCGATACGGTCCTTCCCAAGGGCGGCGCGCAGGGCCTTGAGCAGGTCGTCGTCATTCACCGGCTTGGTGAGAAAATCCGCGGCGCCGCGTTTCATCGCCTGCACGCTCATCGGAATGTCGCCGTGGCCGGTCAGGAAAATAATTGGAATCGCGCTGCCCTTCGCTGTCAAAGCCTTTTGCAGTTCCAGGCCGTTCAATCCCGGCATAGCCACGTCCAGCACCAGGCAGCCGGGTGTGTCGGGAATGTACTGATTGAGAAAATCCTGCGCGGATGAGAATGTCCCGACCGCCAAACCTGCCGAGCGCAACAGGCGCGCGAGGCCCTTCAGCACGGCGGGATCGTCGTCCACGATGAAGACGGTGGCGGATGGAGGCATGGTAATCAGTAATCGGTCATCAGCGGTCGGTGCGTAGGATAGCCATTGATGTTTAAATGTCACCAAATCACTAGTGCCGTACAGGTTACTGTTTACTGATGGCTCACCACCGATAACCGTTTAACGCTTTTTCCCTCGGCTAAGGGCAGGGTAACATGGAAGGTGGCGCCCCGGTCCGGATTGTTTTCGGCCCAAAGTTTGCCGCCGTGCGCGGTGATGATGCTGCGGCAGACCGACAAGCCCAGCCCCATGCCGTGAGTTTTGGTCGTGAAGAATGGCTCAAACACTTTTTCCAGGTTGTCCGGGACAATACCAGTACCCTCGTCGGCGATTGAAATACGGACGCTTTCGCCGTCGTCCAGCCCGGTACGAACGACGAGTTTGCGGTCGCCCGCCGGGACGCCGGCCATGGCGTCGCAAGCGTTCATCACCAGATTGAGCAGAACCTGCTGGATTTGCACGCGGTCGGCTTTGAGCACCGTCAGGCCGGGGGCAAGTTCGGTGCGCGCGGCCACCCCGTGGTTCACGAGGTCGCTGCGCACCAATTTGAGAACCTCCTGCACGACATCATTTGCATCGAGCGCTTGTTGCTGCACTTCGCCCTTTTTAAGCAGCAGGCGCAAGCGGCGGATGATTTCCCCCGCGCGTTTGTCCTCGGACACGATGTCCTTGAGGATTTCCTGCACATTATCGAGGTCGGCGTGGTCCCGCGCGAGGAATCGCTGGGCGGCCTGGGCATTGCTAAGAATGGCGGTGAGCGGCTGGTTCAACTCGTGCGCGAGCGAGCCGGACAGTTCGCCGAGCATGGTCACGCGCGCGAGATGGGCTAGCTCGTTGCGTTGCTGCGTGAGCTCCAGTTCCGACTGCTTGCGCTCGCTGATATCGATGCAAGAGCCGATGTAACCGAGGAACGCGCCATCGGCCGCAAAGCGCGGTACTCCCGTGTCCAGGATCCAACGGTATTCGCCATCATGTCTCCGCAGGCGGTATTCCATCATGAATTCCTGCCGGGCATCGAAGGCCTTGACATAAATCTCCAGACAATGGTCAAAGTCTTTCTCGTGGACGCCTTCGGCCCAGCCATTACCCAGCTCCTGCTCCAGCTTGCGGCCGGTAAAGTTGAGCCAGCCTTTGTTAAAAAAAGTGCAGAGCTTGTCCGTGCCCGCCATCCAGATCAGCACCGGCGCGGTGTCGGCCAGAGTGCGAAAACGGGCTTCGCTCTCCCGCAAGGCATCCTCTGCCTCCTTGCGGAGGGTGATGTCCAGCGAAACGCCGCGCATCCGAACCGGTTTGCCGGTGGTATTGAACTCGACCCGGCCGCGTGAGACCACCCAGCGTACCGCACCGTTCGGTCGTATCATCCGGTATTCGCTTTCATAATCGCCATCACCGTTCATTGATTTCGCCACGGCATGGCTGACCGGTTGCTGATCGTCGGGATGCACTGACAGCAGGAATTGTTCAAACCCTCTTTGTTCGAATCGGGTCGGGCCTGAATGCGCCGACTTTCTGTCGGTGGCCCACAATTCGTCCCGGACCATGTTCCATTCCCAATGGCGGAGACCCGCGGCGTTTGCCGCCAGATTTATCCGCGCTTCGCTTGCCTGCAACTCCCGGGCCAGTTGCGTGGCGTGACGTACGTCGCGGCTCAACTCGTAACCCATCGCAGCGACGATGCCCAGGAAGGGTAGGCTCCCGATGACGGGCCAGGGGAGCACTTCCCAGAGCACCAGCGTGGCTTCGCCCGTCGCCACGGCAACAAACAGAATCACGCTGCCACCCACCACCAGGGCGCGTCGCCGATCGCCGCGCCGCCACGTGGTAACGGTGGCATCCGCGACAAAGATCAGCAGCAACAGAAAACTGGCCTGGCCCACCAGCATCCAGTCGTTCGGCACGCCTTCCACGACGGAGACGGATTCCCCGAAAAACGGGATGTGCCGCAGACCGGTGATCTCGCGGAAATTAAGATTGGGCGTGAACAGGAAATTGAGGGCCAGCGACAATGTTCGCACCCCGCAGATGGTCCACGCCAACCAGAGCCGTCCTGCCCGCAAGTAGAGCCGCACGAATCCGACCAGCGTTACCACCACCACCCAGGCCGGCACATGTATCCACCGGAGCGCCAAACCGAAAGAAACCGTCGTCCCTGCCCGCATCATGGTCAGCTCACACCCTGCCATGGCTGCCGTTGCCAGGGCCAACACCGCGAACAGAAGGTTGGCCCAGATCTCCCGCTGCCGGAACCAGATGAAGCCGTGCATCAACGCCAACGTGAGACACGCGGAGGCGGCCATGGACCAGATGACGGTAACCCAACTCATGTATCTAAACGATAGCTGGATAATACCAGGACTTGCGCAATTCAAAAGACTATTACAGGTGCCTGCGGATGGGAGATTGGAAGTGACAGTTTTGTGACAACCTCTTCATTCCGCCGCAGATTCCATTACGCAGGTGTTTTCCGCGCCGTTTCTGGAGGAAGCTGACGTTTAAGTTCGACGCCTCATATCAGGTCATCCGGTTCACGGCCGGAATGGGTTGAGCTATGGCGCTCTGATTGGTGGTGGAGGAAAGCAGCGGCGACTGTGCGTGCGCAACTGCGGGTCTTCCGAAGGTTATCATGACCAGCGGGACAAACAACCACGGCAGACGGGTGAAAAGTTTCACGCCGGGTTCCGTGCATTTTACTCATCGAGAATTTCTTTCACGGTGGACGACTTACAGAAATCAGGGATGACGCCTAAGGGATTGAACCCAGAACCACCATCAATTGATTGGCCAATTGCGTGACGTTGGTCGGGGTGGGGGCGTCGAGGTTCGAATTCGCGTGCTTGAGGGCCTCGTCAAAGGCGGTTTGATAGGCTGTATAGGCTGCCGATACCTGAGCTTTTTCATGAGAAGTCACAAACCCGAAATCAGCCCGGTTGTTATAGTGAACCATCGCCCAATCGATGTTGTTTCGGGTTATCTTGAGCGAGTCGACTCCGCCCGGAGCCACGCACCCGCTGAACAATCCCAGTGTGGCTGCCGCAAAGAGGAGGATGCAGATGTGTTCGGTTCTGATTTTCATAGGTTAGTTCGGTCCACCGAAAACACCGAGGGCATCCCAGGCACCCCACTCAGCGGAATCCTCAGCCATGTTGACCTCCCCGGTTTCACCGTTCGTGAGTTGTTCATCCTGGTAGGTCGGCTTGAATGACTGGTACTGATTGGAGTTACCGACATAAATCTGGTTATGGGCGGCATCCGGAAAAACATACCATGTCTTGCCTTTGTGGTTGACGACAGAGACTCTTCCGCGTGGCAGACTTTTCAAGTGTGCCTCCTGGGCTGGCGTCACGGCCTTGACCACTTTGAATCCTGAACTCAGCAGGATGTCCTGTGTTTCCGGTGTCGGTTGTGGCGTGGCGCAACTCGTGATCAGACTGGCGACGAGCATCAAACTCCCCACCAGGCACAGGGTTTTTAACCAATGTGCCGGGCGGCCGAAGTAACCGACGTCTTTCCCTGGTGAAGGTTTTGCTTCTATTTTCAACTTCATTTTCCCCTTTTCTGTTTTTTTGGTTCATTTGTTAAAGAAACGGACTTCTCCGGTGGAAAGATCATACATGCCGCCGACCAGACCGATCTGGCCGTTGTCCAGCATCTCTTTCAGGATGGGGCTGCGCTCGCGAATCTGTTGCATCACCAAACGCACGTTGGCTTCGGAAACTTCATCCACGAATTTGTAATTTTTTGATGTGCGCGGCTGAACATCGGAGGGAACGGCGTCCATCGCCGGTTTGATCTTACCGAGCAGGCCGGTGAGGTTGCCCAGCTGCACGTCGTCCACGGCGCCTTTGATGGCCCCACAATTGGAATGGCCGATCACCGCTATCAATTTTGCACCGGAGACTTTGCAGGCAAATTCCATGCTGCCGAGGATGTCCTCGTTCACCACGTTGCCGGCCACGCGCGCGCTGAAAATGTCGCCGATGCCCTGGTCGAGGACGATTTCAATGGGTTGACGGGAGTCCAGGCAGCTCAGGACCACGGCAAAGGGATACTGACCGGAAGCGGTGGCCTTGACGTCGGCGGGAAAATCACGCTTCAGCAGGTGACCGGACACAAACCGGGCATTGCCCACTTTCAATTCGGCCAGTGCCGATTCCGGCGTCATCGCCGCTTGCGTCGCTTTGGTCGGCGGAGAAACAGCATCGACCGCCATCGCTGACCCGAGGCTGGAATTTTCTTCAGATCGGCAGCCTGCCACTGCCAGGATTATTGCCGCCAAACCGGCAACGAAGGGGAGGGGACTGATTAAACGTTTTATTCTGGCATTCATTTTAGCTTTGTTGTTCGGGTTCCGGTCACAGGGTATCCGGGCGCAACCACCAGCTCATTTGCGACGCGTTTCTTCGGGAGCATTGCTCTTTAACTTCGCAGTTGTTCAATCGTATTAAACAGGTTTTTTCGTTCGACTAAAACTGATGGGTCGGGCTTTTACAGGTAAGACCAGGCATCGTGCCCCGACCGATGAAACCACACGATGTATGTGCGATGGTTATACTTACATTTAGAAATTGTCAAGTTACAATTTAGAAACTGGCAAAGTAAACATAGGCAAGTCTTATCAAGCTGTTTCGGTGGCCAACCTTTTCAGGTTACGGGCGAATTCCATCAGGTTCCTGCGATGACTAATCCGGAGTGCCTCGTCCTTCACCCGTGAGTTTCAGCTTTCGACTACCCTCATGCCCGGTGCCATGTTCTCCAAAATGTCACCGACTTGTCGCCGTACTGTCTTTGACCAAATTTGCCGGATGTGGTTTGCTTGTTTCGTTGGATCATTGGCCAGGCTTGGACTCGTGCCTACGGCATTGGCGGGCTGGTTCAGCACCCGCCAGTACCGTCTTCTTTTGGCAATACGCTAAAGGAAAAGCCGGTGGTCAACGCCAGGGAAGGAGGAATTATGCTGCAATTTATACATCCGGTTTTTGGCGACTTGATGTTCGATGGCATCGGTTTGGCAGGATTTTTGTTTGCGCTATTCCTGATGTGGGAGGCGTTGAAGGAATGGCGGATTCGTGTCCGACGGGCCCGTACCGCGCGTGAACGCGCAAAAGGACGATGAAGACCCCCGTATCCGTAGCCCCGTGTTTCCTGGTTAAACTGAAAGCCAGCGAACGCTCGCGGGGCGTTCGCTGGCCGTACCTCAAAGAGCTGGCTAACGGGCAGGACACCGGGCTTATTCCTCCAGGCACTACTGCGCAAAACGCAATGTGCGGACTGAACCCCGGCACCCCTCGTCAGCTCTCATCGCCTGAAGAAATTAAAACCACCGGCGGCTGATCAAGCCAAATGGGTTAACCATTCGCCTTATTCAAAATCCATTTCGTAACTGTATACGTTACCGCTGAGCCGGCTCCGGATTTTACAATTCGACTTATTAACGACGGCCTGCATGGACTTGTTGTCCGTGAGCACCTCGGCGGTGAACCCGCGGATACCGTTGCGCCGGGCGATGCGCATCAGGTGCTTCAGGAGAAACGTGCCGATGCCGTGGTTCTGCCACTTGTCGCTCACCACAAACGCCACTTCCGCCTGGTTCGTCTTCTGGTCGAGATAATAACTGCCGACCGCGAGAATTTCTTCCCCGGAGGCCTCGGGCAAGGTGCCGACAATGGTGACGTCATTGCGGTGATCAATGTACACGAAGTCCTGAATCTGATGCCGCGACACCCGTTTCTGGTGGCTCATGAAGCGATAGTAAATCGTCGCTTCGGAAAGCTTGTAGAACAGGTCACGCATGCGCGGCTCATCGGTCGGGTGAATCGGACGGAAATTAAGCAGCGTGCCATTGTTGAGCAGATAGGTCGTGCGCAGTTCCTTTGGCCCAACCAGAATTTTCCCTTCCTTGTCCGACATGGTGGCGGAGAGATATTTGGCTTCAATGGCTTCGCGGAGCAAGTCGGCGCGGAATTTCGGGTGCGCGATGCTGATGAGCGCCAGCGCGCGTTCCTGCACGCTTTTGCCGTGCAGATAAGCCACGCCGTATTCGGTGACCACATAAAAAACGCCCGCTCGCGTCGTCACGACGCCGGCGCCCGGGCTGAGTTGCACGACGATGCGCGATACGTTTCCGCCCTGGGCGGTAGAGGGCAGGGCGATAATCGCCTTGCCGCCCGGCGCTTTGGCCGCACCGCGATTGAAGTCCACCTGGCCGCCGACGCCGGAAAAGAATTTCGCTCCCAGCGAATCCGCACACACCTGGCCGGTAAGATCAATCTCGAGTGCCGTGTTGATGGCCACCATCTTGTGCTGCTGGTGGATAATGAACGGGCTGTTCACGTATTCCGTCGGGTGGAAGGCGAACATAGGATTGTTGTCCACATAATCGTAGAGCTTTTGGGTGCCCAGGCAGAAGCTGGTCACCACCTTGCCGCGATCCACCGTCTTGCGCGCCCCGGTGATGACGCCGGCTTCAATCAGTTCAATCACGTCATCGGAAATCATCTCGGTATGCACGCCGAGGTCCTTTTTGTTTTTAAGGAAACTGACCAGGGCTTGCGGAATGCGCCCAAGGCCGATTTCGAGCGTGGCCCCGTCCTCAATCAAGGCGGAAAGGTTTTCGGCAATTTGCCGGGTCGTGTCGGTGACTTCGGGCGGTTTCACTTCCAGGATGGCTTCTTCACCCGGCACCAGCACGTCGATGTCGTACGCGTGCAGGAAGGAATCGCCCAGCGTGCGCGGCATCCGCGGATTGACCTGCGCGATCACGAGCGACGCATTGGCCGTGGCGCTTTTGACGATGTCCACCGAGACACCCAGGCTGCAATTCCCGTCCTTGTCCGGCGGCGTCACCTGGATTAAAGCCACATCCAGCGGCAGCTGGCCTGAATCAAAGAGACGTGGAATGTCGGACAAATGAATCGGGGTATAATCACCCAGTCCTTCCTGGATGATATCGCGCACATTTTCCGCGATGAAGAAACTGTTCACGCGGAAATACTGCGCCATTTCCCGGTGGGCGTAAGGCGCCGCGCCGAAGGTCAGGAGATGGACGATTTCCGTGTCCGGCAATTCGGTGGCGCGTTTGGTCAGGGCACTGACCAGTTGCAATGGTTCGCCCACGCCGGTGCCGATGAAGATGCGCTGGCCGGGCCGGATTTTTTTGACGGCGTCCGCCGCATTCAGGATTTGCGGCTGGTAGATTTCCTGCCATTTAGGATCGTATGAAATCGGTTTACTCATGGTTCCTCCCGGCGGCGACCACGTTCGCAAGGGTCATGCGCGCATCCGCCACATATGCCTGCACGCCGACCGGACCGACAATGAATGGATTGATATCCAGCTCCTTGATATCCGGATAATCCGTCGCCAACTGGCTGATGCGTTGCAATGCCCCGGCAATGGCTTCCAAATCCACGGGCGCCTGGCCGCGCGCGCCCTGAAGCAGGGCGTAAGAGCGCGTGCCTTTCAACATTTGCATCGCCTCTTCGGCGGTTATCGGCGCGAGGTGGAAGGTCACGTCCTTCATCACTTCGACGAAAATGCCGCCCAGCCCGAACATCAACATCGGCCCGAATTGCGGATCGCGCGTCATGCCCAGAATTACCTCTCGCCCCCGCTGGCCCATCTTTTCAACGAACGCGCCGCGCAAATGCGCATCGGGCGCACGCTTCTGGATCCGCAGCATCATCAGGTCGAACGCGTCGCGCACCTGTTCGGCATTGGCGATGTTGATGCGCACGCCGCCGAAATCGGATTTGTGAATGATGTCGGGCGACGAAATTTTCAACACGACGGGATAAATCAGGCGTTCCGCGATCTCCACCGCCTCGTCGCTCGTGCGCGCCAGCTGGCCGTCGAGAACGTTGAAATCGTAAGCGCGCAAAATTTCCTTCGCTTCGACTTCACCGATCTGCGCCTCGCCGCTGCGCATCTGCATGTGAATCACGCGGTCCACGCGGCGGCGGTTGACGGGGAATCGCGTCACGATCCGGGCCGGGCGTCGTCGCCACGCGGCGTAATCGCACATCGCCCGCAAGGCGGTGATGGCGCGGTCGGGCGACGGATAATTCGGGATGCCCACCGCCATTAATTTTTCCTTGGCGGCGGCCACTTCCGTGCCGCCCATGAACACCGCCAGCACTGGTTTCTTACCCTTATGTGCGGCGCCGAGCTTTTCCGCCAGTTCCAGCGGGCGCGTCATGTTCTGCGGCGTCACGACCACTACAATCGCATCCGTCTTCTCATCGTCCTGCATGACCTCGAACGCTTTCACGTAGAGGTCGGGTTCCGCGTCGCCAATGACGTCCACGGGATTGCCGAACGCGGCCGACGCGGGCAAAAAGGCCCGGAGTTTCGTGTCGCTTTCCTTGCTGGGTGAAACCATTTTTAAACCCAATCCCTCGGCCGCGTCGGCCGCCATGATGCCCGGTCCGCCGGCGTTGGTGATGATGGCCACGCGTTCGCCGTTCGGCAGCGGTTGCATGGCGAAGGCGGCGGCGTAATCAAACAGCGCCTCAAAATTTTCCGCGCGAATCACGCCCGCGCGCTTGAAAGCCGCGCCGTAGGCAATGTCCGCGCCCGCCAGGCTGCCGGTGTGCGATGAGGCCGCCTTGGCGCCCGCCTGCGTGATGCCGACCTTCAAAATGACCACCGGTTTGATGGCGGCTGCCTGTTCGGCGACGCGCAAAAATTTGTCACCTTCCTTGATACTTTCCAGATAACCGGCGATGACGTTGGTAGCTTTGTCCTCAGCAAGTGCCTGAATGAAATCGGTCTCATTGAGATCGGCCTTGTTGCCGAAGCTGATGACCTTTCCCAGGCCGAGCTTCTGGTTGGCCGCCCAGTCCAGGATGGCCACGCACAACGCGCCGGATTGCGAAATGACGGATATTTTTCCCGGCGGCGGCACCGACGGCGCGAACGTCGCGTTCATGTGGTGGTCCGTATTGAGCACACCCAGGCAATTCGGCCCGACCATGCGCGCGCCTTGCGCCCGGCAGAGTTCCACCAGTTCCTGTTCGGCCTCGGCTCCGGCCGCGCTCACTTCCCTGAAACCGGCAGTTATTACAATGACCGACTTCGCGCCCGCGTCCAGGCAGCTTTGCAGCGCGTCTTTGACGAATTTGCCCGCCACCACGACGATGCCGAGGTCGATCGGGTTTTTGTATTCACCCAACGACTTGTAACATTTGAGGCCGAGGATTTCCTCGGCGCCGGGATTGACGGGAACGATGGTCCCTTTGAAGCCGCCATTGACGAGATTGGCCAGCACCGCGTGCCCGACTTTTTCCGGACTGCGGGACGCGCCGATGACGGCCACGGCCTTCGGATATAAGAGTGTCTCAAGCATAAAGTTCGCCCGAAAATAACTTCGCTGTTTTCCAGCGCGTTACTTACCAAACCTTGGTAAAGGCTTTACCGATTTTGCAGAGTCTGGTCAGACCGGAAGGGAAAAGCAATTTCAAGCCCGGAAATTATCCCTGAATCGTGCCCGGACGGAATTCTCCTTTGCGTAACCGACCGCTTTACCAGACGGAGAAGAATTTGTATGTGCAGCCTATCCTGGTATTAGACGGCGGCTGCTTGCCTGTGGATGCAGGGTCTGAGTTGCGTATCAATCTTCAGAATGTGCTCCACTATCCATCTTCGCATGAACCTATGGAGATTCCGGAGCAGCTCTACCTTGAAGCCTTCAGCCCCACTGAGCCTTTTGTAATCACGGATAAACCCCCGGAACCGTTCGTGCTCCCGCTGATTGAGCGCTTGAACCGGACACCGGAAAGCTGCCATGCACCGCTCCTCGCCCTTGAAATGCAGGTTGGCATAGGCTTCCAAATACTCTACCAGAAAGACCGAGAAATCCGCCTCCTCCTTGCTAAGGTCGGGGTTGTCCAACAGGTCTTTCAGAAGATTGATGTTATCGATTAACAAGCGGTGTTGCTGGTCCAGCTTTGCCGAACCGGTTTCAAACTCTGTTGTCCACGTTATCATAATAAATGGCCTGTGTGGTGCTCTATGGTAACCGCCTAACAGATAATCGGCGGCTGGGTTTGTAGCCTATCCTGTGCCAGGATCAGCCTATCCTGTTTCAGGGAAATGACTGTAAGTTGGACTTAACTTGTTGTCCAGTATATTGTTGTTTATTTATATACCATGAATTCCTTTCGGCAAAAGCTGCGCCTCCACCATTGGATCAGTTGTTGCCCAATCACATGTTACATTGCGGAGTCGCCAGGGTGCCATTACAATAAACGATGCTTTTATAACAAGATTTCTGTTTCAGTTTAACTCATCAAGTGGTATGGTGGAAACAGACAACGAAAGGCATTTTATGATCATGGATTATGCGTTGGAAAAGTTTCCGCTCCACGTGAAATTGCGCGACGGCACGGAATGCGTCGTGCGCCCATTGGGCAAGCGGGACGCCGCGCGGTTGCATAAATTTATTCTCGCGGTGCCGGAAGAGGAAAGGCTGTTCATCAAGCAACCGGTCGCCGAGCGCGGGCTGTTTCATGAATGGTGCCGGGACGCCGACTTCGAGCACAATCTGCCAGTGCTCATGTTGCATGGGGAAAAGGTCATCGGTGAGGCGTGCCTGCATCAACGCCTCGGCGGCTGGAAACGCCACATCGGTATGGTCACCGTACTGACGCATCCGGACTACCGCGGGCGTGACGTGGCAAAAATCCTGGTTGGCGAGTTGGTGGAAATCGCGCGTTCACTCGGCTTGCGCCGATTGGAAGCGGAATTCAACGGCGAGCGCCAGGTAGCCATCCGTGCCCTGGAAGACCTCGGTTTTTGCAAGTTGCTGAGCCTGCCGCGGCATATCCTGGACATGAAAACGGTTCCGCACGATTACGTGTTCATGGGTGCGGACCTGCACGTGGACGAGGAATACGCCGGCGTCGGCGGGTGAAATTAAATTCGTCGCGGAGCGACAGGGGAGATTAGCTGGGGACAGCGTCCCCGGTGACCGATACCCTTGGGAATCCGTCCCGGAGGGACGGTGGAATCTTCTTGAGAACTAATCGATTCCGGTGTCCTTTCAGGACCCATCATGATGTGACCTTTCCCGGCACGTTGTGCCGGGCTCGAGCGGTTCCATCTTTAATGTAGCACGGACATTCTTGTCCCGTATTTTATGCACGTAATCCTGGCGACTGGAAAGTCGCCAGAATCCCGCAATGCGGGGCTGGAAAGCCTGCGCTACATCATAACCTGAAACTCTCTAATTTCCAGTGTCGCTTCGCGACGAGTTGAACTTTATCCGCGATGAACCTCGAAGAACTCTAATGCATCAATCCGCCTCGTTACCTCGGCGGCTACGTTTTAATAACGGTCACGCTCCGGATTTTTCGGTTTCCAGCCAGCGGACGGCGTGGCGGACCAGATCGGTCGCCGTCTGCAATTTTAATTTCTTCTTGATGTTCAGGCGGTGGACTTCAACGGTCTTCACACTCAAATGCAGGTGGGCCGCAATTTCACGTGTGCTCTGGCCCTGACCGATCAGTTGGAACACTTCGAATTCACGGTCGGAAAGTTGTTGGACGGGGGAAACGGCCCCCTCGGTGTGCCGTCCGGAAAAGGATTCCAGGATGCCGGCGGACATTCTCTCGCTCACGTAAATCTGTCCGTTCAGCACCTGGCGGATGGCCTGGAGCAGTTTTTTGCCGCCCTCCTGTTTCATGATGTAGCCACGACCGCCGGCCCGCAGGACACGCTCGGTGTAGAGTGATTCGTCATGCATGGAAACCACGAGGATGGGCAGGCCGGGCTTGAGCGCCCGGATGTCCTTGATGAGTTCCAGGCCGTTCTTGTCGGGCAAAGAAATATCGAGCAGGATCAAATCAAGCGCCTGGCCGACGGCAAAGTCCATGGCCTGGCGGGCATTCTCAGCTTCGGCACAAACCTTCAGGTCCTTTTCATTATCAATCAATTGCGCCAGCCCGGTGCGCATCATCGGATGGTCGTCTACGATGAGCACTTGCTTGGGGGCCGTTTTATTTTTTGCGGGCATTTTGCGTGTCCGGTTTTCGTCGGGCGCTTTGGCTGGGAGCGATGACGGTCACACTGGCGCCGCCCGCCGCGTTGCCTTCCAAAGCCAACGTGCCGCCGATCATGCCGGCCCGGGACTGCATAATGCGCAAGCCCATGCCTTTCAATTTCGGAATCTGCGCCGGAAATCCCATGCCGTTGTCAATAATGCTCAGAATCATCTTTCCGCGTGCCTCTTTCAACCGAATTAAAATCCGTTTGGCCCGGCCATGCTTGATCGCGTTCGAAACGGCTTCCTGCGCCAGCCGGAACAAATGCGTCGCGGCAGGATAATCCGACACCAGCACCGGCGGGTCGCATTCAAACCGGCAGGCGACCCGGAAGATTTTCTCCGTGTTCAAGGCCAGTTCCTGCAACGCCGACATCAGCCCTTCCGATTCGAGCGTGACGGGCGAGAGGCCGCGCGCCAGCAGGCGCGTGTGGCTGATGGCCTCGCGGACGTTTTTGGCAATTTCACCCGCCCGCACGGCAGCATCTTTCGAGCGCCGGACCAGTTTTTGTTCCAGTACCTGGCTCATCAATTCAATCCCGGCCAGATGCTGGCACAGGCCATCGTGCAAATCCTGCCCGATGCGGCGCTGTTCGCGCTCGCTGATTTCCAGGATTTCCTTTTCCAGCCGCTTGCGTTCAGTGATGTCACGGATGAAGCCCGTGAACAACCGCCGATTGGCCAATCGCACCTCACTCACGGAAAGGTCCATCGGAAAAACCGTGCCGTTCTTGCGGCGCGCGACGATTTCACGGCCGATGCCGATGATTTTGGCGTGGCCGGTGCGGAGATAATTGCCGAGGTAGGAGTCGTGTTGTTCGCGATGAGGCGAGGGCATAAGCAGGCTGACGTTCTTCCCCACAACCTCCCTGGCCCGGTAGCCAAAAATCCGTTCTGCCGCCAGATTGAAGGATTCAATGATCCCGCGTTCGTCAATGGTGATGATGCCCTCGACCGCCGTTTCCAGAATTGCGCGCAGACGCTCGGCGCTGTCGCGCAAGTCGGACTCGGCCTGCCGGCGCTGGGTGCGGCCGCGGGTGGCGTGCCGGGAACGAAGCTGTTTGATCCACCCCAGCAGTTCAGCCCTGGACATTTTTCGGTAGTCCTTCATTTCAAGCGTGAAGAAACTATCCGGAAAATCAGCACCAATGCCAATAGCAAAGGGGTGATGAGTGACGAGTGACGAGTGACGGGAATTGCGCGTTGTGGCTTTTCTGCTCACGTCACTTGTCACCCGTCACTGGTCACGCTTTAGTTCGCCAGCAATTGGGCGCGGTATTCCGTCGGAGACTGGCCGAGCAGCTTTTTAAATACGCGGTTAAAATGCGTCAGTGACTGGAATCCGACTTCAAAAGCGATTTCACTCACACGCAGGTTGGGATTGAGCAGCAGGTTTTTGGCTTTCTCAATGCGCACCCGGGAGAGGTAATCGGTGAAGTTGATGCCGGTGACCCGTTTGAACATCTTGCAGAAATAGAAGGCGCTCATGTTGACCGCCTTGGACACATGACTGAGCGAAAGTTTTTCGGCCTGATGCTCGCAGATATATTCCTTGGCCCGCTTGATGACCGGCGATTCGGAATTCTCCTGCTGGATGAAGACCTGATTGCTGATCATGGACAGGTGTTGGGCAAAAATGGTGAGCAATTTGACGACGGAATCGTGTTCCCTGGTCGAAACTACCCGGCCGGAAAAATAGGCTTTCTTCAGGGCGTCCCGGTTAATGTCCAGGCCCCATTCCGATACCTGTCTGGCCACCCGCCCAAACTGCGCCTCGGTGGGTTTCTTGCGGAACATTTGCCCGGTTTGCAGATAACCGATCAGGCGGTCGCTCAAGCGCACCGGAATGGCCGTTTCGCAAAGTCCGGAATGACAGGAAACTGACTGCGATTCGAGTGTGGCCTTTTCGCACAGACGTTCCCGTGTCTGGAGGCACGCGGAACACGCGCGGCTCTTCTGCGACATCATGGCGCAAAACGGGTTTTCATTCCGACGGCCGTGATAAGGCAACTGCCAGGTCTCGATCGGCTGCAATACCATGGGCAGGCCGGTCATATCACCAAAGGCGCGCTCGTATTCCTGGTAAACCTTGGAACCGATGAGCGCCTCTATCAGAGCGCGGTTGGCGTTTCCGTTCCCGTTCCCGTTTCCATTCCCATTGCCATTGGACGCACCGCCGTTCTGCTTCTTTATATCACCAATGGTGTTGGCCACCCCCGCGCCCATATCGCGCACGGGAGCCGGGGACGCTTCGGGGGAACGCCCCGGGAGACCGGAGACAGCCGATTCGCTGCCCGAATCCTGCCGAACAATTGTTGTTTGCATGACGACAAATTAGGTGAAGTCCCTGATTCCTACAATTGGTGCCCGACCTGATTGGATACGGGGACAATGCACTAGTCGGCTAAGGGAATTCCTTAGCGGCGGACTTTGAGCTTTGAAGTCGCAACGGTGCCGCGTATACCTTTCGCGTGTTTCAATCCGGCGAGACCGCCATCAATGCCACGACGCGCTGCTGCGCGGTTTACGGCTTTCCCATCCGCCATTCCGCATCGCCGGCCATGCATAACGCCGCGTTCGCCGCCCTGGGTTTGAACTGGCGTTACCTCGCGTTTGAGGTTCTTCCCCGCGATTTACGCGCCGCGATTGAAGGTGCCCGGGTGATGGGTTTTGCCGGCCTCAACCTGACCGTGCCGCACAAGCTGCCGGCGCTGAAGCTGATGGACGCGCTGGACCAATCCGCAAAAAAATGGGGTGCGGTCAATACCGTCTGTTTTGAGTCCACCGGTGCCGGTGGCCGGACTAAGGTTCGGGCCGTCGGCTTCAATACGGACGCCGATGCCATAGCCGCAGCGGTGCGTGAGGATTTGAAACTGGAATTACGCGGGGCCCGGGTACTGTTGTTGGGTGCCGGCGGGGCAGGGCGGACGGCGGCGCTGAAACTCGCGGCGGAAAAGGTCGCGGAGCTTTTTCTCGTCAATCGCACTGTGGCCAGGGCCAGGACGGTGGCGGCTGAAATCAAAAAGCTGTTCCCTTCTGCACGCGTCACTCTGGGTTATCCAGCAGCGGATGTGGATTTATTGATCAACGCCACGTCGCTCGGCTTGAACCCCGGCGACAGCCTGCCGCTCGACCAAAAGCAATTCGCTCCGGAACGGGCCCGGGCGGTTTACGATATGATTTATCGCCCGGCCGAGACGACGTTGTTGAAAACCGCCCGGGAAGCCGGCTGCCGGACGGCCAATGGTCTTGGCATGTTGCTGCATCAGGGCGCAAAAGCGTTTGAGATCTGGACGGGCAAAGCCGCGCCGCTCGACATGATGCGCCGGGCGCTGGAAGTGGAAGTTTATAAGTCCACCGTCCACGGTTTACAGTCGGGTATGGCATACTTGAAACAATCCGATCTGCGCGGCCGAAAATTCAAATGACCCCAAAGATTATAGGCTTGGTTGCCTGGGCCGTGGACTGGCGACCGTGGACTGTGGACTGGTCACTGGTGCCGTTTCATTTCTGGTCGTTGGTCTTTTTCGTGTTTGGCTGCATGGTGGGCAGTTTTCTGAACGTATGCATCCACCGGATGCCGCTCGGGATGAGTATTGTGATGCCGCCGTCGCATTGCCCGCACTGCCAGTATTCCATCCCGTGGTACCTCAACATCCCGCTGGTGACCTGGCTGGCACTGCGGGGCCGGTGCAAAAATTGCGGGGCGCCGATTTCGCCAAGATATTTCATTGTCGAATTGTTGACCGGCATCAGTTTTCTGAGCTGTTGGCTGGCTTTCGGGAAAATATCGCCGGTCATCGCCATCATTTACGCGGTCTTTATTGCCGGACTGATCGTCGCCACGTTCATTGATTTCGAGCACTTCATCATCCCCGACGAAATCACGTACGGAGGCATGGCGGTCGGCCTGGTCGCCTCGTTTCTGTTTCCGCTGCTCCATGGCGTTCCTACGCTGACCGACGGGATGTGGCAAAGTGTGCTGGGAATTTGCGCCGGCGCGGGCATCATCTACGCGATTCTGCGGCTGGGCAAATTGTTGTTCGGACGACAACGGTTGAAATTGCCGGTCGACTCAAAAATCGTTTTCAGTGAAACGTCCGTGCATCTGCCCGACCGCGTGATTCCGTACGACGAATTGTTTTACCGCCGGTCGGATGTCATTGCGCTGCGGGCACGGACGGTGGAGCTGGTGGACCGCAGTTATAAGGACGTGCTGGTGCGGCTGGCGCTCCGGTCCGGCTGGCTGGAAATCGGCGGGGAACGGTTCGATCCTCAGCACGTTCCGTTCCTGGAGATGCCCGGGCACCGCTACCTCTCCCTGGCGATCGATCCCCCGCCGCGGGCACTGTTCCGTGATGACCTGGGAAACGTGACTGCCCTGTTGCGCCTGGGGCGGGTGGAGGCGGGCAGCTCGGCCGTCGTGCGGATC
>JBGPDH010000044.1:0-17154 GCA_041482195.1 Verrucomicrobiia bacterium
ACAAAAACCGCTGGGGCTCCTGATTCCGGCGGGCATGACGCCGATCAATTCCAACGCGTGGATCGTCACCATTGATTACAACGAGGAAGGCTTCGTCAAGGACGACGACGCGAATAAAATCAATTACGATGATTTGCTCAAAAAAATGCAAAAGGGTGTGGTCGAAGAAAATAAGGAACGCCGGAAAGAGGGTTACCCCACCGTGGAATTGCTGGGCTGGGCCGCGCCGCCGCGTTATGACCCGGCCACTCATAAATTGTATTGGGCAAAGAAATTGAGATTCGAAGGCGAGGGCGGCGACACGCTGAATTACAACATCCGAATTCTGGGACGCCGTGGTGTTCTGGAACTGAATGCCGTGGCGAACCTCGAACAATTCGATACGATCGACAAACAAACGCCGGAAATTCTCGGCATGGTGGATTTCAAAGAAGGCAGTCGCTACGCCGATTTTGACCCCAAAGTGGACAAGGTCGCGAAATACGGTATCGCCACACTCGTGGCCGGCGGTGCGTTGGCGGCGGCGGCAAAGTTAGGACTGCTCAAAGGTCTTTGGGTTTTCATTCTCGCGGCGAAGAAATTTATCATCATCGCCATCCTCGCGGCGGCCGCATTTTTCAGGAAATTATTCAAACGCGGGGGCGGGAACCCCACGGCTTGATTAACCCGGCGGCCATTTCATGTAGCGTCCGCCAAGAATGTGAACGTGCAGATGCGGTACCGTTTCGCCGCCGTCAGCACCGTTGTTGATGACCAGCCGGAATCCGCTTTGGTCCAAACCCAGCTTCCCCGCCACTTCGGCGGCCTTGAGCAACAGGTAACCGATTAACTCCTGATCTTCGGGTTTCGCCTCGGCCACGCGCGGGATCGGTCTCTTCGGAACGATCAAGGCGTGCGTCGGTGCCTGGGGATTGATGTCGCGAAACGCGAGCACCTGATCATCTTCATAGACAATCTGAGCCGGGATTTCGCGGGCGATGATTTTTTCAAAAAGGGTCTTCATCCAGTTTTAAGTTTTGAATCTTTAAGGTTGAATTCCAGAAGTTGCAGAATGGCAACAACGTTTCCACTTAAAACTAAAAAACTCAAAATTTAGAATTCAGTTATTCCACCACCAGGGCGCAATCGGACGATTCCGGCTCGGCGGAGAGGCACTGGCGCAGGTATTCGACGATATGGTCCTGCAATTTTTCGCAGCGGCCGCTCCAGCGGCGAGCCCCGGCCAGCTGCTTGACGCAGCCGCGCAAACCGCGAAAACGCAACACCCGCGGTGACTGCCGCAGCTGGGCGCGCAATTCATGGCGCAGACGCGGGAAGAAGAACAGTTCGAAACCACCACCGTTTTCACGCGCCATCAGCCCCAGATCGGTTTCCGTGGTCTCCGGTTTGCGCGATTCCAGGGCACCGGCGCGAATGGTGAAACCGAGCTGGCGCAGTACCGTTTCCAGGGCGCCGGCGAACTCCCCTACGGTGACACTCTCGCGGCACAGATCATTCTTGAAGTAGTGGAAGACAGACGCGGCGGCGTGGCGCAACACTTCGGGGTCAAGCCAGCCATCGTTGCCGCCCACAAGCTCGACGGAAATCATCTCGGCCGAGCAGGGCACACTTTCACCGTTGGCGAGTCTGAACAGCAGGCATTCGGACAATAAGGCAATCATTTGGCAGCCTCCAGTTTTTTGACTTCATGAACGAAATCCGTGGCCTCCTGAAACCGCCGATAGACACTGGCAAATCGTACATAGGCGACCTCATCAATGTCCCGCAGACCGTCCATGACTGATTTGCCGATGAATTCAGCGGGCACTTCACTTTCAAACTTGTCGGTCACGGCGGCGACGATATGGTCGGTCAAATCCTCCATGACCTGCGGACTGACGGGGCGCTTCTGACAGGCCTTTTTGATGCCGGACAAAAGCTTCTCGCGGGAAAATTCCTCGTGTCGCCCATCCCGCTTCAACACCATGAGCCCTTCACGTTCAACTTCTTCATAGGTGGTGAACCGATGACCGCACCGGCTACATTCGCGGCGGCGGCGAATCGTGGCTCCTTCGCGCGAGGCGCGCGAGTCAATGACTTTGTCTTCCTGACAGCCGCACTTGGGGCAACGCATAAAGCCACTGCTAATTGTGGTTGCTTTCTTGTATCATACAAAGTTTTGTGGTGTCAAGGGGCGACCGGAGGGATGCGGCCGAAAGTTATTCACCAGAAAGTGCGCTTGCGTTCACGCTTTTTTTGGTTATGCTTAACGACTCTTTTTGCGAGATGGCAGTGACACGATTTTTTTAACGATTGATTTTATGGCAACAGCGAACGACCTCCGCCGCGGCATGGCGATTAACTACAACGGTGACGTTTGTGTGGTGCTGGACATGCAACACCGTACGCCGGGCAACTTGCGCGCGTTTGTCCAGGCAACGCTTCGCAGCATCCGCACCGGTAAATCGTCCGATGTGCGGTTCAGTTCCACCGAGCGCATCGAGCCCGTACCGATGATCACCAAACGGATGGAGTACAGTTATAAGGATGGTGAGGATTATGTTTTCACCGATCCGGAAACGTACGAAACGGTCACGCTTACTCCGGAATTGGTCGGCGATTCAAAAAATTATCTGGTAGAGAATGGCGGAGCAACCGTGACCTTTGTGGAAGAGAAGGCCGTGTCCGTTGAGTTGCCATCCAGTGTCGTCCTGGCTGTGACCGATGCGCCGGAAGGGATCCGTGGCGACTCATCCAATAACGTCCAGAAACCCATCACGCTGGAAACCGGCATCACGGTTCAAGCGCCATTGTTCATCAAGACGGGTGAGAAGATCAAGGTGGACACGCGCACCGGCAAGTATATGGAGCGCGCCTGAGGGCCGGAGAATCCGGCTTTGACCTGTTGCAGCCCGTCCCCGGCGGGCTTTTATTTTGCAGGGAATGCTTTTCAAGCCCACCGGGTTTGGTTATTTCTGTGCCGACACATATGCCGGAGCAGGCAAAAGGAGAAAAGGTGTTTCACGGCATTGCCGTTTCCGCCGGCATTTGCCGAGGGAAAATTCTTGTTCTCCACCGTGCCCGCCACATCATTGCCCGCCGCGGGCTGGCCGACAACGAGCTCGATGAAGAAGTCGGCCGTTTTGAAAAGGCTCTCGTCCAGACGCGCCAGCAGATCCTGGAAATTCAGGGTAAGGTGCTGGAAACCCTCAGCTCGAAGGAAGCAGACATATTTGAGGCGCACTTGCTGATGCTCGAAGACCGGGTGTTGGTGGACGAAGTCATCCGAATGGTTCGGGACCAAAAAGTCAACGCCGACTTTGCCTTTCACACGGTGGCGGAGCGTTACGTTACGGCGCTTGTCTCGGCGAACGACGAATACCTTCGCGAACGGGCCAACGACATGCGCGATTTGACGGCGCGGGCGCTGGACAACCTGCTCGAGGTTGAGGACGAATTCGACCTGCGCCACCTCGCCGAGCCGTGCATTCTGGTCAGCCACGACCTGAGCCCGTCCACCACGGCGCAACTGGACAAGAAATTCGTGCTGGGGTTCGCCACCGACATCGGCGGGCAGACTTCGCATACCGCCATCATGGCGCGGTCGCTGGGCATCCCCGCCGTCGTTGGCCTCCAGACCGTCAGCCAGGAATTGGACAGCGGCGATTACGCCTTGCTGGATGGTTATAATGGCACGGTCATCGTCAATCCAACTGATCAGACGCTGTTCGAATACGGCCAGCTGGCGAAAATCAAGGCGTCGCTCGCGGAGAAGCTGCAGGAAATTCAACAGCAGCCCGCGGTCACCCTGGACGGCAAATTCATTCATCTTTCGGCAAACATCGAAGATCAGAACGATATCGAATCGGTGCTGGCGCACGGCGCCGAAGGCGTGGGTTTGTTTCGGACGGAATATCTGTTTATCAGCCGTGAAAGCCTGCCGACCGAGGAGGAACAATATCAGTCCTATCGCAAAGTGGCCGCGGCGTTGAAACCGAATCCGGTCATCATTCGCACGCTCGATTTGGGCGGTGACAAATTCGCCTCGCATCTGCAGCTGGCCAAGGAAGTCAATCCCTTCCTGGGCTGGCGGGCCATCCGTTTCTGCCTCGCGCAACCGGAATTGTTCCGAGCCCAGCTGCGCGCCATCCTGCGCGCCAGCGCCGAGGGCAACGTAAAAATGATGTATCCGATGATTTCCGGCCTGGAGGAACTGAACCAGGCCAATGCACTGGTGGAAAAGTGCCGGGCTGAATTGCGCGCCGAGGGGCTGCCATTCGACGAAAAAATGGAAATCGGGGCGATGATCGAAATCCCGTCCGCCGCGCTGATTGCCGACGTGCTGGCTCCACGCGTAAAGTTCTTCAGCATCGGCAGCAATGACCTCATCCAATATACGCTCGCCGCCGACCGCACGAACGAGAAGGTTTCACACCTTTATGAACCAACGCACCCGGCGATCATCCGCCTCATCAAAATGACGGTGGACGCGGCGCATCGGCACGGCATCTGGACGGGGGTCTGCGGTGAAGTCGCCGGGGATCCCGTGCTCGCGCCGCTGTTGATCGGCCTGGGGGTGGATGAATTGAGCGCCGCGCCCACCGTGGTAGCCCAGGTCAAATACATTGTTCGCCGGCTTAAATTGAACGAAGCCCAGGCACTGGCCGAATTTGCGCTCCAGTGCGAATCGCCGGCGGAAATTTATGCGCATTGCCGGGAATTGGCCCGCCAGACGGCACCGAGTCTTTTTGAAAGCGAATCATGAAGATGATCATCCTTGCCGCCGGTTACGCGACCCGGCTGTATCCGCTTACTCTGAATCAACCCAAACCGCTATTGCACGTCGCCGGTAAACCGATGGTGGAACATGTCCTCGATAACCTCGCGCCCATCGGAGGCATCGACCGTGTTTACGTCGTCACCAACGCCAAATTCGCCGGTCATTTCCAGACATGGTCGGACCGGTACCGCGCCACCAAATCCAAATTTGAATTCACGGTCGTCAATGACGGTTCAACCGACGACGCCAACAAACTCGGCGCCATTGGTGATCTTCATTTCGTCCTTCAGACCCAGCAGGTGAATGACGACCTCATCATTGTGGCCGGCGACAATTTGTTCAGCGAAAGACTGGGTGATTTCGGGAAATTCTGCCGCGAGAAAAATGCACCGGTCCTGGCGCTATACGACGTGGGTGATTTGGAACAGATCAAAAAGTACAACTCCATTTCTTTGGATGGCACCGGTCGGATCACGTTTTTCGAAGAAAAACCAAAGAACCCGACCAGTTCCCTCACCGGCATCGCGCTTTATTTTTATCCGAAAAACAGCATCCCGCTCATCCGACAGTACATGGCCGAAGGTAACAACCCCGACCAACCCGGCCGATTGGTTCAGTGGCTTTACCCGCGCACGTCGGTTTATACCTGGCGTGTGCCCGGACTGTGGTTTGATATCGGCTCGAAGGAAACACTGGAGGAGGCCAACCAGATCTTTGCCAGCCTTCCCGGCGTGAACAAATAAATCTCCAGCGCGCAAAAATATTTCCCGGCTTCAGGGGGTATGTTACAAACGGCAAGCGACCATGGATTTTTTCGATCAGGAAACGCATGCCAGGAGGCAAACACGCCTGCTCGGATGTTTGTTTGGACTGGCGGTGTTGGCATTCATCATCTTGACGTACCTGATTCTGGCCGTACCGATTCTGTTTTTCTGGAAAAATTCGGCGTTGTCTACAGGCTCTTCTCAAGGGATTTGGGATTCGCGCCTGGCCTTATGGGTCGTGGCCGGCACCTTGCTTTCCACCACACTGGGTTGTCTTTATAAAATGCACCTGTTGTCCGGCGGCGGTGCCGCAGTCGCAGAGCTGCTGGGTGGCCGAAAAATTGATCCGGATCCAGCCGACCCGGACGAAAAACGATTGCGTGATGTCGTTCAGGAAATGGCGATCGCTGCCGGTCTGCCCTCACCGGAAATCTACGTGCTCGACCATGAGCGGGGTATCAACGCCTTTGCCGCCGGCCACACCTGCGAGGATACGGTTCTGGGCGTCACGTTCGGGTGCCTGAAGCTGCTGACGCGCGACGAATTGCAGGGCATTGTCGCCCACGAATTCAGCCACGTGTTGAACGGCGACACCCGGTTGAACATGAAACTGATGGCACTGGCCCACGGGCTTTTCTGGCCGACGATTGTCGGCCGCATCCTGGTGCGCGGAACCACGCGCGCCCCGGAAATCGGTGAATCCATCTTTGATGAGGGCACCCCTCCAATTTTTCTGCCCACCGCGCCCCTGGGTGTGCTGTTCCTGATTATCGGTGGCGTCAGCTCACCCCTGGTACGGCTGCTCAAAAGTCTGATTTGTCGCGAACGCGAATGGCTGGCGGATGCCGCGGCGGTGCAATTCACACGCAATCCGGCCGGCATCGCCGGCGCACTCAAAAAAATCGGCGGGTTGTACAAGCAGGGACGGCTCGACACACCCTACGCTGAAACCGCCAGTCACTTGTATTTTGCAAATTCCGCTTTCGATCCGTGGCTCAGCTGTCTCTCCACCCACCCGCCGCTCACCAAACGGATTCTGGCCATTGATCCGGCATTCGACGGCCAGTTTGCACATGTTCAATCCCTGCCGAGCCCGGCGGAAGACCTCTCACAGGAAGCCAAATACGACCGGGAATACAAAGAAACTATCCGGCGGGCGCGCGAGGAGGCCAAAGAGCGCGGTGAACTGCAGTGAAATTTATTTCGCCGTCACAACGACGTAATTTTTTTTGCCCTTGCGCAGCAGGATATGCTTGCCGAAGAGCAAATCGTTACCCGTGACTACCCGCTGAAAATTGGATTCACGAACATTGTTGATGTTTACGCCGCCGCCTTCAACATCCTTGCGCGCCTGCCCCCTGGATGAACATAAACCGGAAAGGATGAGCAGCTCCACCAGAGGCAAACCGGTACCGTCCAGTTTCGCCTTTTCCAGTTCCTTTGTCGGCACCTCGCCGACGATTTCGTTGAAGGTGCTTTCGGTGACCCCTTTGAGTTCACCCCCAAATAGAATTTCGCTGGCGCGGATGGCTTCCATCGTTGCGGCCGAACCGTGTATCAAATCGGTCGCTGCCCGTGCCAGGGCCTTGTGCGCCTCGCGCGCACCGGGATTTTCCGTGTGCTTTTTTTCCAGCGCTTCAATCTCCGCTTTTGGCAAAAACGTGAAGTATTTCAGGTAACGGATGACATCGCGGTCATCCGTATTGACCCAAAACTGGTAAAATTTGTAAACACTCGTCCGTTCCGGGTCGAGCCACACAGCTCCGGCCTCGGTCTTGCCGAATTTCGTACCATCGGCATTGGTGATAAGCGGAAGCGTGAGACCGTACGCTGTGTTGCCCAGCTTTTTACGAATGAGGTCAATGCCGGCGGTGATGTTGCCCCATTGGTCGCTGCCGCCAATCTGCAGTTCGCAACCATGTTTCTCGCACAACACCAGAAAATCGAACGCCTGCAACAGCATGTAGCTGAATTCGGTATAGCTGATGCCCACCTCGCGGTCCTCCATCCGCGCACGAACGCTTTCCTTGGCAACCATCTGGTTGACCGAAAAATGCTTGCCGATATCGCGGAGGAAATCGAGGAAAGAAACGTTCGCCGTCCAGGAAGCGTTGTCCACCAACCGCGCCGGATTGGTTTTGGTTTCAAAGTCGAGCAGCCGCTTAAGTTGTTCCTTTACGCTGGCGATGTTGCGTTCCAGCACTTCTTGGGTGAGCAGCTGCCGCTCCTGGGTCTTGCCGCTGGGATCACCGATGGAACCGGTGGCGCCACCCGCCACGGCAATGGGATGATGACCAAGCGCCTGGAACCGACGGAGCGCGAGCAAGGGCACCAGATTGCCAACGTGCAGGCTGTCAGCGGTCGGATCAAACCCACAGTAAAGCGTGAGCGGAGTGGAAACTTTTTTCGCTAGTTCCGGCGCATCGGTGCAATCGGCAATGAGACCGCGCCATTTCAATTCTTCCAGAATGCTCACAAAGGCAGAATAAATTGACGATGGCTAATTGCCAATGGCCAATTGATGTTTGGTTCCTCCTCACTCTCGTCCTCGTCGTCGAATTTTTCGATTACCAGAACGCGGACGACAACGAGGACGGTTGGAGAAACTTTGGACTTTGGACTTCAGGCTTTGGACTTTAATCTTCGGCGATGTCACAAATGTTGAAGTCGTCCGGCGCGATGGCTGTCGCCACGTTTACCAGCCGTATCCTGGGCATGGTGCGCGAAATCGTCTACGCCCAGTTCATGGGTGACACCTGGGTCGCCGGGATTTTCAAGTTTGCCTTCCAGATTCCGAATCTCTTCCGCAGGTTGCTGGGCGAAGGCGCGTTGACCGCGGCGTTCATTCCCATCTTCAAGGAAAAGGAAAAAACACACGGCGAAACCGAGATGTGGCGTGCGGCAAACGCGGTAATTTCGGGCCTAGTCATTGTCGCCAGCGCAGTCGTGGTGCTGGTCCTGCTTGGCCTTTCCCTGGCCCTAGCGGTGCACCAGTTCGACGCCAAAACCGAGCTGATGTTGCGGTTGCTGCGCGTGATGTTTCCCTACATGGTGCTGGTCTGCGTCGCGGCGGCGTTCATGGGTATGTTAAACGCCCGCGGCCACTTTTTCATCCCGGCGATGGGCGCGACCGCTCTCAACGTCGTGATGATCGGCTCCGTGCTCTGGCTCGCGCCGAAATTCGGCCTGGACCTGCCGAAGGAACAGAGGCTGCCGGTACAGATTTTTGCGCTGGCTTACGGCGTGCTGGCGGCGGGAGTGGCCCAGGCCGCGTTCCAATTGCCCACGCTCTGGCATGACGGCTTCCGTTACCGGTGGGTTTCCCCCTGGCGCAATGAAACCGTCCGACTGGTGGTGACCCGCATGATTCCCGCCACCATCGGCGTCGCCGCGTTTCAAATCAACGTGACGCTGGTCCAATTCCTGGCCGTTTCGGTCAATCCGCAAATCAACGCCTCCTTTGATTACGCCGTGCGCCTGATGGAATTGCCGCAGGGCATGTTCGGTATTTCACTGGCGACTTATTTGCTGACGACCTTGAGCGCCCTGGCCGTGGAAAAGAAGTACTCGGAATTTCGCGCCACGTTGCGGCACGGGCTGGGCACACTGCTCTTTGCCAACCTCATCGCTGCTGTCCTGCTCATCGTACTGGCCGAACCCATTGTGCGACTGCTGTTTGAACACGGGAATAAATTTACCGCCGCCTCCACCACTCGCGCAGCCTTCGCGCTGCAATGCCTCGCGCCTGGCCTGATCGCCTTTTCCAGTGTCAATGTCCTGGCGCGGGCGTTTTTCGCACTGGGCGACACCAAAACGCCGATGAAAATCAGTGTGTTTTGCCTCACGCTGAATCTGATCCTGGCGGCTGTGCTCATCCTGCCGTTGCGGCAGGGCGGCCTCGGCCTGGCAAACACGGCAACGTCCATCTGCAACGTTTGCCTGCTGGCGTATTGGCTGCGCCGGAAACTCACCACCCTGGAAATGGGTCCACTGCGCGCGACCTTTTTGCCACTGGCAGTGGCTGGAATTTTGGCGGGATTGGTGGCGTGGGGTGGCTGGCAATTTTGGGAGGGCAAAATCGGCCATGCAACCATCGCGCTGAAAATAGGTGCGGTGTTTGTGCCGGCCGGAGTGGCGGGTCTGGTTTACTGGGTGACGGCTCTGGCTTTCAAAATTCCAGCAGCAATGGAAATGGCGGAGTTTGCCCTCGCAAAGTTTAAACGGTAGGGACGCCGCGCCGCGGCGTCCGGTTGGCGCGGCGCGCTAACCCTGCCATCATATTTTCACCACGGCCGTCCAGTAATTTTGCCCGAACTTCGCTTTGAATTTTTCGGTGAGCGCCTCGGCAGCGGGCACATTTTTAACAATGGCAAACGTCGTCGAACCGCTACCGGACATCAGCGCGGCCAGCGCGCCATGGGTACGGAGAAATTCCTGGAACAGCGCGAGCAACGGGTACTTTTCCAGTACGGGCGCTTCCAGCGAATTGTAGAAACCGTCAGCACCGGTGGGCCAGTTGTCGGTTTGCAAATTTGAAATCAATTTCCCGGCACGCCCGGGCCGGCCGTTCAGGGCGACCGGAAACCGTGCCAGCTCCTGATACGCCCACGCGGTTGAAACACCGAACCCCGGGTGAATCAACAGCAGCGCCTTGTCGCGCAAGGCTGGAAAAGGAGACAGCGGTTGGATTTGTTCGCCCCGGCCACTGGCCAAAGCCGGCTGGTTTTGCAAAAAGAACGGCACATCCGAACCGAGCGACGCGGCCAATTCGTTCAGTTTTTCCGATGCGAGTGGCTGTTCGAAAAGTTCGTTGAGGGCCAGCAGGGTAATGGCGGCATTGCCGCTGCCGCCGCCGAGACCAGCCGCGAGGGGAATCCTCTTCTCCAAATGAATCTTTACCCCTTCCTGGATTTTTGTTGTCTGCAAAAAAACGGCGGCCGCCCGGTGGACCAGGTTTTGCGCGTCCACGGGCAGGTTGGCATCGGAACACGCAAGTTCGACGCCGGCACCGCCGCGCGTAAACGTCAACCGGTCGCACACCTTAACGGGTTGCAGGACGGTCTCAAGTTCGTGAAAGTCGTCGGCGCGCCGGCCGAGGATGTTCAGCAGCAGATTGACCTTGCAGAAGGATTCTTTTTCCAGGCGCATAGGGCCTTCATCAAAACAAAACGCGCCAACGAACCGTGGTTGGCGCGCAAGTCAAAAAAAGTTCCGACACGTTTAATTGTCGATTACCTGGAACCGGCTGTTGGGAACCAAAGGAGCAATGTCGCCTCCACTTATGCCCACGTAGGTATCAGTGTCATACAACGGATTGTCGGGCAGACCGGGCTGATAGCAGTCAGGAAACGCCGGGTTGGGCGAGAGATAACTGGTCCAAATGGGATGGTACGGCGGGAGCGGGAAAGTAACGATCTCATAGAGTCCCAATCCGGTACGGGCCATGGTACGGTTGAAACCGGTAACAAATCCAACCGTACGACCGGCTGCCGGCGACTCAAACACGGCGGTTTGCTCCACGGACCGGCGCCATTCGCCACCGCGGACAATTTCGGCAGAATTACTGATGCCGCGGCCGAGTTTCTGCTCCGGTCCGGCACAACCGGAAGTGAACACCGCGGCCAAAGCCACCACGCTGAGAAGGTAAAGTGCGTTACGCATAAATTCTCAAGTTGACGATTAAAGCTTACGGCAATTCCCCGTTATGTAAAGCACGTTTTGCGCATCCACCGTCTCATGGCCGGGAGGTTGTTTCCGCCGCGTGCGCGCGTTTCTTTTCCCGGCGGTCCCAGTACCAGGCGATCCAGACGGTGACCTCGTAAAGCAGTTGTAACGGCACGAACATAACCAGTTGCGTGATCGGCTCGGGTGTAGTCAGCACCGCACCCAGAATCAGGTTGATGACGATCATGTAACGCCGCGCCTTTGCCAGTGTGTGATAGTCAATCACACCGATTTTTACCAGCGTCAAAATCACCACCGGCAGCTCAAACCCCAATCCCATACCGAGCATGAACTTGCAGACAAAACTGATGTACTCCTCCGCCCGCCACTGCAGCGCGCCGAAGCCGAGCCATTGCGAATACATCTGCGCCGCCGCCAGCGCGACCGGCATCAAAAGGAAATAACAAAACGCCACGCCGGTGAGGAACAGGCCTATGCCAACGATCAGACCACGATAAACATATTTACGTTCGCGGATTTTCAAGGCCGGAAAGACAAAGCCGGCCACAAAGTAAAAAATGAACGGCGACGCCAACAACGCGCCGCCGTAAAGCCCAACCTGGAACGCCACGACAAATCCACCCGCCGGGCTCAGGTTGACCAGTTCGACGTTCATCTTTCCGGCCATGGCAGAGTTGGCGGGGTGGCTGTCGATGCGCCAGCCCAGCACCTGGTTGGTGCCGAGCGTGAGCGGTTCCACGGTGACGGCAACGACACGGTTCGTTCCCAGGTTCAGAGATTTTCCCTGTTCCGGCGTGATCTGAAAATTACCGATCCGGTTCGTGCCAAAGTTGACGACCACGGTTTGGTTTGTATTCGGATGGTAATTATAAGTATGGTCCAGCGGCCATTTAATGATGCTGACGACGTGGTTGGCCCCAATCAGGCAGACGATCATCCCCAAAAACAACGCCACGATGCTCTTGATGAGCACCCAACGAAAATCCTCCAGGTGTTCGAGAAACGTTTTGACCGGGCCGCCTTCGGCCTCGTCGGGACGTTCCGGATCGTTGTCGCCGGCCATGCCGAAAAACCGCCGCCGTCAGACCTTCGGCGGATTGGTGGATTGCGAAACGGGTTGACCGGACTGCGATTGACCGTCGGTGACGGGTTTGTTCGGGGTCGCGGGCTTATCCTCCGCCGCGTTGTGAATCTCATCCGTCACTTCACGTGTCGCCTTTTTGAATTCCTTGATGCCCTGGCCCAGACCGCGGGCCAACTCGGGAATCTTCCTGGCGCCGAATAAAAGCAGGACGGCCAAAATCACAATGACCCATTCCCACCCACCCAGACCAAATGCTAACAGGCTATTCATAAGTTTTGTCGAGCCTTTGACAGGTTACGCCCGGTTCATCGGTTAGTAAAGCGGCAAAAAAGGAGGCCGCGACGTGCGCGGCCTCGCCATCATTCCGGTTGTCCCAGGCCTCTACGCCCCGGTCTTGGGATGCAACAACACAAAATCATCCCGGCGGTTCTGGGACCACGCCGACTCGTCGTGGCCGGGATCCACGGGTTTGTCCTTGCCGTAACTGATGGTGCGGACGCGGGCCGGATCAACACCCATCTTGGCCAAAGCTTCGCGCGCGGCCAGGGCCCGGCGATCCCCGAGTGAACGATTGTATTCCTCGGTGCCGCGCTCGTCGCAATTGCCCTCAATGGTCAGCTTGGCGCTGCGGTCGGACTGCAACGCCGCCGCGACGGACTGAAGTTTCGAATCTTCGCTATGCCGGATGACCGAACTGTCATAGGAAAAATGAATTGTGTAAGCCGCTAACGCCTGGCGGTCCGGAATCATGTTGTCAAAATCGCTTATATTCGCCTGCTCACCGCCGCCGACTCCACCCTCCCCCCTGGTGCCGCCAGGTCCGATGTCGCCGACCTGGCCTCCTTGCCCATTCCCGATGGGCGTGACGCCGACCGGCTTGTGATTTCGGCAGCCCGTGGCGGCAAGAGTAACCGCCAATGCCAGTGTCATAGGGTAAACCAGCTTCATCATTTTCATAATTTTTCCTTCGGTTAAAGGTTTGTTAAAACAGTTAAAACTCATCTCGCCCAGGCCGGTTCGGAATCGCTGCCCGAAATCTGGCGAATATCCTTGACCTGTTTCGTGTACACGTCAAGCAAAGACAGCACGTAATGGCCGCCGGAGCGGCGCGCGCAAATCAGCGTCCGCGAATTCGGCGACCACGACGGATCCTCACCCCGCACCAGGATGATGGGAGGCGCGCTGCCGTCCGCCGGCATGACACAAATATCAAACTCACCCGCTTGCATCGTGAAGGCGATCCATTTGCCGTCCGGTGACCAGTCCGGCTCCGTCGGGTTGGGGGTGCCGGAGGTGCGCATCACCTGCACTTCGCCACCGCCCGAGGGAACTTTCGCCAGCACACGGCGTTCATGCATCTTGGTGGCAAAACAAATCCATTGCCCGTCGGGCGACCAGCAGGGAGATGAATCCTCGCTGGTGGAGGTCAGCTTCTTGGGATAGGAACCCTGGGCGTTGGCGACCCAGACATTCGGACTGCCGCTTCGACTCATAATCATGGCCACCCGTGAACCATCCGGCGAGGCCGCCGGGCTGATATTCGAACCGCTGTAATGCGCGATGACGTGCCGATCGCCGGTGCTTAGATTGTGATAAAAAATGTCCGGATTGCCCAGTTTGTACGAGTTGTAATAAAGGGCAGCCCGGCCCGGCACCCACGCCGGCGCGGAAACGATGACGCCGTCCTGCGTTACGGGCTTGTAGTCGTGCCCGTCGAAATCGGCAACGTAGATTTCGCCGTTACCGCTGGCGGACTGAACTTTGAAAGCGATTCGGGTTTGTGCAATGCCCTTCTTGCCAGTTATGGCGAATACAATATCGTCGGCAAAGGCATGCGCTTGCCGCCGCAACGTCGCGCCGTTGTAGGCGCGCGATAGGATGGTGGTTTTGGCGAAACGGTCTGCCACGCGGCCTACCACATCCCCGCTGCTGCTGCCGCTGATCTGGTATTGGGCGGCATCGGGACTCACAAAGCTGAATCCCTGGACATAGAGGTCAAATTTCAAAATAGCCGTGACGTCGCTGCCGAAGCCTTCGATGGAAACCGGGATAGGCTTGGTGTTGCCCAAGGTGCTGATTTGCTTTTGAACCGGAATTTCTTCCTGACCATAGCCAAGCTGAAATACGGCGATGGTAAAACAACACAGCAGAGTGTTTGCAATAAAATTGAATCGGCTAATTTTCATTCAAGCATCCGTTTGGTTTTGAGATTGAAACTAATATTAAATGGTCGTTCCTTTTCTGTCATGCCTTCTGGAAAAGGTGCGATGAAAGTGACGCGTTCGATAGTGCGTTGAACAGAATCATCCACTTTGGCATCACCCGAAGGCGTAATGATATGCGCAGAAACCACTGTGCCGTCGCTGGCAATTTCAATTCGGACCTTTACGATTGCGTCATCATTGGAGGTATCATCCGGAGGCGTCCAGGCCTGATAATATATGCTGCCGATGACATCCCTATAACTAGCATAGGCCACACTGCTGTTGCCGGGCATGTCCACCGTCGTGCTCGGTGACAAATTCTGCTTCAAACTCCGGATCGCCTTGCGCAAAGCCCGCGCCTGTTGCGCAGAATGGTCCGGGGTTGAAGGATTTCGCGATGCATTACGGATCACTGGTTTGAGGCTGGGTTCGATTTTATGCGGCTGAACCTTCTCCGGGATTGGCTTTAGGTTGAGGGGTTCTGATTTTATCGACGGTTCCGGCGATGGCGCGGGTGGCGGCGGGCTGACGACGGGCTGCGGAGCCGGCGGCTGGGGTGTGGGTTGAACGGCCGGCGGCGGTGGCTGAGCACCCCGCACGCCGCTGGTAAATTGCGCCTCAATCAAATTAGCCGGGATGACATCGAGCACCTGCAAATCGTCCGTCTTGGACCGGGGCTGAAAGAACGCGGGACCAACCACCAGGATCACCAGTAACAGCAGGTGTGCACCTGCTGTAGCGAGAACGCATTTTTTTTGCAGCCGGTTCATTTGGTCGGTGCGGTTCGCAACGAATAGCGCGTGATGCCGAGGTGCTGGCAGCCGTCGATCACGGCGGCCACATTACCGTAGGGCCCGTCCTTGTCCGCCCGGATGTAAACAATCGTATTGGGATTCGACTGAATGGCACGCGCCAGTTCCGTCAATAGCTGGTCCAGACTTTGCATTCGTTGCCGGTCGAGCGCATACACGCCCGTGGTGCTCACTTCGACCGTGCGCACGTCGCGTTTGTTCGGAGTTTGTTCCGGTCGGCCGCCCCGAGGAAGCTTGAGATTGATGCTTTGCTCCAGCAACGGCGTGGTGATAACAAAGATGATGAGCAACACAAACGCCAGGTCGAGCAGCGGCGTGATGTTGATCTCGCTCAGCGTCACCAGGTAACTCCGTTGTGAAAAGCGTCTCATTCTTCTTCTTCCAGGTACTCCGATTCCATTTTGGAAACGAGTTCCTGTGCAAAATTGTCCAATCCGACCGTAAACACCCGCAAATTGTGTACCAGCCAATTGTAGCCAAACATGGAAGGAATCGCCACCAACAGGCCGGCCACCGTGGTGATGAGCGCCGCGGCCACACCCGGCGCCATCGCCTGTAACGTCGCCGCGCCTTGTGGCGCCTGCGCGATGCCGCCGAAGGCGCTCATCACGCCCCAAACCGTCCCGAGCAAACCGAGAAACGGCGCACCACTGACGGCAATGGCCAGAAAAATCAGGCCGGATTCCAGTTTCAATGACTCCTGCGCGACGATATTTTCAATGGCGCGTTTGACGTGCTCCATGTTTTTGAGCGTGACACGCTGCCGGCGCCGTTCCCCACCCGGGCCGCGTAACCGGGCGTCGAGTTGCGTGCAGCCGACACGATAAACCTCGTACAACGGGCAACCTTCGACCTGCAGCTTGCGGTCAAACAGGTCGAGCACGGATTTTTGCGAACGAAATTCCTCGTTGAAATAATAATTCAGCCGGCGGGCGCGGCGCATTTGCAGCGCCTTGGAGGTCATCACCGACCAGGCAATCACCGAAAAGACGGCGAGACAGGCGATGACCGCCTTCCCTTCGGGCGTCGCCTGTTTCCAGACATAAAGGAGCTCCGCTTGATTGGAAGCGGCCCCCACGACAGCAAACGATAATACGTTAATCATGCCGACAAAATAACCTGGTCGTGAGGAACCGATGTAGCGGCCAAGTGGCAGGCGGTCGAGCAAATTTCCTGCCCCTCACAAATTACTACCCGTCCTCCCGGGAATTGCAATGACTTTTTATAAAAAAATGTACAGAGAGGAAGCCAGTTTTTTTATGGCCTTCCGCACCCCGAAATTTTGCAATCCCCGCGCCAGGGCAAACCGCGCGCCGAGCCACGGCAGCTGGAAAATCCGTCTTCTATCGAAATGCTCGGCCAGCAAATCTGGATTTGATTGAGTGGACGTATCCGGCCCGGGCGGTGACATCAAAACCACACGCGCCCGGGCCGCGGCCTTCGCCGGCAATGCTTCCAGCGTGAGCAAAACCTGATTCACCGCACCGAGCCGGTTCGGGCAGACGATCATTGGGGTCGCGCGCAACCGCACAATCAAATCGCGGGAATCAAACCTTTCGCCAAGCGGGCTCAGCAACCCACCCGCGCCTTCGATGAGCACAACGTCAAACCGGCTTTGCATCGCTCGGATGTGCGCCAGCACCTCGGCGGAGCTGACGCGTCGGTGTTCCTGGCGCGCAGCCAGCAACGGTGCCATGGGGGCGCGAAAATGCCACGGGTTGACTTCATCCAGCGTGAGCGCGCCGTTCAGCACCGCATGGAGCATGCGTGCGTCATCTCTTCCACCCGAACAAACCGGCTTGAGCGCCGCGGCACGGATGCCCTGACCGCGGAGATATTGCGCGAG
>JBGPDH010000045.1:0-17093 GCA_041482195.1 Verrucomicrobiia bacterium
ACGGCGGGAGCGCAACCGGCGCAATGGGAATTTCATCAGCTAAATACGGGTAGTGGGCAGCTTTGCCGGACCGCGCCTGTCTCAGGCGCAGCACCAGAAAGTGCCAGTGAACGTTGAAATCAAAAGCGAGTCCCTTTGCGCAGGTACCCGCTGCGGCTGAAGCAGCCGCGCTCCGTAAAATCGGAAACGTAGCCCACCACCCAAATGCGCTTGCCGTTGAGTAACAGTTATGTTTTCATAGACACAGGCCAGTATGAGTCAGAATGAAACCAGCCGGGTCAACCGTTCCGCACCTCTTATCTTCGTGGTGGACGATGAACAAATGCTGCTGGATCTGGCGGAAATGATTCTGGAGCCGGCCGGGTTTCAGGTGCGCCTGTTCCGTGAACCACAAAAGGCGCTGACGGAATATAATGCCGCCCAACCATCCCCCGATGTTCTGGTCACCGATTATGCGATGGGCCGGATGAACGGCATGGATTTAATCCGGGAATGCAAACGGCTCCATCCGGAACAGAAGACCATCCTGCTCAGCGGTACCGTGGATGAAAGCATTTTCACCGATTCCGACGTTAAACCGGATCGTTTTCTCGCCAAACCCTATCAAATCAACCGTCTGGTCGAGGTGATTCAGGAGCTGATTGCACAGTGACGAAATTCATGCTTGCCGGGATACCGGATGGAGTATTGAATGGGGACGCTTATGAAAAGGAGTCGAAAGATACTATGGAGTGTGGTCCTGGTCCTGGTTGTTCTTGGCCTGACCGCTATCATTGTCGCCAGCCTGCACCTGGGCGATATCGTGAAAAAAGGGGTTGAAACTGTCGGCCCCAACATTACCAAAGTCACCATCAAGCTGGATGAGGTGCATTTGTCCCTCCTGGCCGGCTCGGCCAGTCTCAAGGGCCTGGTCGTGGGCAACCCCCAGGGTTACCAGACCCCGCAGGCCATCAGCGCCAGTACCATCGCCGTCGGCGTGAACCCCTTGTCGGTGTTCTCCGACAAAATCGTCTTGCGCTCGATTTACCTGGAAGCACCGGAAATCACTTTCGAAGGCGGCTTGGGCGGCAACAATCTAAGCCAAATCATGGCCAATATGAACGCCACCTCCAAAAATGGCGGCTCCGAAGCAACCAATACCGCCGCTCCGGCCCCATCGTCCAAAAAATTCGAAGTGGACGACCTGTTGATTACAGGCGCCAAAGTTAATGTCAGCCTGACGGACCTTGGCGGGAAGAAAATGACCCTTATGCTGCCGCCGATTCATCTCACCGACCTGGGCAAAAATGCGGAAGGAATCTCTGCGACCGATTTATCCCGGAACGTACTCAATGCCATCCTCTCCGCCACCGTCAAGGCCATCGAAGACGACCACAAAGATCTGGGCAAGGAGGCTCAAATTTTGTTGCAGAACTCCGGTAAAAATACCACTCCGGAAACCAGCAACCTCATCCAGGGCGTCTTCAAAGTTTTAAACAAATAGGGTCCCCACTTCCCTGCCTGCCAACCCCTGTAATTTTGAGATTGCAAGCGCATCCGGTTGCTTCTAGGATGAATTTGAAACCCGAGGCGAGGTTATGTTTTTTGGCGTTGATTATTATCCTGAGCAGTGGGTCTTTCCTTATAGCGGCACCGCCGACAATCCGGAAGGCGGCTGGGAACGTGACGCCGGGTTGATGGCCAAGGCCGGCTTCAATGTCGTTCGGGTTGGAGAATTTTCCTGGGGGATTTGCGAACCGAAGGAGGGCAAGTACGATTTTCGCTGGCTGCGTCGTGTCATGGATGTCATGGAAAAACACGGCATCAAGGTGGTCCTGGGCACACCGACTGCCGCTCCTCCCCTCTGGCTTTCCAAAAAGTATCCCGGTGTTTTGCCACTCGACGAACATGGCCTGGTCAAACACGCGGGCACCCGGCGCGCGGCCTGTTTCAACAATGATGCCTATTGGAACGCCTCCAAGCGGCTGGTGGAAAATATGGCCCAGGCACTGGGCGACCACCCCCAATTAATCGCCTGGCAGATTGACAGCGGCCTCGGCGGACACCAAACCGAATGGTCCTTTAACGAAGACTCACGCCTGGAATGGCAAAACTGGTTGAAGCTGAAATATAAGACGGTCGAGGCTCTTAACGACCAGTTGGGCCTGCGTTATCTGGGACAGATCGTTGAGGCGTTCGAGGATGTCCCCATGCCCATGGCCGCGCCCACGTCCCACAACGCCGCCCTCTTGCTGGATTGGCACCGGTTTTGCAGCGACGCCATCGTGGCGTTTGTCCGCATGCAGGCCGATGTGTTGCGTGAGCTTTGTCCCGACCGCCCCGTCACCGTCAACCTCCGCGCGCTTCACCGCAAATTCGATCACTTCGACATGGCGGATGCCGTCGATTTCGTTTCCGTCGAAAGCCGGCCGGCGATCAAAATCAAATCCTCGGAACTGGCGTGCGACATCGACATTCTCCGTTCGCTAAAAAAGTCCGACATCAAGACACCCGATGGCGACTGCGGTTTCTGGGTCATCGAACAAAAGGCCGGCCAGGTCAACTGGCAGGACGTAAACTCGCTGGTACGACCCGGCACCATCCGGTTATTCACCTACCAACTCATTTCCCGCGGCGCGTGCGGTGTGCTCTACTATCGCTGGCGGCAGCCGCGGATCGGCAATGAAAAATTTTATGGTGCCGTTCTACCGCATCACCTGGAAGGCAACTCCCGTGTCTTCAAGGAAATCAGCCAGATTGGTGAGGAATTGAAACTGTTGGCCCCTGCCCTCAAGGACACCAGGGTCAAGGCCGATGTGTGCATTCTTTACACGCATGACAATGACTGGACGCTGCAACAACCCATGCAGCCGAACAAATTTTTCAGCCTGCGCGAACACATTCAGCTGATCTATAACGCGCTCCATGACCGCAGTATTCCCGTGGACTTTGCGCGCCCGACGGAAGACCTGTCGCAGTACAAACTCGTTTTCGCACCGTCGCTGCACCTGCTGGCCGCCGGCGAGGCCGACCGGCTCAAACTGTATGTTCAAAACGGCGGAACGCTGGTGAGCACGTTCAACACCGGCCTGGTAAACGAGCACAGCATCGCACCGGACACGGGCTACCCTAACGACCTGACCGATTTGTTCGGGATGGAGGTTCTGGAATTTGATCCCATTCCGCCCGGCGAAGAAAACCATCTCACCTTCAAAGGCACTTTTCCCACCAGCCATGTGCATCCGGCCCGGCTTTGGTGCGACATCATTGAGGCGAAGGGTTGCCAGGTTCTGGCAACGTATGCCAAGGATTTTTATGCCGGCCGGCCGGCGTTGACGATGAATTCCTTTGGCCTGGGCCGGGCCATTTATTTGGGTACCCTCAGTCACCAGCACTTATACCAGGACCTGGTCGTCTGGCTTCGGCAGATGTGCGGGTTGCAACCGTTGCTCAAGGTACCGGAAAATGTCGAAGTCAGCATGCGCCAAAAGGAAGGCATGCGCGTTTTCTTTCTGATCAATCATCAAAATTCGCCCGTTCGCATCCAATTCTACAAGCCCATGCATGATTTCCTCACGGGCAATACGTTCTCCGGCAATTACGACATTCCGCCACACGGCGTGCTGGTCCTTGATGAACGCATCGAAGCCAAACCGGTGGATGCCCCGGCACCGGTCTGAGCCCGGTTGACTGCTTCCGGGTGAATTATATCAACGCAATTTTCGCCGGTCTCGCCCTCTTGAGCCTTGCGCTCGTTCTCTGGCAATGGTGGGTCACCTGGCGTTTTCCCCTGCACCGGCGCGTCGCCCAACCGTCCGCTTCGCCCGGCGTCACCCTCCTCAAGCCGGTCAAAGGTTGCGATGAAACCACCGCCGATTCGTTGCAAAGCTGGTTCGAGCAAAACTATTCCGGCCCGGTGCAAATCCTGTTTGGCGTCCCCACCGCCGCTGACCCGTCCTGTAAAATCATCTCTGATCTCATCCAAAAAAACCCGGGGTGCGATGCCCAACTCGTCATTTGTAGTGAAGCACTCGGAACCAACGGCAAGGTTTCCAAGCTGCTCCAGCTGGAACGCCGGGCGAAATATGAACTGTTCCTCGTCAGCGATGCGGACGTGCGTGTGCCGACGGATTTCCTTTCGAACATCATCACCGCCCTGAACTCGCCTGGCGGAGCGAGCGCGGCCGGAAGCGCGGCGAGGGATGACATCAGTCTGGTCAGTTGTTTCTATCGCCTGGCCAATCCCACGACCACAGCCATGCGCTGGGAAGCCGTCGCCATCAACGCCGATTTCTGGAGCCAGGTCTTGCAAGCCATCAGTCTGGGGCCGCTTAATTTTGCGCTCGGGGCGGCACTCCTCGTACGCCGCAAGGCGCTGGTCGATATTGGCGGGTTTAATTCCCTGGCCAATTATCTCGCCGATGACTACCAACTCGGTCATCGCCTTGCTGAAAAAGGTCATCGCCTCGCACTGTGCCCGGTGGTCGTGGAATGCTGGAATGCGCCGATGAACTGGCGTGACGTCTGGCGGCATCAACTGCGTTGGGCCCGCACCATTCGGGTCTGCCAACCCCTCCCCTATTTTTTCAGCATTCTGGCGAACGCCACTTTCTGGCCGCTGTTGTGGTTGATGGCTTCACTGGTATTGCCTGGGACGTTTTGTTCTTTACTGGCCACTGTGGTTTGTTGGTTGATTCGAATTGGCCTTGCACAAAACCTGCAACGCCGGTTCACCCCGGATAAGGATCTGGTCTCACCCTTCTGGCTCGTACCCGTGAAAGATTTACTGCAAGTGGCACTCTGGCTGGGCGCGTTTGCGGGCAATACCGTCGAATGGCGTGGCCTGCGGATGAAACTTCGCGGCGACGGGACGGTAATCGAACAGAAGTAGGCCGTGTCCGTCGTTGCCAAAGGGCCGGGCTTTGTTGTGAGGTAATTCGGGTCGGCGCCTGGCGCAGCGGCTGGCGCGACTCGTTTACACAAAGACCTGGGTTTTTTGGACCCACTTGCTCTCACTGGGACTCACTTGGACTGAAAAGCCAATCGTGACATTTTCCTTGCAAGCTCGGATGGACCCAAATGGACTCATCTAGCCCACAATATTTTTCGTCGGGAGTGACAATCGGGGGTGACGATTTCTCTGATCAAGCAGCCATAACAACTTCAATTTTCGTCTTTTGCCGGGGTCCGGCATTTGTGAAATCCATAGTCCCATTCGCTCCGCAATCGTGCAACTGTTAAATGGCCACCTGCGACCAGGTTGGGTTGGCTCAAGTACGAGAAAACACAGTTAATTCGTACGCTGCGCCAGCCAGTCGCAGACTTGGGGCCAAAGCTCACGTTGCGCGCGACCGCCGATGGCCAACCCGATGTGGCCGCTGCCCTGTAACATAAGGCTCTTACGGTCCTTCGAGCCGACCAAATCGTTGAAAGGCGTACTTTGTCCGCACGGCACCAAATCATCCTCCCCGGCTACGAGATTCAGGACCGGACAGGTTATATTCTCCAGTTTGACAATGCGTTTGCCCACCGGCATCCGTCCATTCGTGAGCAGATTTTGCTGATAAAGATATTTGACGAATTCCCGATAGACCTCGCCGGGCACGGGAATGTTGTCCTGCAACCATGCTTCGGTCGCCAGAAAATCTTCAAGATATTTTTCCTCGTGCATGCGCTCGTAAAAATCAATTGGCTTTTGCAGCAGGTTCTGCACGGGGCGAAGCAGGAGGAACGCGGCTTGAAGAAATTCGGCAGGGCAATTGCCAAACGCATCCACAAACTTGTCCACGTCGAAATTCCCGCTTTGCGTCCAGACGTTGAGCAGTCCGTCGTGCGTGCCGAAATCAATCGGCGCGGCCAGCAAGATCAGGTTCTTTACCCGCTTCGGATGCAACGCTGTGAACATTGCGCTCATCGTTCCGCCCATGCAATAACCGAGCACGTTCAGTTTTTTCATACCGGCGCGTTCGCACAAATAATCCATCACGTTGACCATGTAACCATTGATGTAATCATCCAGCGTCAGATACCGGTCCGCGTCCGCCGGCACACCCCAGTCCAGCAAGTACGTATCGAAGCCGCGCTCGACAAAGTTGGCCACGACGCTGCGGCCGATCTTCAAATCAAGAATGTAGGGCCGGTTCACCAAGGCATAGACGAACACCAGTGGTGTGCGGTAACGCGGCGGCTTGCCGCTCACGTAATGTATAAGCTTGAGCCGGTCTTCTTCGTGAACCACTTCGGAGGGCGTGACGCCTTTGCGAATTTGCCGGGCGCGTTCCAACAGCGACGGCAGAAGCCGCATCCGTTGCGCGGTGTTGAGTGTCTCGTCCACCGCGGCTTGTTGCCATTGAAGCCACGGATTTGTGAAATCGTTGATGAGATTCATGATCTCTTTGCTCTCTTCTTTGCGCGCAAAGGCTTCCGTAGGTTTTTCTGCGCGCGGCGCGGGCTGGCGCTTTGAGTTTGCACCTGGCCAGCCCGCGATTGGAGTTCATGGACCTGCCTGGACAGTTCCTCCACCCGGTCCAGGATGCGTGTTTCCATGTGGCGCACCGAAAGCATGATCGCGTCAACATCACCGCTCGTCGGCGCTTGCACTGCCTTACGCGCTTTCGACATGAAATCATTGCTCATTTTACGAAAGGCGACGGCCTGCTCCATCCATTGTTTCATGCTGGCCTGAAACTGCGGCGAGCGCAGGAATTCATCCCAGGCTCCGGCGAGGGCCTGAAGCATCCCATTCCGAATCTGGCGCAATAATTCCGGCGGAGCGGAATTGGGCGTGAAGGTGAAAGCGGCCTGCATTAACTTGGACATGGACGCGAGCCAGATTTTTTGAAAGGCCGCTGATTGTTTGGTGAAGTTCTCGGCTGGATCACTCATGTTTCTAATTTTGGGCCGCCCAAACCTTGCGTCCATTTCGGGCGAAGCACAAGTTTAGTTATCGTTCATTCGATTTTATCTTCTTCGCTGTCGCCTTCTTCTGTCCTCGAGAAACTCGGAATTCGAGGACGGGGACGATGCATACACTTATCGTTGGCCATCGCAAAGCTCGACTGCCATCGCCACCGCTTCGCCGCCACCGATGCACAACACATCCACGCCAATCCGCGCGCCTGATTGTTTCATCGCGTTGATCAGCGTCACCAGCGTCCGCGCGCCGCTTGCGCCAATGGGGTGTCCGAGCGCGACCGCGCCGCCATGCACGTTAACCTTCTCATGGGGAATGCCCAACTCCTTCATAGCGGCCATCGTCACAACGGCGAAGGCTTCGTTGATTTCAAACAGATCAACGTCGCGGATCCGCAAAGAAAGACCGTTCAGCAATTTGTTAATCGCCCCAATCGGCGCGAGCGTGAACCATGCCGGCTCGCCAGAAAACGCAGAGTAGCCGAGAATTTTTACCTGCGGCTTGAGGCCCAAGCTCTTGACTTTTTCGCCAGACACCACCAGCAGCGCTGCCGCGCCATCGTTGATGCTCGAAGCGTTGCCCGCGGTTATCGTGCCATTCTCGTCGAAAGCGGGGCGCAACTTGCGCAATTTTTCTTCGTTGAACTTTTTGGGCGCTTCATCTTCCGCAACCGTGATCGTTTCGCCACCCACCTTGACTTGAACTGGCTCGATTTCGTCGGCAAACCGTTTCTCGCGTGTGGCCCTGATCGCGCGTTGAAAACTTTCCACCGCGAAATCGTCCTGCTGCTGGCGCGTGAAGCCGAATTTCTCGGCGCAACCCTCACCGAACGTGCCCATGTGGACGTTGCTATACACATCCCACAAGCCGTCCCTGATCATCGAGTCCACCAATTCCCCATTGCCCATGCGATAACCCGTCCGCCCTTTCTCCAGCAGATACGGCGCTCGCGACATATTCTCGGTTCCTCCCGCGACCACCACCGAAGAGTCGCCGCACTGGATTGCTTGCGCGGCGAGAATCACGGCTTTGAGGCTTGACCCGCAAACGTTGTTGACGGTTGCGGCGCTGACGCCAGTTCCCAGGCCAGCGCCGATGCTGACCTGGCGCGCCACGTTCTGCCCCAAGCCGGCGCTGACCACGTTGCCGAAGATCACTTCGTCAATGTCGCGAGGTTGAATTCCCGCACGCGCCAGCGCCGCCTTGACCACCACGCTCCCCAAGGCTGGCGCCGGCGTGTTTGCATAGGCGCCACAGAAACTGCCAATCGCAGTGCGCGCGCTTCCGATCAGATAGGCTTCTTTGAGCGTAGTGTACCTCTCTGGAGAAAGACACTGGGCCGGCCCCCGTTCACGCCTTCTCGGCTTTGGGTCCAACGACGTCGCTCGTGGCCTTCTTCACCATCGCGATCCATGAATCAACCGCTTTGCAATTGAGATCAACGACCGCCTGTGCATTCGCTTTGAGCGATGTGAGCGAGCTTTCGCAAAAATCAACCAGCATTCCCTGGCCTTCTTGGAAGCTCGCCGTCTGTGCGGCCTCGATTCCTTTCTTCAGCAGGTCAACGCTGGCGCGGCTGTTCTGCTCCAGACGTTGGAGATAGGCTTCCATGTTTTTTTGGGTGGCCGGAATCACTTCGTTGGCCATCGCTATCACCTGCTTTTGTAAGTCCAGCGGAGACGCGGCTGGATTCAGCAGTTTGGTCCAGCACTTGCCGGCCTCTTCCTGGATTTTCAGGCCGGTCTGCAGTGCCTGTTCGTAGTTCTTCAATGCCTGGTCGAACATTTCCGACGCAGGAGTTTTTGTTTTGTCTGTCATAGTTGCATTCCTTTCATTTGTTTGTGTTTTGGTTCGGTGGCTGCACCGCGCTCCCTGGCTTTCCCGACGCGATGAAACCGGGACCCGACGGAGTGAAGCTCCCGTTTCGGGTGGCCCCATGTCATTCTGCAAATGCATAATCCGCGTCCCCCGCTCCCCCGCCCTCCCGGCGCGGCCTTGATTGTTTGTTTTGGCATTCATGCATCAGGAAAAAGGAGGCTTTACTCCGAAGCCAGCCCGTTACCGAGACAACTTAAGCGCGAACCGGAGGAGAAGTCAACAATTATTTTTGCATTTGCACAATTATTTGCGGAGGTTGTAACCCCTTGCGCAAATGGCGGATCCGGGCGGAGCCTTTCCAAATCGTCGCGGCAAACGAATTCGTGCGATTCGCAGCCTGGGGACCTGGGTCACAGCCGACCTGGAAGTTCTGCGCTAGGAGGCCCGCCGATGTCGACGATCCTTGGCCTTTTTCCCTTTCGTCGTCTGCTTCAACGCCGCCACCTGCGTTTGGAGACGCTCGATCATCCCGCGCAATTCCTGGTCCTGGCTTTCAGCGGACGGAGGAGGAGTCGCCTCGACGGAAGGCCCGGTCACGCCGCGGCCAAACGTAGAAGCAAGGGGACCAAGCATGGCTTTTGTCCATGCGGATACGGAAGGAAACGAAGCTGGCAGCCCGTGGGTACGGCGTATTTGTTCTTCGACTTGCTGCTGATAATTCAGAAATGATCCGAGCGCCTGGTTGAAATACTTCTCGATGAAATCCTTCACCAATTGATCGTTCATGCGGATCAGGCGCACCAACAGCGGCACGGGAAACGAATCGAGCTTCGTCGTTTCCAATTCGAGAATGATTTGCGTCAGCACTTGCGCCGTGATGTCGGCGCCGGTCTTTGCGTCGGTGACAGTGATGTCGTAGCCCTGCTGGATCAAGGAACACATTTCCACCAGCGTGCGATGGCGGCTGTGAGTGGCGTCGTAGAACCGGCGATTGGGATATTTTTTAATCTCCAGCCTTTTCGCCGTGGAGTCGTTTGGATCAAGCATGACTCAATTCTTACTTTTCGCAATTGCACAATGCAAGACAAAATAAAACGGCCCGACCGGGTTGATGCCGGCAGGCCGGCGATACTGTTGCCGGACCGGAGAAAAACCCCGCGATTTCCTCCGCCGCACAATCCATCCATGCGCCAACGAATTGGTTCCACGCGTTTTGCAAATGCATATTTATGTGTTGCAATTGCGATAACACGTGTTATGCTCCGCTTTAACAGGGCGTGGTCGCCCTTCCGCGCGAGTGAAGCCGCGACTGGCGCCGTCTGGCTGCAATATCGAAACCGGGAAAACAAATTATGAGAATCAAAGATGCAGTGGCAGTGGTCACCGGCGCCGCCGGGGGCATTGGCCAGGCGGTCGCCATCGAACTGGCCAAACGTCAGGCTGGCGGAGTGGCGTTGGTGGATCAAAGCGAAGCGGTCCAGCAAGTGGCCGACACTGTAAACACGCTTGCGGGTCGCAACATCGCCGCGTCGTTCATCGGCGACGTGACCGACGCCAGTTTTCGAACTGACGTGTATGCGGAAGTGAATCTCAAATTCGGGAGGGCCAACATTTGTGTGCCGGCGGCCGGCGTGACCCGCGACCGGCTGGCAGTGAAATTCGACAAGGAAACCAATCGTCCCTCGATTTATCCCATCGAACTCTTTCGGCAAGTAACGGAAATCAACTTGATTGCGCCTGTGTATTGGGCGCTGGAGCTGGTTGGCGGAATCGCCGAAGACCGCGCGAAAAACGGCCTCAAGCGCTGGGAGCCGACCGAGCCGCTGCAAGGAACCGTGATTTTTATTGGCTCCGTGTCGTCGCTGGGGAACAAAGGACAAATCGCTTACGCGGCCACGAAAGCCGGTCTCGAAGGCGCAACGGCCACGTTAATGATGGAAGCGATTTTTTACGGCGTGCGTTGCGGCATCATTCATCCCGGCTACACGGACACTCCAATGGTGCGAGCGTTGGGCCAGCCACAGATCCAGGAACAGATCATTCCGAACACCCAACTGCGCCGTCTCATTCAGCCCGAGGAAATTGCCGATGCAATTTGTTTTATGATCAGCAATGCCGCGGTGAGCGGATCGTTGTGGGCCGATGCGGGCTGGCATCCGCGCGCCTGAACCCGTTTAAAAAATCGCTTGGGCGTTTCCTCCTTGCCCTTTTTTTAAAAAAGTTTTCGAGGAGGGAAATGAACACGCGGACGGGCTTCGCCTTGAACTTTGCTAACCACGCGGTTGACGTTACATGCGCATTCCGCCATTCACGCACAAAGTCTGTCCCGTAATATAGCCGGAGCGCGGGCTGGCCAGGAAGACGATGGCGTCGGCGATCTCCTCAGGTTTTCCAAGCCGGCCCACCGGCGTCTGGGCTTTGACCTGCAGCAATGCGGCCTCGGAAATATCCTTGGTCATGTCCGTCTCGATAAACCCCGGCGCGACCGCGTTGACCGTGATGTTTTTGAGGGCCAATTCGCGGGCGAGTGTTTCGGTGAACGAGATCACAGCGCCCTTGGTCGCCGAGTAATTCGCCTGGCCGAAGTTCCCCATTTGCGCCACGATCGAAGATAGATTGAGAATGCGGCCCCAGCCGGCTTCAACCATGCTCGGCAGGATGGCGTGCGTGGCGTTGAACACACCATCGAGATTCACATGCACGACTTCGTCCCACATGTCCCTCGTCATTTTCAGGAACGATTTGTCGCGGGTGATACCGGCGTTGTTCACGAGGATGCTGATGAGGCCAAAGTCGGCGATGACTTGTTTGACCACCTGCTCGGTTTCTTCAAACGAGGCGGCGTTGTTGTGATACGCCTGGCAACGGACACCCTTTCCCCGGACCGCCTGGCACACTTCCTCCGCTTTTTCTTTGTTGGAAAGATAGGTAAGCGCGACATCGGCGCCGGCATCCCCCATCGCCAGCGCGATGGCCCGGCCAATGCCGCGGCTGCCACCGGTGATGAAACATACTTTTCCTTCGAGTTCTTTCATACCGAGATCCGCCAACAAAAGCAGTAGTCGCCCCCGCGTTTGATTAAGCTCAAGGATGTAGTAATCATGGCTTGCTCAAATTGGGTCCCTTGCAACCCTCAGACTAACACAGCCGTCGCTATAACGCAAGAAGAATGGCAGTGTTTCAGTTTGAAACGAAAAGGCGCATTGGTTACCTGACTTGCGCTTGGGGGATTTGTGCTTCAAGGTGCCTTTGTAGATTCCCAAGATGCCCGGCGTGGTTTCGCCGAAGGCCAGCGACTGGGTTCAAGAAGCGCTTGCTGAAACGGCCAAACACCCAAGCGGCGGCGATGATCACTGTCCATTGCAGCAATAGAAGCCTGGCGTTTTCTGTGGCATCGCCGGATTGCAAGGTGGCGCGGATTGATCTAACCTTCTTTTGGCGGGCGCTTAGCTCAGCGGAAGAGCACCTCGTTTACACAAAGACCTGAGTTTCCTGGACTCATTGGTCCTCATTGGGAATCACATGGTCTGAAGTGCCTTTCGCAATGCGTTCCTTGCTGGCCGGATGGACCCAAATGGACCCATATAGCCCTTAATTTTTTCAGCCGGGGGTGACGATCGGGGGTGACGATTTCGTCTCATGAGAGGCCTGGTAAGCTCGAAGGCAATCCGTGATTCACATTCCAGGCTTGACAGAATATTTCATTTAATGGATAAGGATAGCTTGAGTAACGGTTGCGGCTTCCTCCTGAGCATCAACGTGTGTTCAGGAAGAGAGGTCGGCCGGTAATCCCATAAACTTTCGGAAGGGATTTATGAAAAGAACGGTTCTTAGGCTCTCGGCGGCGATGGCCTTACTTCAAGCCACCGCTTTTCAACCCGCAACCGCCTTCGGCCAGGGCACGGCCTTTACCTATCCGGGCCGGCCAAACATTGACTCAAATCCGGCAACGAAAGCGGCTCCTTCGTTCATCGAAACCAACAAGCCGCTGTTCGCAACGCGGTTTTATCGCGCAATTTCGCCCTGAACGCTCGTGCAAAAGGCGATTCATACCCAACGACTGGGCGGTGGTTGTCGGCTGGAAACAAGCTTCATCTGGCAAAATCCGAACAACAAAGACTCCCAATGAAAACACGGATTAATTCTCTCAGAAAAGGCATTGCCATTTTAATCATGGCGGTTCTCCTCGCGGGAACCAGCCAATTCCATTGCGCCGCCGGCACCTTGGTGGTTTACAACACCAATGACTCCGGCGCCGGCTCATTGCGGCAGGCCATCGCGGACAATCGCGCGCTCGGCGGCGGCAACGCGATCATCTTCTCCAACGTCGTTACCGGCACCATCACGTTAACTACCGGGGAGCTGCTCATCTCCAACAACGTCACCATTCTTGGCCCCGGCCCTGCCATTCTGGCTGTGAACGGCAACGCCGCCAGCCGCGTGTTCCACTTTACTAATGTGACGGCCACGGTTTCCGGCCTGACCATCACCAACGGCTCCGGCTTCAATGGCGGTGGCGTCTACATCGAACAAGCCTTTTTGACCGCGAGCAACTGCGTCGTTGCCGGTAACTTGGCCACCAACGGTGGCGGAATCTACATCAATGGCAGGCAGTCCTTCGCACTGCTGACCATCGTGAATAGCGCCCTGAGTGGCAATTTTGCGAGCAGTGCCGGTGGTGGTATTTTTAACGATGCTTCCAGCCAAGGTACCACACAATTGGAAATGCAGAACTGTACCGTGAACAGCAACTTGGCTTCTGGCGGAGTCGGCGGCATTTACAACTTCGCTCCCAACGGCGACGCGGAGACTTATATCTATTGCAGTACCTTCTGCGGCAATTCAGGCAACGGCGCAGGTGGCATTCTTAATTTCGCCGCCCAATTTCCCACGCTGGTGGAGATGGGGAACACCATCCTGAAGGCCGGCGCTTCAGGCGCAAACATTGTAAGCGGCGGCGTAGCCTCTTTTATCTCGGATGGATACAATCTTTGCAGCGATGGTGGCGGGGGCGTATTGACCAACACGACCGATCAAATCAACACCGATCCCATGCTCGGCCCATTGCAGGACAACGGCGGCCCCACGCCGACGATGGCACCACTGGCCGGCAGCGCGGCGATTGACAAAGGAAAAAGTTTTAGCCTGACGAACGACCAGCGCGGCGAACCGCGACCCTTCGACTGGCCTTTGACTTCTAATGCGACCGGTGGTGACGGGAGCGACATCGGCGCGTTCGAACGCGGAAGACCGCGGCTAAGCATTCAACAAATCGGCACCAATGCCGTGCTTTCGTGGCCGTCGTATTACGGGAATGGAGAGTTCAGCCTGCAGTCCTCAACGAACATCACATCGTCCAATGCCTGGGTAGTCGCGGGAGGCTCAGTGGCCGTTGCCGGGAATCAATACCAGCAGACCAATAGCCCAATTTCGGGCAACCGATTCTTCCGGCTTAAATCCAATTGAAGGCTATCACCAAGCGCTCCCTGAAAGCAAGACATCTATCGAAGCCAGAGCACGACCGGACCCAAATCCAAAGGTGCGGAAGATGCGCCTCTTCCGGCCGCGACAAAAGGCTGTCGCGGTCAAAACTACAGGTCGAATCCTGCTGGTAAACGGTTTTAAAGATGCGGCTGAATTCCTTCCCATGACAGAGGAGCTTGTTGTCTCAGATTGGTTTGGATAGTGTATTCGAGGTCGGGCGCTTAGCTCAGCGGAAGAGCACCTCGTTTACACCGAGTAGGTCGGGGGTTCGAATCCCTCAGCGCCCACCAGTCTTCGCTCGCAGCGCAGCGGAGAACGAAGATTGCCGCGTCGAAGTAAAACGAAGACGGGCCGCATGAACAGGCCTTGGAACAAAACGCTGCGAGCTACGACTCGGCGAGCCAATCGTCAAACCTCGCCTTTGAAACCCTGTTGTCGCAGGGCCTCGAACAAAACGAGCGCCGCACAGTTCGACAGATTCAGCGAACGCGACTGGTCATTAAACATCGGAATTCGCAACCAGCGTTCGCGGTTCTGTTCCAGCAATGATTTTGGCAGACCAGCCGTCTCGCGTCCGAACACCAGATAATCCCCCGGCGAGAATCTCGCCTCTGTGTAAAGTTTTGGTCCTTTTGATTCGATGAACCAAAGTGTGGCGTTGGCCGGGAGTTTTTCCTGAAACGCTTTCCAATTCGGCCAGCGATGCCATTCAACGTGTTGCCAATAATCCATGCCGGCGCGCTTGAGTTGCGCATCATCGAGTTTGAAACCGAACGGCTCGATGAGATGCAACGTCGTCTTCGTCGCCGCACAGAGCCGTGCCACGTTCCCCGTGTTCGGCGGGATTTCCGGTTCAACCAGGACAATTTGCATGTGAGTCAATAGTTAGTAGTCGGTAGCAAGACACATTAACTAGTGCCATTCACTACTAACTACTGACTGTTGACTACAGGCTATTTATAAAACACCTTCCACAAAACCAATCCATGTGCCGGCGCCGTCATGCCGGCCATGCGCCGATCCTTCTTTGCCAGCATCCGTTTGATTTCCGCCGGTGGGAATTTGCCCAAACCGACCTGCACCAGCGTGCCGACGATACCCCGGCACATTTTGTAAAGAAAACCGTCACCCTCAATGATGAAGGTCAGTTGCGAACCGGACTTTTTGATGTCGCACCGCCCGAGCCTCCGTACCGTGGATTCCATTTCATAATTTCGATTGGCGGCGAACGATTTGAAATCATGCCGTCCGACAAACAGCGGCGCAGCGGCGCGTATGGCCTGCAGATCGAGCGGGCGTGTGACCTGCCAGGCGCTGTGGCGAAGCAGTGGATTCATGGCCGTGTGGTTCCAAACGAAGTAGCGGTATTGCTTGCCGGCTGTGTCGAAACGGGCATGAAACTTTTTCGGCGCACGTGAGGCTGAAAGCACGCGGATGTCGTCCGGCAGCCAGGCGTTGATGGCGAGCGCCAGTTTGCGTACCGTCAGTTTGAATTCCCGGCGCGGCACTTCAAAATGTGCCACCATGCCGAGTGCATGAACTCCTGTGTCCGTACGACTGGAGCTGTGAACGACGGGCCGGCTGGGAAAAAGTTTCGCCAGCGCTTCCTCGACCTTTTGCTGGATGCCAGTGCCGACTTTTTGCATCTGCCAGCCTTCGTACCCCGTGCCGTCGTAGGCGATGGTTAGTTTGAATTTGAGTGACATGTGACAGGTGACAAGTGACACGAAAACCCATCATGTCACTTGCCACTCGTCACCCGCCACCGTCTAAATAACTTTGCAGTAAAATCGCCGCCGCCATCTTGTCCACCTTCTCCTTGCGTTTATCGCGCCGTACCCCGCCCTGAATCAAAATCCGGTTTGCCTGTGAACTGGTCAGCCGTTCGTCCCACATTTTGATGGGAATGGTGATCGCGCCGCGCAACACCGCGACAAACGCCTGCACCTTTTGCGCCGCCGGACCGTACGTGCCGTCCATGTTGCGCGGCAGACCGATGAGAACGAGATCAACTTCCTTCTCGACCAGCAATTGTTTCAGCCGCGTCAGAAAATCCGCGAACGGTTCGGCCGGGATGTATTCCAACGGTTGCGCGATGGTTTTGGTTTCATCGCTGATGGCAACGCCGATGCGTTTGGTTCCGTGGTCGAGGGCAAGGATGCGCATGAATCAATCCTCTGTAGACTACTTTTTAAGACGCGTTTCGACAATCATCGATTAATCACTGTGGTGAAGTAGCCGCCGAGGTCACGCGGCGGACCAATGATAGCGGATTCCGGACGATCTCCACCTGCTCACGTCGGCGGCTACGAATCGACGTCATCCCGCAGCCAACTGGTGTCGCCAATCAGGTCGGTCATCATACCGGTTAAATCGCTTTTCGGAATGGGCAGGAATTTGCCCGTGGCTTCGGCGAAAATCCGCCCGGAGGCATCGGCCAATGCCCCTTTGGCTTCGAAAATCCGGTTCTTGCGATTCGCCAGCATCTCGCCGGTGGCAAGAATTTCGTCGTCCGGCCGGACTGGATTCAGGAACCGCGCGTTCAACTCGGCACAAAATGCGAACCGCCCCGTCGGTACCGCGCAGGCCCAGACCATGATTTCATCCAGTACGGTCGCCAGAATACCGCCATGGACAACATTGCGAAAACCAATATGCGTGGGACGTAGCCGGAAACGCGTATGTACGACGCGCCCGTCAGTCGTAAAGCGCAACTTGAGTCCGACGGCGTTGCTTTCGCCGCAAACAAAACAATGATGGGTATGAGGCAGTTCACGCATAACAAACAATAGGCAATGTAACCACGTTCCAGGGCAAGCAAATTTCGGGGCATGAAAAGGCCGAGGACACGGATTGCACGGATTTTCACCGATTCAGTTCGTGCTAATGCGTGCCATCC
>JBGPDH010000046.1:0-16940 GCA_041482195.1 Verrucomicrobiia bacterium
ATCTCCTGCCGGGATTTCGCGGTGGCTTGTTGTTCAGCGGCAAATTTGTTCTGCAATTCATCGCGCAGCTGCCGCAAACCGGCCAGGTCCTTCTCTAACTGGACAGCTTGCGCTTCTTTTTCCTTGAGAGTGGTTTCCATCCGGGCAGCGGTCGCGTTTACGGCATTAAATTTCTCACGCCATTCCGTTTCCAACCGCATTTTTTCTGCGGTTTGTTGCCCCAAACCGGCTTGAAGTTCCCGGACTTCATGTTGGAGCTTTTCCGCGGCCTGTTGTCCGACCGTGAATTTGTTCTGCAGTTCCTCCCGGGCTTGTTGCAGACCGGCCACCTCTTTTTCGAGCTGGCCGTTACGCATTTCCTTTTCCTTGAGAGCAATTTCCACCGCACCGGACGCGGCCTTGGCCTTGTTCAGCTGTTCGCGCAACTCCGCCTCCGATCGTGCTTGCTGGGCGGATTGTTGTTCGTGGGCGGCCCTGGTCTGTTCCAATTCCTTGGTACCCTGACGCACCCGGCCCTGGAGTTCCTCGATTTCCTGTTGCGACTTGGCGGCCGCCTGTTGTCCGGCTGTCAGCTTATCCTGAAGTTCATCCTTTGCTTTCCGCAGTTCGCTCAACTCCTTCGCCAGTTGGACATTTTGTGCTTCCTTTTCCTTGAGAACGGTTTCGGTCTGCCCGATCAACGCCTTCGCCGCGTTGAGTTGTTCGCGCCATTGCGATTCAATCCGGTTTCTTTCCGCCGATTCCTGTTCCAGATTGTCTTTAGCGTGTTCCAGAGCTGCGGTGCTTTGGCGCAGGCGATCGTGAATATCAGCCCCGGGTGTTTCGCCTTTGTTTTGTTGGCTGGCCGGTCCGGTCTTCGCCGGAGGAGCGGGCTTGGCCGGGGTAGTTGGATCGGTTTTGGATTCGGGTTGCTTCCCGGAGACGGGTCCCGTCATCCTGGTAGTGCGAACCCCGGGCTCGGGGAGTGGTGCCAGGCGTGAGGGCGGTTCCGGTGGAGATGCTTCGGTTGAGATCGGACGGTCCTTTTTGGTCCTGGCCGCAGGGTGGGGCGAATGCGAGGAACCATTAGGTGTCGCGGGCGCACTCTGCGGTTGTGGGTCGACGTTACCGGTTACTCTTGCCTTGATCAGATTGATGATTACTTTCAACGCCAGTTCGGCGGGCGAAACCGGTTTGGAAACGAAATCATTGCCTCCACTTAACACGCTCTGCTTGCGATTATCGAAACTGCTGAAAGCCGTGACAAAAATGACCGGGGTTTTCTTGTTGTGTGGCAGGCGGCGCATCTTCTCACAAACATCGAAACCGGTCATGCCGGGCATGTTGACGTCGAGGACCACGAGGTCGTATTGAGTCGCTTCCAACAGGCCCAGTGCCTCGGCGGGGTCTTTGACGCCGTCGGTTTCAAAATTGGCCCGTTTCAAACAAGTGACATTGACCTGATTACAAACAGCATCGTCATCCACAACCAGCACCCTGGCGCGGATTGCAGGCCCGGCGGAGTAACCGTCCTTGGTTTTCAACAAACCATCAAGACAGTCCACCGCCTGAGCGATGGTCTGCAACATCGACGAGGTAACGGTCTTTGGTTTGTCTTTGATCGCCGACAGCAAGGTTTCAAAAGCGCTCATCAGCAGGGCGACGCGGGTGCAACCAGCCTGGGTGGCGCTGGTATGTAACAAATGCACTCGCTGACCCAACCCGCTGAAATGTTTCTGGCCCGTTTCCGTGGCGGGCGCCTTGATGTATCCCATGCTGTGTTCGCGCAGCTTCGGCAAGGCGGTCGGAGCTTCGGTGAGAAAGTCCGCAAGAGGTTTCGGGATCTCATTGCCAAAATCCGGCGGCGGGATGATATCCTGATGGTCGTCCTTGATTTCTCCTTTGCCATTGTTGGCGGCGACGGCCTTGACCGTGGGCAATTTGTTCGCCTCCATCACTACGAAATCGGGCGCCGCGGCCAGACTTTCCTGAATGGTTTCGAGCAGCCTGGGAAACGTGCAATCGCTTTTGAGCAATCGCTTGGTCCCCTGCGCCAACGGACTGTCCGGGGGTACTTCTGTGAGTGGCGCGTTGGAAAAAATGATGACCGGAACGGTGGTCAGGCGGGGATCGGCCTGCATGAATTTAAGCACGTCGGCGCCGCTGACCTTGGGCAACATCAAATCGAGCAGGACCAGGTCGGGGGCGCGTTCCGAAAGAATATCGAGGGCCACTTGTCCGTCTGGCGCGCATTCCAGATGATACCCTTCGCGCTCCAGACGTTTCTGGTACATGGTTTGTGAAACCTGATCGTTCTCTACAAAGAGAATGGTCTTCAGACTCGGCATGGTTCTAAAAGTGTTTTTGCATACCCAAACTCTGCGACGAGCGTATCACCACCCCAGGCATTCGCGGATCTGGCCCGCCGCAGATACAGCTGTTATTCCCGTTTCCCGCGACATCAGGAAAAGCACTGCGCGTGCCAAAAAAGTCACGTTTTCCTTCGTGTTCCTCGCTGGCAAGCCCGCCGTTGAAACTGTTTCGAAAATCCCTGCCCAAAGTGTTTCTGCGGTCACAAAGACCGGCCAGACAAAGGGTTTTGACTCCCGCACACTTTGATCCCCGACGGCATGAAAGGTGCTGAAAATGCCAGTGGTAACGACTTTTCAAAGTGTAGTTTTTAACCTGAGCGAAATTGACACCATGCAAACAACCAGCAGAAAAAACGAAAGAAAATCACAAAACCGCAAGACGAACGGTGCGTTTGAACCCACGTCCCTCCGCGAACAAATCGAAAGCCGCGCCCACGAAATCTATCTCTCCCGCGGGGCCGAGCCAGGCCATGAGTTGGATGACTGGTTGCAGGCTGAGCGGGAAATCATGGGCTGGGTGTAAGCGCGCCTCGTGGCGGGCGATGATTGGCCGCGTCCTTGCGCGGCCCGCGGTGGTGGTTGAGCAACGGAACGAAGAAACTCTTTCGCCGGCGAACTGTACCGGTGTTACCTCTTGCCGGCGGCCGACCGGTGGTCTTCGATGGCAGCGGTGATGGTGTTGACGCTGTGGATGATTTTTCGCGCGGTTTCCGGGTCGGAAATTTTCAGGCCGTAATTCTTATCGAGCGCGACCACAACCTGGAGGGCGTCCACAGAATCCAACCCCAGACCGCCGGGGCCAAAAAGCGGCTGGTCATCCTTGATTTCATCCGCCGCGTTCTGAAGCATGAGGTTTTCCACCAGCATGCATTTGATTTGCCTTTTGAGTTCCGCTGAATTGCTCATTAAAATCACGCCCTCAATTTTAAATGCCGAGCCTGTAAGGTAACCCGCTTCAACGCAAGCCATAAATCAAGCCATCGTACTTTCGCCCCCAACCGTCCGGGGCATCATACCCGACCCGTATTCCGACCCGGCGCGAGTACTGATTCTGCCGGGCGGCGACACACCAGGATCAACCCCGCGCAGTTCGGTCTGGCCAATCTTTTCTGGAGGTGGCAAACATCCAATACACAATATTTGTACGGTTGCCTTGCCTCCAGTCACCGCCGATTCGTTTTGACGGTGGTCGATTCCTCGCGTAGCGTTTCACCTGCTGTTTTCGCAAATTGTCATGATTGGACTTTTAAAAACAATCTTCGGGTCGAGGAATGACCGTGAAGTTAAAAAATTCTGGCCGGTCGCCCGCCAAATCAACGAAATCGAGGCCGGTCTCCAGAAGCTTTCCGATGACGAGTTGCGCCAGAAGACCGCCGATTGGAAGGCGCGCCTGGCGCAAATTCAGGATAAAAAGGAACTGGCCGCCGCTCTGGACGGGATCCTGCCCGAGGCCTTCGCCGTCGTAAAAAACGCCTGCCGGCGACTGACCGAGCGCAAAGCGGAAGTGACTGTGCGCGGTCATCCCGTGGTTTGGGAGATGATTCCCTTCGACGTGCAACTCATTGGCGGCATGGCGCTGCACAAAGGGAAGATTGCCGAAATGGCCACCGGCGAAGGCAAAACGCTCGTAGCCACCATGCCGATTTATCTCAATGCGCTGACCGGCCGCGGCGTCCACGTGGTGACGGTGAACGATTACCTGGCCGCGCGTGACTCGGAATGGATGGGCGCAATTTACAAATTTCTTGGCCTTACCGTCGGGTGCATTTTGCATGACCAGTCACCGACCGTTCGTCGCGAGCAGTATTATTGCGACATCGCCTACGGTACCAACGCGGAATTTGGTTTCGATTATTTGCGCGACAACGGTATGGCGGTACGCAAAGAGGACCAGGTCCAGCGCGGACATCATTTCGCCATCGTGGACGAGGTGGATTCCATTCTCATCGACGAGGCACGCACGCCGCTCATCATCAGCGGTCCGTCGTTGCACACGTACGACGAGCAGTACGCGCAGTGGAAGCCAACGGTCGAGTCGCTCGTCCGCGCGCAGGAACGTCTGTGCGGCCGGTTTTTATCCGAGGCCGAGTCGCAGATGAAGAAATTGAATCCCGCCGACGGTTCCAATGTGCAAAATGGCTCCGCGCTGGAGAACGAAATCGGCCGGCTGCTGTTCCGTGTGAAAACCGGCCAGCCAAAGTCCGAGGGTCTGCTGAAACTTTTGGAGAATCCCGAAAATTTGCGGATGATGAACCAGGCCGAACTGGAATTGCACCGGGACCAGAAGAAGGTGGATTTGTACCGGGAAAAAGAGGAGTTGCTGTTCGCCATCGATGAAAAAAGCCATGAGGCCGATCTTACCGAAAAGGGCCGCACTGTCGTCAGCCCCAAAGACCCTGATGCCTTTGTGTTGCCGGATCTGACGACCCTGCTGCATGAAATTGACACGGGTCCGGAGATTGACCCCCGCAAACGCATGGAGGCCAAAACCCGGTTGCAGCAGGACTTCGAAACCAAAGCCCAAAAAATCCACGCCATCTCGCAATTGCTCCGGGCCTACAGCATTTACCAGAAAGACGTGGAATATGTTGTCCAGGAAAACAAGGTCATTATCGTGGACGAACACACCGGCCGGCTCATGACCGGCCGCCGCTGGAGCGACGGTTTGCACCAGGCCGTGGAAGCCAAAGAAGGTGTTGAGATCGAGCGCGAAACCCAGACACTGGCAACCATCACCATCCAGAATTATTTCCGGCTTTACCAGAAACTTGCCGGTATGACCGGCACGGCTGAAACCGAGGCGACGGAATTTCTCGACATTTACAAACTCGGCGTGCTCACCATCCCCACCAACAAGCCGAATATCCGCAAGGACACGCACGATTCGGTCTATAAAACCAAACGCGAGAAATTCAACGCCGTCGTCGCCGAAATCAAGGAGCTGCACGCGCTGGGCCGGCCGATCCTGGTCGGCACCGTCAGCGTGGAAACCAGCGAAATGTTGTCGCGGACGTTGAAACGCGACGGCCTGATTCACTCGGTCCTCAACGCCAAGTACCACCAGCAGGAAGCTGAAATCGTCTCGCGCGCCGGCCAGCGCGGCGCCATCACGATCGCCACCAACATGGCCGGCCGCGGCACGGACATCAAATTGGGGCCCGGTGTGACGGAAGTGGGCGGCCTCCACGTGCTGGGTACCGAACGCCATGAATCGCGGCGCATCGACCGCCAGTTGCGCGGCCGCTGTTCGCGCCAGGGCGACCCCGGTTCGTCGCACTTTTTTATTTCGCTGGAGGACGATTTGATGCGGTTGTTTGGTTCCGATCGCATCGTCAAAATGATGGAGAAAATGGGTCTGGAAGAAGGCCAGGAATTGTCCCATCCGCTGTTGAACCGTTCCATTCAACAGGCGCAGAAACGCGTCGAGCAGCACAACTTCCAGATTCGCAAACGTACGCTCGAGTACGACGACGTGATGAACAAGCAGCGCGAAGTCATCTACGGCTTCCGCAATGAAATCATCAACGCCGAAGACGTGCGCGACCGTCTCATGGACATCATCGAGGAGGTCGTCATCCTGAAAGTCGATCAATTCACTGACACCAGCTCGGAACCGGTCGAGTGGAAGGTGCGGCAACTGGCTGACTGGGTTAATTTGAATTTCCCGCTGGGTATGCCCGAAACCGAAATCGTCAAGGCTGCCAATGCCGGAAAGGAAGAACCTGTTTCCGGCTCGGTGTTCGAGGGACTCAGCCCGGCACAATTTGCCGTCTGCAACTTCGTTAGCGACAGCATCCGCAAGTCGTATGAGATCAAGATCAGCTTTGAGGATCCGGCCAAACTGGCGGTGGTCGAGCGCTACACGATTCTGAGCGCGATCGACAAGCTTTGGCAGGAACACCTTTATGAGATGGACAGCCTGCGCTACAGCATCGGCCTGCGCGGTTACGGACAACGTGACCCCCTCATTGAATACAAGGCTGAGGCCTACAAAATTTTCGACGAGTTGATGGTCAATGTCAAAACCGAGATCTGCCACAATGTTTTCCGCAGCGCATCGTCCATGATGGCGTTTGAAAATTTCCTGAAGAACATTCCCCAACAGACACTGCACCCTACCGCCAGTGCTTTTGGCGGCGGCACCACGACCGCGACTGCCGGTGGCGCGCCGGCCTCGCGTCCCAGCGATGTGGTCAGCGAAGCGGCAGCGGCGACAGAAAAGGCCAAACCCGTCCGTACCGGTCCCAAGGTGGGCCGGAACGATCCGTGTCCCTGCGGCAGCGGCAAAAAATTCAAACACTGCTGTGGCCGGTAGATCCTGATGGCCCCGCGGTAGCCGCGCTTGAGACAGGGCGGAAAAATTCGGGCCCGCGTTTTCACCCCCTGCGGCCACCAGGCCAAATAAGGCTTGCCGCCTGCCGGCCATCTGTTAAATTGCAAATGCTTTGCAATTAAAACCATGAGCCCGGCCTGGTGGTTGACGATTTATTGTGTGCTGGTGTTGCTGGCGTCGCTGGCGGGCGGCTGGCTGCTCCTGATCATCCGCCCCACCCATACCCGACTGCAATTGGCCATCAGTTTTGTGGCCGGTCTGATGCTCGGTATTGCCCTGCTGCATTTTCTGCCGGATGCCAACGATCAATTGCATTCGCTCGACCAGACCGCGATGTGGATGCTGGGCGGCTTCCTGATCATGTTCTTCCTGCAACGGTTCTTTCATTTTCATCATCACGATTCCGCGGAAGGCGATCCCGAAGATTGTGACCACGGCCATGCCGTGCCGGAGGAACAGGCGCACGACCATGAACACCACGCTCACACTCTGGCGGATAAGTCCGCCCAACAGTTGTCCTGGGTGGGCACGGCGCTTGGCCTGACCCTGCACTCGCTGCTGGACGGCCTGGCGCTGGCGGCGTCGGTCGAAGCTGGAGCGCGTGGTCATGCCCAACTGGCGGGCCTTGGGGTCGCTTTGGTGGTGATCCTCCACAAACCGTTCGACGCCATGGCCATCTCAACCTTGATGACCGCCGGCGGTAGTTCGCGATTATCGCGGCATGTTTTGAACAGTTTGTTTGCACTGGCCAGTCCGATCGGCGCGGTTTTGTTTTATTTGGGTGCGGGTCAATTTGCCGGGTCGGATGAGATTTTTCTCGGCCGGGCATTGGCGTTCTGTGCCGGTACGTTTCTGTGCATCGCGAGCAGCGACCTCCTGCCCGAATTGCAGTTTCATTCCCATGACCGCTTCAAACTGTCGGCTGCCCTCCTGGCGGGCCTGACCGTTGCCGTGCTCATAAAGGAGTTCGAGACCGAAAATCAACCGGCGCCGGTTCCCGTCCTTCAAGCCGTCCAACCGACCAATGGAGTCCCTTAATCACTTTGTTCATTGTGCCGACCACCAGCCGATACAACCGGGAAGGTTAAAACCCCTGTTCATGGCACGTAGCCTGCTAAACTGCAAATGATTTGCAACACGTGAGACGCCATTTCGTCCAAATCGGCAAGCCCGTGCTGGCCATCGCGCTGGTGGGGGTTGTCCTGTTGCTGGCCGCGATAGCGGCGTGCCCTGAGTTGCATGAGTTGATCCACCACGATGCCGGCAAACCCGACCACGAATGCGCTGTTACCATGTTTGTGCACGGGCAGGTGGACTCGGCGGTTTGCGAAATCATCATTCCTCTGCCAACGGGTTCGATTGAAATTGTTCGGTATTTCTCCGTTTCGGTTTTCAGTCCTGCCATCGAAAACCTTCCCCCGGGTCGCGCTCCGCCCGTTCCTTCTGCCATTTCCTAGTTTCAGACTTTGGCCGGTTGCCAAGTTTGAAGGTTTTTTTCCTTAAACTAAATCTTTGCCTGTTGCCTTGTGGCCTCGTGCAAAGCGCGGATCCGTGGGATTCGCGAAGGATTTTTTAAAAATTCAACTCATTGAATTTATGAAAAGGTTTAGAAAGCAGAAGAAATGGAAGAGCGGAGTTTTGAGGACGGCCATCTTATGGATGGCCTTGTCCGGTGGTGGAACGGTTTTGGCCCAGTCGAATAACGTGACGGCGGCAGCTTCCCCGATGCCGGGCGGCTCGACGAACGTTGCTCAATCGAGTGGTTCTACGAATGTTGCTCAATTGGGCAACATCACGGTCATCGGACGGTTGAATCACGCGCGGAGCCAGATAGTGCCGAACCTGGGTGCGACGGCTTATTCGCACACAGCGGAGCAGATTCAAATGCAGTCGCTGGGTGGCAATGCACCGTTCAGCCAGGTTATCCTGCGCTCGCCGGGGGTGGCGCAGGATTCGGAAATAAACGGGGGTGTACACGTCCGGGGTGAGCACGCGAATCTACAATACCGTATCAATGACGTGCTGCTGCCCGAAGGCATCACCGGCTTTGGGCAGGAACTCGACCCGCGCTTCGTGGATTCGATGCAGCTCATAACCGGCTCGCTCCCTGCGCAGTATGGCTTCCGCACCGCTGGCATTGTGGATATCCAGACCAAGGGTGGGTCATTCCAGAACGGCGGCCAGGCGGAAATGTATGGCGGCAGTTACAATACAATACGTCCCAGTTTTGAGCTGGGCGGTTCACAGGGCAAATGGAATTTCTATGCGGATGGCAGTTACGATCAAAATTCCCTGGGCATTGAAAATCCCACCCCCAGCAAGGACGCCATCCACGACGATACCCAGCAGTACAAGTCGTTTCTGTACGGGTCCTATATCATCGACGATACCAGCCGCCTGAGCGCGATGGGCAGTCTGTCGTATAGCCAGTTTCAGGTCCCCAACACGCCGGGATTGCAGAATGATCCAGCCAACTACTCCGCACCGGGTGGCGACCCGTGGGTCGCACCGCCGCCATTTTTTGATTCCTCCGCGCTCAACGAAAATCAGAACGAGCAGAATTACTATGGCGTGCTGGCCTATCAAAAATCGGCAGGCGATTTAAATTACCAGGCTTCCGTTTTTGGCCGCAACAGCAGCGTGCATTTCGTGCCCGAACAAACGGGTGATTTGTTCTACAACGGCGTCGCCAGTGACGTGGATCGCAACCTTTACTCCGGCGGGTTCCAGCTGGATGCCAGCTACGCTCTGGGTGAGAAACACACGATTCGGGCCGGCGCGATGGTATTGGGGGAATATCTGCTTTCCGACGCCAACAACACGGCCATTCTAATGGACAGTACCGACCCGAGCAGCTTCAATCCACAATTCGGTTCCCCGACCACGAACATCGTCCAAAACAGCGTGCAGCATGCGCTGTTTGCCGGCGCATATTTGCAGGATGAATGGAAGATTCTGCAGGAGGTCACCATTAATTACGGCGCGCGGTTCGACGAATATGATGCCACCTTCGACAACGAGTTCCAGGCCAGCCCGCGTATCAACGTCATTTGGCAACCAACGGATTTGACGACCTTGCACGCGGGTTACGCGCGTTATTTCACGCCGCCCCCACTGGAAAATGTGCCATCGGGAAACGTGAATGCGTTTGTCGGCACGGCAAATGAATCACCCTCTGGTCCGAATGCGCTGAATGATCCGATCAAAGCCGAGCGCGCAAATTACTTCGATGCTGGTATCAGCCACAAGTTCAGCCCACATCTGCAACTCGGGGTGGATGGTTATTACAAATATGCGAAACAACAGTTGGACGACGGGTTGTTCGGACAGACGCTCATCCTTCAGTCGTTCAACTACGCCCGAGGCCGAATCTATGGAGTGGAATTAACCGGTTCTTACAATCTGGGTGGCTTTTCCAGTTACGCCAACTTCGCCTGGTCGGTTGCCCAAGGCCAGGAATGGAGTTCAGCTCAGTTTCTGTTCGATCCGGCTTCACTGGCCTACGTCCAGAATCATTGGATTTATCTGGACCACGACCAGCGATTTACCGGTTCGTGCGGCGTGGCCTATACCTGGAAGGAAGGCCGTAACACCGCTACGAGCGTTTATGCCGACCTGATTTCAGGCAGCGGCTTGCGCCAGGATGGAGGCGGAACGATCGACGCCGCGGGCGATCCCATTCCCAACGGTTCCACGGTGCCCGCCTATTATACGGTCAACATTGGCGTGTCGCAGAGTTTCAACATCTGGAGAGACAAAATGCTGACGGCCAGATTCGATGTCGTGAATGTGACCGACAATATTTATCAGCTCCGCAGCGGCTCGGGCGTGGGTGTCAATGCCGCACAATACGGTGAGCGGCTCGGCTTCTTTGGTTCGTTGAGCTTCGTCTTTTAACGTGAAAAGCATGGATACAAATCGAACATCACCCAGCTACGAGTTGAAAGACGAACTGGCGCGGTTGTGCCTGTCCACGGCCCGGCGCGAGCCGGAGCGCAAACTCGCCTGGGTGAATTCGGTTTGCCTCCTGTTTCTGCTGATTGGAATTCTCGGCGCACGACAGGGCGTCATCGCCATCAGACCGGTCCCGCCCATCCGGCAAGAGGTTCCCGTCGTTGTCCAGCCGGCGGTGTTGCCGCCACAACCGGTCGCTCCAAAGCCGGAGCAACCGCAACTCAACAATCAACCGCGTGTCCTTGTTGTCCTGCCGAATGCGCCGAACGTCAGCTTCGGCATTCCGACCGCCGGCACCCTCGTTACGGATGTCGCGCTCGCCGCTCCGCTGCCACAGGCGGCGTCGGCCCGGATTAGTTCGCTTTCCAACACTGGCACTGGCGGCGAACGGCCCGAACCCCCGTATCCACCCATCGCTCTGCAAACGGGCGAGCAGGGGACGGTGGTGCTGGTGTTGAGCGGCGACGACGCGGGTCATGTCGATTCCGTGGACGTAAGGACATCGTCCGGCTTTCCCGTCCTTGACCGTGCGACCGTGGATTTTATCAAACGCCACTGGCGGCTGCCAACCGACACCGGTACCCGGCTTTTTCAAACCAGCATCACCTACAAATTGCAACTCAACTGAAACCAAACCAAAATTATGCTCGCAAACATTGTTCTCCAATTCTTCCTCAAAGGCGGCCCGGTCATGTGGCCGATCCTCGTCTGCGCCCTCGTAGCGTTCGCCGTGGTCGGCGAACGCGCCTTTTGGTGGTGGCGTGAAAGTGAAAAACGCGACCCGCAAAAAATGGAAAAATTGCTCGCCGCACTCGAAAACGCCGACGTGCCTGCCGCCAAACAGATCGCCAATGGTTCAAATGATCCCATCATCCGTGTGGTCCGCCATGGCCTTGATCATCTTGGCCATGCGCACGGTTCGCTGCTCGGCGCGCTCCAACTGGCGGCGGGTGTGGAGTTGAAACAAGCCGGACGCTTTCTCACGGTCATGGACACACTGGTCACACTCGCCCCGCTGCTGGGCCTGCTCGGCACCGTCACTGGCTTGATGCGCGCTTTCCTCAACATCGGCAGCGCCGAATTATCTGTCGTAGGTGTCACCGGCGGCATCGGCGAAGCATTGATTGCCACGGCGTGCGGATTGGCCATCGCCATCTTTTCACTGGTTCCGTTCAATTATTTCTCCGCCAAGGTGGCGCAATTGCAATTCGACCTGGAGACGGCGGCGACGAACGTCGAAGTTTTGGTCGGGGGCGGAGGGAAAACAGGCGACACGGTTCACTTGCGCAAACCGGAATCGCCGGGCCAGGCCACAAGCCATTGAATTATTGCCCATGAGAATTCCCTCGCCCATACCAAGACGCCGCTCGCGGATTGTCATTATTCCGTTGATTGACATTATGTTTTTCCTGCTGGCGTCTTTCATGATGGTGGCCCTGGAGATGAGCAAAACCGAGAACATCAAGGTCAACCTGCCGCCCGCCTCGCAATCAAAGCAGGATTACCGGCCCGACATGGTTAACATTGCCGTGGACAAATCCGGCGTGGTCTGGCTGGAGAAGAAACAGATTTCACTGGCCGAGCTCGCGTCCGTACTGAAGGACCGCTTTCATGCCAACCCCGATGTCCCGGTCTACATCGGCGGTGACCGCGACACGCTCCACGGTGATATGGTAAAGGTCTATCTAACCGTCCGCGCCGTCGGCATTCAAAAGGTTGCCTTTATGACCGACAGCCGCCAGACCCCGACCGCGCCATGAAAATCCGCACGCCCATCCCGGAAAAGAAATCGCGGCTGGAAATCATCCCGCTGATTGACATCATGTTTTTCCTGCTGGCATCATTCATGATGGTCACTTTGCAGATGCAGATTGTGCGTACGGTCAAATCTAATCTGCCCACCGCCACGCTCGCTACTCCCTCGAAGAAGCCCGACATCGTGAATCTGACCGTGAACAAGGACGGCCAGGTTGCCGCGGACGACAAACTTATCGCTTTCCCCGAATTGTTCACGATGCTAACGAATCGTTACAGCCTGAATACCAACCTGCCGGTATATATCACCGGCGCGCCGGACGCCACGCACGGCTCGGTGGTGTTCGTACTTGATTTGGTGAAACGCGCGGGCATCCAGCGCGTCGCCATCGCCGTCAACGCCGCCTCCGACCATCCAATCCCATGAAATATTTTCAAGTCAACCTGTTTATCGTCTTGGCGGTTTGCCTCTGTGGCCTCTGCGCCTGGCAATGGTATGAACAAACCAGCCAGCGCACCACCATCCAGAGCCTGAACCGGATGGTCTATGACCGCGACGCCGCCATTCAGAACGATACTAACTCCATCGCTACGCTGAATCATCAGGTGAACCAGATGGATGCGAGCCTTACCGAAATGAAAGCCGAGGCCGAGACCAACAAACAGCTTATCATCTCGCAAAAGGCCGAAATTACTCAAGTGCGATTCGAAAACGAAAACTTCACCAACGAAATCGCGCAATACAAAGCCGGCGTGGACGCGCTGGAGGCCAAACTAAAGGAAGCCTACGCCGACATTGACAAGCAGAATACCGTCGTCTCCAACCTCATTACCCAACGCAACGATCTCGTCCAGAAATACAACAACGAAGTGAAAGATCGGAACGATGTCGTCGCCAAATACAATGATTTGGTTAAGCAGGTGGATAAGCAGCAAGGCAATTCCCAACAATAAGACATGGCATAGTTCGGCAATGTACAACGATTTGACGATTTATCCGATCACCGTGAGCACGATGCCGGTGAGAATGCCGAGGACGGCCAAAAATTTCTGCCAGTTGCTCCGCTCACCAAACAACCACAGTCCGCCGGCAAACGCCACCAGGGTGTTGCCCCGCCGCAGGCTCATCACCACGGACACCAGCGCGTGCGGATGCCGCAACGCGCTGAAATAAACGTAGTCCGCCGCCAACAGCGAAAACGCTATAGCCGGAATGGTCCAGCGCCAGCGGAACTCATTCCGGTCCCACCAGCGCTGCTGCCAGCCGATGGCGAACGGCGCAAACAAAATCACCAGGTAAATGGAAAACCACGCCTGTACGGTCGGCACCGAAAAGTGAAGTCGCCCCAGGAGATATTTATCATAAAGCGAACTCACTCCACCCAGAATTGTGCCGGCAATTAGAAACCATACCCATTTATTCCGGTGAAAATGCACTCCCTCCAGTCGGCCGGCAAAAGAAAGCCCTACGAATGATGCCAAGGTCGTGATGATGCCCAGCAATTGCATTCCCGTCGGCCGCTCGCCCAGAATCAGCAACGCTCCCACCAGTGTCCACAACGGCGAAGTCGCCCGAATGGGTGACGCCAGGGACAGTGGCAGGTGTTTCAATCCGAAATAAGTGAAAATCCATGAAGCCGTGACGATGGCCGATTTTAACAGCAGTTGGAAATGTTGCACTGGTGTCAGCGGATCCGTCACCAGCGTTGTCGGCAGCACCCCGGGATGTATCGCCTGCACGAGCAACAGTGCCGTCCACACGGTTGCGCCGGTTAATGTGCTCAGGAACAGCACGGGCAACACGGCATTGTCCCGAATGGCATGTTTGATACAAAGGTCATACACGCCCAGGAACAAGGCCGACACCAGACTGGCTTCAATCCAGGTCATTCGACTAAAACGCGACGGGCGAACCGTTTAGGCCCGCCCGTCGAACTGAAATCTCAATTTTTTCCGATTTACATGTGGGAAATGATGTTGTCACCAAACTGCGAGCATTTGATTTCGGTTGCGCCTTCCATCAGGCGCGCGAAGTCGTAAGTGACGCGTTTGCTGCCAATCGCACCGTTCAAACCCTTGAGAATCATATCCGCCGCCTCTGTCCAGCCCAGGTACCGGAACATCATCTCGCCGGACAGCACCACCGAGCCGGGATTGACCACGTCTTTGTTGGCGTATTTGGGCGCGGTGCCGTGCGTGGCTTCAAAAATCGCATGACCGGAGATGTAATTGATGTTACCGCCCGGTGCGATGCCGATGCCGCCAACCTGTGCCGCCAGCGCGTCGCTCAAATAATCGCCGTTCAAGTTCAGCGTGGCAATCACGTCAAAATCTGTCGGGCGCGTAAGCACCTGCTGCAAGGTGATGTCGGCGATGGCGTCCTTGATAACAATCCCGGCGCCGGGTTTACCTTCAGGAATCTTGCACCACGGGCCGCCGTCGATTTCCACGGCGCCAAAAAACTTTTTGGCGACCTCATAACCCCAGTCGCGGAATGCGCCTTCGGTGAACTTCATGATGTTGCCCTTGTGGACAATCGTGACACTCTTGCGCTTGAACTTGATGGCGTAGGCAATTGCGCTGTGAACCAGTCGCACGCTGCCGGAATAACTGACCGGCTTGATGCCGATGCCGACTTTCACGTCACTCGGGAAATCTTTCGCGCCGACGGCCTTCCAGAAGTCCTCGGCGGCGGGTTTGGTGCCGAAGCGGATCTTCTTGAAATCCTTTGGAAACTCCCTGGCGATGAAGTCCAGGATTTTTTGCGCCTCGGGTGTGCCGCCGGCGTGTTCGATTCCCGCATAAATGTCCTCGGTGTTCTCGCGGAGGATGACCATGTCCACCTTTTCCGGGTGTTTCACGGGCGACGGCACGCCGGTGAACCATTGCACCGGGCGCAGGCAGACGTAGAGGTCCAGCATCTGGCGGAGCGCGACATTGAGCGAGCGGATGCCGCCGCCAACGGGTGTGGTCAGCGGGCCTTTGATGCCGACCAGGTATTCCTTGAATGCCTCCACCGTGTCGTCAGGCAGCCAGTTGTCGAATTTATTCTTGGCGGCTTCGCCGGCGAACACCTCGAACCAGGCGACCTTGCGCTTGCCGCCATAGGCCTTTTGCACCGCCGCGTCGAATACGCGCACGCTGGCGGCCCAGATGTCCGGGCCGGTGCCGTCACCGCGAATGAACGGCAGGATGGGGTGATCGGGCACGTTGAGCTTGCCGTTCTGGATTGAAATTTTATCCCCGGCGGGTGGTGTCACATCTTTATAAGCCATGGTCGAAATGGATGATTTAAGCTTTGCAATTCAAGACTTGTAAAACCTTAGAACGCGTAGAATTGAGTCGAATACCGGGAAAATCAAGAAAAGAAAAGTGTCGGCCGGGAACGTGTCGGGTTCCGTCAATCGGCGGAAAGTGCCGGACGGGTGTCATCGGCCGTCAAATCGACGTTGGCGGGTTTGGAAACAGTAGCCGGCAATTGGTCCAGACACTCGAATAATTGAAACCACCGCACCGGCCGGCCCCGGAAGTCACCGTGAAACAGGCCCAGATACTTCACCGTGCGAAACCGGCGTTTCAATTCCTCGGGCGGCGCTTCCGAAACCGCCACCGGTCGACTGGTGCCCGCCACGAGCTGGATGAGGTTGACGTAAATCGCGTTATCGCCGGTACGCCGCCAGAACTGGTATTCCGGCCAGAAATGAAATTCGGTGATGGGCTCCTCTGCTCCCCAGCAATAAACGATTGGCGGGCCGGGGACAGCGGCCCTCGCCTCCGGCAGATAAAAGGTCAATTCGCTGGTGGAAGCGTACTCCGGACAAATAATGAACACCGGCTTGCCCGCTTTGAGCAGATTCAGTCTCGCTTCATTGGCGACCTCCGCCGTGGATTGCCAGCCGCGCAGCCGGCGCAACGGGTCAATCGACATGGGAAGGTAATAGCCGGTGGCAATTCCGATGATGTCGGTATCGGTCAGAATAATCATTGCAGCCAAGCCCAACCCCAGCCCGGCGTAAAAGCTGCGCCGGACCCAGGGCCGATACCGGTATTGGTCCCAGTAAAGTGCCATCACAAACAGGAAAGGCAGGACGGCCGGGGCGATCCAATTCGGCAGGACCCGGGCGTGGAAAGATTGCAGCAGGTAGGCAAAAACCAGCGGCGCGCCCATGCAGAAAAAATAAACCATCCGCGGGTCACGCGGTTGCCTGCGCCACAACGCGATTCCCGCCCAGACCATACCCACAAAGAAGACCGGGTTGAGCAAGGCGATTTCGGAAGCGAGGAACTCGAAGAAGTAACGCAGAGTAAAATGAAGCGTGTGACCGAAATCCGCCCGCCCGGCGACATGAGTAACCGTGATCCAATGGTTCTGCGCGTTCCAAATTAAAACCGGCGCGGCCAGAAGGACGTTGACCACCAGCGCCAGATAGGGGCCGGGTCGGTGCAAATGAGGCCGGGCAGGCCGCCACAACCAGAAAAATACCGCCCAGCAAAGCCATTGAAACAAAGCCGTGTACTTGCTCAAGAACCCAAACCCCATCCACACC
>JBGPDH010000047.1:0-16927 GCA_041482195.1 Verrucomicrobiia bacterium
AGGACGGCGCAAAAACCGCGCACTTTTGTTCAATGTGCGGCCCACACTTCTGCTCCATGAAGATCACCGAGGATGTGCGCAAATACGCCGCCGAGCAGGGCATCGCCGAGGAAGAAGCATTGAAGAAGGGCATGGAAGCGAAGGCGAAAGAGTTTGTCGAGAAAGGCGCCGAAGTTTACGCGAAGGCGTAATTCCAGCGGCGCGACATGAATTCCGCTTCGCAAGATTTCCCCCGCCATCTTGCCGTGCTGCGTGAGCGGATGTTGCACCCGACGGATTACGAACTGGCGGTACACTATTTTTTGGAGGAGTTTGCGGGTGATGCTGCGTTTGTCCGCGCGTCAGACCGGGAGCTAATGCCGCATCTCGTCGCCGTGCTGGACAATGTGGTTTCAAAGGCGCTGGGCCGGAGTGTTAAATTGGAAGGCGCGTTGGTGTCATATCTGCGCGAACACCGGTTTGTCCACGGTAACGCCCAGGCGGACGGACGCGTCGTGTTGTTCTTCTATTTTCAGGACGCCGACACGGGCCTGGTGATGATCATTCCGGGAATCCGTGGGCAGGGAGACATGGCGCGCTTTCATCTCACCGGCGGATTGCTCGATCCGCAACAGAATTGAATTCAACCGGAAGTTTACGCTAAGGCCGGAATCTGGTAGTCATCGGCCATGGCAATCAACCAGCCATCCGATGATCTGCCGCTGGCCGATGTACTGCGCGCGGCGAACGGACTGACTACGGCGGGATTAATTGAAGATTGGGCGCTGGGCGGTGCGCTGGCGGCGATTTACTACGTCGAACCGTTCACCACCTACGACGCGGACATATTTTTTACCCTGAAAGGCAAAGACCTGGCTGCCGGGATTCCTGCCATCTACGCGCACCTGCAATCGCAAGGCTGGCAGGTGGAGCACGAGCATCTGCTCATCCGGGGATTTCCCGTCCAGTTTCCTGCCGCTAACGGATTGACCGAGGAAGCCGTGCGCGAGGCCGAGCGTATTGATTACGAAGGCGTGCCCGCGAAGGTTTTCCGCGCCGAACACATCATCGCCATTGCCGCCAGCGTGGGCCGGGCAAAGGATAAGTCGCGTATTGAACTGCTGCTCCAGCAAGCCGACCTCGACAAAACATATTTGGAAAATTTGCTGCAACGGCATAAATTGAAATTGCCGACGCCATGAAACCGGAGATGCGACAAAAACTCGCGCGCGAGCCGTTCGCGGAGAAAATCCGCAAAGTGGCGCAGCTCATCCGGCTGGCAAAAACCTTTCCGCGCCGCCCGCGACTGGCACCGACGCAACGAAAAGCCGGCTAAATCAACTCAAAACACGAAACATTAAACTCCGCACAGCGGTCTGGCATCGCCGAGGAAGAGGCGTTGAAGAAGGGCATGGAAGAAAAATCGAAGGAGTTTGTGGAAAAAGGCGCAGAGGTATACACGAAGGTGTGAAAGAACGATGACCGAGGCTGAAATAGCGCAGAGATTTCTCGCTCGGGCGAATCCGCCATCAATCTTGTATCGCTATCGCAGTCCCTCACCGTGGGCGCTTGCTGAGATTTCCAAATGCGAAATTTATGCGGCAAAGCCGGATGAGTTGAACGATCCATTTGAGTGTTCTGCACCCGTTTTGTGGAATGTCGATTTAATGAAACGACATTGGATGGAGGAATACGCCCCCACGCGCGGCCTCTCGGCAAGCGAAGCAACAAAGGAATTTGAGGCGTCTTGGAGGTTGGGTGTTCAGAGAATGGCAGAGGGATTGAGGCAGACGAAATCCCAAACAGGCATCGTGTGTTTTGCAGCGAAGCCGGACTCAATCCGGATGTGGGCTTATTATGCAGAGTCTCACAAAGGAATTTGTGTCGGATACGATACCAAATTTCGACCATTCAATGTTGCAATCAGCGTCAACTATCAAAATCCGGATAAGCCGTTTGATGTTTTTGCCTGCCTACACAACGATCCGACTGAAATCGCTAATCACATTGCTCTTCGAAAAGCTCAGGAATGGAAGTTTGAGGATGAGTATCGCATACCCGTAAACATCGAAGGCATGCCTCGCTTGATACCGTTTGAGGCTCCAGCCATTAAAGAAATCCGGTTGGGTGCGCGTATCGATCCCGAATTTAGAGAAATGGTTCTCAAGGCTATTTCTCTTCTGCCCGTTCGCCCCAAACTCATCCAAATGGCTTGTGACTTTGACCGATTTGTCCTTACAGAAACAGTGATTTAAATCCCTTTGCGATAATCGAAAGGTTGCCGATGCGCTTGAGTTAAAAGTGTGAAAAACTTCACCAGCCAGAAAAAGCAGTTGTTCCCAAAACAACCCCGAAGCAAACGCTTTGCGTTGCAACGGGGCAGGCGTGAAGAACTGCTCACGGCTTTGAAAGCCCGGTTTGAGAAAAACCTGAACTGCAAGATAGCGCGGACGAAAATCGGCGTAGCGATTCGCCATGCCCGAAAAGTGATCGTGGCAGGTCTGATTCAGGTATCGCGATGCACCATTTGTGGCGAAAAAGCCGGGAGACATACGGCGATGTATTCGGCGCCGTCGGGATGCGGCGTGCTGTATTGCACCCACTCGCCGGCCCGGGTGACGATCGCCTGTCCGGCGGCCACCTCGAACGCGCCGCTTTGGTGAGTCACGCGCAGCGAGCCTTTCAGAACCATGGTGAACTCGTCGAACTCTGGAGTTTGTCCAGGCTCGACCCAGCCGCCCGGGCTCCGCATGTGCGCGAGGCTGAGCCGGGTTTCGCCGGAATTCACGCGGCCGACAAATTCTTCGATGATTTTTGGTTTGTTACCTGCCGCAGTGATGCGCGTGGGATTGGAGATCAGTGTGGGCATGACGTTGTAAAATCTATTGCATTTTGAATTGAGTCGCCAGGCCCTTTCCCGGGCTCACGGCTTGCCTCCAGGCCGGCCTGGCGATTTCGCGCAAAAACGAAAGGAACCAGCAGCGCGATGAAAGCCAGTTGAGCGACGGCGAAGCGCCAGAAATTGAGCTGGCTCCATCGGTCCCGGAGTTGTTCCCATCCGGCGGGCGGATTCTGTGCCGCCCAGTGAATCAATTGGTTGTTCAGCGGCCAGTGGCCACCGATGGTGATCCACGCACCGGCCAAAAAGCAGCCAAACGAAGCCAGGGTCCAGTTTTGCATTCCAGCGCAAGTCGAACGCAGCCAAAGCAGGCGGACCAGGAACGTGACCAAGCCGATCATCATGAGGGGAATGACGGCGTGCGTGAACGTGGGCGTGATCCCCTGCATCACGGTGATGTAGCCGGCGGCGTCCAGGTGGTTGAGCACCGGCACCAGGCCAAACTGAACTCCGAACGAGAGGCCGGCCAACAAACCAACGGCGGTCACGTTCATAAAGTTGGGCATTTTCGCAGGCAGTGTTTTCAATTGGATTGTCGCGTTATTTTTCATGCGCGCAACTTCGGCGAAACCCGCCGCGGCCACAATCACGGAAAACCGTGAGGTCACACCAGGCATCGGCGATGCGCTTCTTTGACCAGCGCGGTCGAATTGTTCACCTTGAATTTTGCCAGCAGGTGGCGACGGTGCGTCTCAACGGTGTTTTCGCTGATGGCCAGTTCGGCGGCGATTTGCTTGCTCGAATAGCCGGCAGCCACCAATCGCAGAACCTCTTTTTCGCGCGGGGAGATGCGGGCGGAAGCGGGCGACGAGGTTGGCCGGCCGGCCGTCGCGTCGTTGAGCTGATATGAAACGGCCACGTCGAGCAGCTGGTTCGCGGCTTTTTCGCGCTTGAGCAAGCCGTGAACCGCAATCCGTTCGGCATCTTTTTCAGCGGTGATGTCATGCAGGCAGCCCAGAATGTGGTTCTTCCGGCCGTGCAGGTAGGAAACGATTTGCTTGAACTCCCTGATCCAGATGACGCGGCCGTCACTTCGGGTGATACGGTATTCCAACTTCAACGGGGCGGTTGGGCGTGGATTGGTCGTCAGCAACTCATGCTGTGCTTTGGTGATGCTGCCGGTCACGGTTTGCATGTCCGCCGGATGGATCACGGAAAACCAAAAAGGAACGCCCTCGATGGTGTATCTCTTGCAGGCGTATCCAGTGATTTTTTTAAAATTCGGACTGACGTAAAGGATTGAATATTTTCCGAGACAAGAAGCGAGATAAGGCGCGCTCGAATTCGATTCGGTAAAATGCTTCGACAATTCCGCCGGCAAATGAATCGGCCTGCCAAGGGTTTTCCGCAGGATTGATTTTATCGCGACCATCGAATAATAAAGTTATTCTATTTCAATCAGCGGTCAATATTGCGCCGCCCACAGCGCAGCGCATCGAGGTTATTGACTTCGACCCTTCAATTTCCAAGGAAATCCGCACATTTGATGGCAAATTAAGGCCAGCCGTCCGGAAAAAATTTTCCGATGCGTCGTAGCGCAGACATTCTTGTCCCATGTTTCATCAGCACGAAAGAGGCGACTGGAAAGTCGCCGGAATCCCCCTCTGCGGGACTGGAAAGCCGGCACTACGTAATAACCGGGAATGTTCCAGATTTAACAGGAGCAAACAGAGAAAACTGAGAAAACAGAAAAGGAAATTAGAAACTCCGTTCTCTCCGTTGCCTCCTGTTGATTCAGCGCTGCCGGCGGCAGTCACCCGGGGCAAGGCCGGTTTACAGTGATCCCGGCACGCGGCTCTGGCGATTTACCCGGAAACGTGAATCATACGCCAACCGAAAAAAATCGTTGACAGATCCAGCTGCTGTGTGTATATACACAATAACATGAAGAAAGAACGGAATTTCGGGACGATGAAAAACTGCGTGTGCGCCGACCTCCGGGCGGCGACGCGGGCGGTGACTCAGTTCTTTGACGGAGAAGTGCGTCAGCATGGCATTCGCCCCACGCAAACGCCGATTCTGGGCGCCTTGCAGGCCAAAGACGGGTGGGGCATGGCCGACTTGAGTGACTGGCTCGGAATGGAGCGAACCACGCTGTTGAGAAATCTTCGTCCGTTGCAGCGGGACGGTTTGGTCCGGGCCAAAGGGGGCGGACGGGGTGGCCACGTGCAGCTTGAGATTACGGAAAAGGGGCGCACGGCTCTGGCCAGGCTGTTTCCGGCCTGGCGCTCCGCCCAGGACAAAGTGGTCGCGATCCTGGGAAAAGAACGCTGGTCAGCGATCATCAGCGATTTGGAAAACGTGGCCACGAAGTTGAAGGGGCCATAACCGCAGGAAAAACATTTTTTTAGCACAATAAAGTGTATATACACACATGGTTATGCAGGAAAGTCGGATTCAATCAAAACTGCTAAAGCCGGCCCTGGAAACGGGCGCAGGCTGCAAATAAAAAAACAACACAACTAAAATGAGAGGACAAAGCATATGAACATGAATACTGAAAGTATGGGAAGCCCCAAAGAAAACGTGGCTTCGGAACTTAATGAAAGTCATCCGGGCATGAGGTCAGTCGTTGCCGTGGCATTGGCACTGTGGCTGGGGCTTATTTTTCTTCTGGGTGCCCGAGGCGCATTCGTCGGACCTTCGGGTTCACCACCCCTGCCGATTTTCTTCGGCTTCGCCATCCCTTTGGCAGTGTTTTTTGCGGCCTACTTCGGATGGAGCGGCTTCCGGGCGTTCGTGCTCGGCGCCGACCTCCGGCTCGTGGCCGGGATTCAGGCGTGGCGGTGGGCCGGACTGGGCTTTCTCTCGCTCTACGCCCAGGGCGTGCTGCCGGGACTGTTCGCTTTCCCGGCCGGACTCGGGGACATGGCGATCGGGGTTACCGCGCCGTGGATCGTGCTGGGGCTTATTCGCCACCCTTCATTCGCGGCCAGCCGACGGTTTGTGGTTTGGAACATCATGGGAATCCTGGATCTCGTTGTCGCCGTGTCCATGGGGACTCTATGTTCCGGCTTCCTCCCGGGATTCACCGGGAATGTCACCACGGGCCCGATGGCACAACTACCGCTTGTGCTCATCCCGGCGTATCTCGTCCCCTTCTTTATTATGTTGCACTTCACCGCCCTGGCTCAGGCGCGACAATTGGCCCGTTCCGGGAGGCGCGGGCCACACGAACTGCTTGACATGGGCGCGCGGCTGAACGAATTAAAATAACATGCTATGACCAAGAGTAGAATGAATCCCGGGGTTGATGAATTTTTAAGAGAAGCCGACAAGTGGCTGGAAGAATTTAAGGAATTGAGAACGATTATTCTCAGCTGCGGGCTGACTGAAGAATTGAAGTGGGGTAAACCTTGTTACACGTTTCAAAACAGCAACGTGGTTTTAATCCACGGATTCAAAGAATACTGTGCGCTTCTGTTCATCAAAGGTGCCTTGTTAAAGGATCTCAAAGGCATTCTCATCCTACAAACGGAGAACGTACAATCGGCGCGCCAGGTCCGGTTCACCCAAGTTCGGGAAATCGTGAAGCTGACGACCGTCCTGAAAGACTATATCCAGGAAGCGATTGAAGTGGAAAAGGCCGGTCTGGAAGTGACTTATAAGAAGACTTCCGAATTCAAAATGCCTGAAGAATTTCAAAAGAAATTAAATGAAATGCCTGCCTTGAAAACCGCTTTTGCGGCCTTGACGCCCGGACGGCAAAGAGGATACCTCCTTTATTTTTCTGCAGCCAAACAAGCCAAAACCCGGGAATCACGAATTGAAAAATGTATGGATCTCATTTTCGATGGAGTCGGATTGAATGACCAGGAGCGATAAAAAGGAGCTGTCCGCGGCTCGCTCAGGGTCTAATCGGCTTGCACCGGCCGAGAAGCGATAGAGTTTACACGTTCCTTTCCCACCGGAACTTACGCTCGCTTTCCTTGATGGGCTGGTCGTTGATGCTGGCGTAGCGGAATTTCATGTAGCCGAGTTCGTCGAATTCCCAGTTCTCATTGCCGTGGGCGCGATACCATTGGCCGGAGTCATCGTGGTATTCGTATTCGAAGCGCACGGCAATGCGGTTGCCGGTGAACGCCCACAAGGTCTTCTTCAGGCGATAATCGAGTTCGCGATTCCATTTGCGGCGCAGGAACTCGACCACTTGCGCGCGTCCCTTGAGGAACTCCGCGCGGTTGCGCCACTCGGTGTCTTCGGTGTAGGCGAGCGCGACGCGTTCGGGGTCGCGCGTGTTCCAGGTGTCCTCGGCGGCCTGGACTTTTTGGCGGGCAGTTTCTTCGGTGAACGGCGGTAGTGGCGGGCGTGGGTTCATTTCAAGTTTTCGTATTAAGTTGAACTTCCAGTTCAGCGATGCGCGCACGCAACGGCGCGACCGCTTCCTCGACTTCGGCGGCAGTATAACGCGGCGTGATGTGTTTCGGACAGTTCCAATCGTAGGAAATTACGTCGATCAGAAAAACCCGCTCGACGATGCCGCGCGTCTCCGGCTCGGCAAATTGCGCGACCAGTGCCGGATGCTCCCGGGCATCAACCACTCCTGCATGGCCAAGAATCTTCAACCGCGTGCGCTGCGGATAATCCATCAGGAACAGACACACGCGATCGTTCGCGGCGAGATTGCCCGCGGAGAGCATCTGGCGATTGCCCTGGTAGTCGGCGAACGCAAGCTGCATGGGACTGACGACGCGCAAGAAGCCGGGCTTCCCGCCACGATGTTGCAGGTAAGGCCAGCCGTATTCGCTCACGGTCGCCAGGTAAAACGAATCGCGCGACCCGATGAATTGCGCTTCGTCATCTGTGAGGGCGTCGCGCTCCGGTTGCGGCGGTAAATTCTGAGCGCGGCCAAAATATTTTTGCTGTGCGGCCAGCACGTTTGGCGTAAACGCGAGTTCGAGGAATTTTCCGGCCATAATGTGGTTGAGGGTTGAAAGTTGATCGTTGCGAGGCGCGCGCCCCCTCACCGCGTCCCTCTCCCCGGAGCATGGAGAGAGGGTGGCCAGGGCCGGGTGAGGGTTTTGCCATTCATTCAAAACATTACCGTTTCCCAGCCTTCCGCCAGATAGCGACGGATGCTCGCGAGCCCCGGCGTGCCGGGCAGCGCGTGGTCTTTGATCTCCGGCAGCCCGCACGCGGCGACTTCCTTCGTCGCGCCGAACACGGCCGAGCAGCCGCCCGACGCGCCGGTGATGCTCGGCCGGACGGCGTTGTAGAGTCCGTTCGCCGGATGCGTGAGCTTCGTGAATTCCGCCGGCCAGCGTGTGCCCGCGCCGGCGAACACTACGCTGACTTCGTCGCCTTTGCTTTGCGCTTCGGCTGCGAGCGCGAGACCGTTGAACGCGCGGCCCAGGGCTTCTTCACCGATTTTGGGATCGGACAGGATGATGATTGCGAGTTTCATTTTCTTGGTTTGTGTTAGTTGTTATCGTGGTGTCGTTGGTTTCGAACGTGACGGGAAGCTGGCGCAAAATTTTGAAACGCGAAAGCGGGCACAAAAGTGTGGGATACACACAAATCGGTGTAAATTTATGACAGCGAGCGACAAAAAAACTCTGAAAATCATGCCGAAGCTCAATTCCAGCCGCGTGGATATGCTGCTGGAGGACGTGATCGGCTGCCGCTGGACGATTAGCGTGCTGCGCGCCGTGAACAGCGGCGTGCGCCGGCCCGGCGCGTTGGAGCGCCACATCGAGGGCATCAGTGCCAAGGTGCTGAGCGACCGGCTGAAACATTTTCAACGCGCGGGAATTTTCGAGCGCGTGGTGTTCCCGGAAATCCCGCCGCGCGTCGAATATCGGCTGACGCCATTCGGGAAAAAGTTCAGCAAGCTGCTCAAGGAAGTGGAAAAGTTGCAGGCGCAGCTTATTGATGGCAAATGACGATGCCGGCTCACTCCTAAAAACATTTCAAGGCTACCAACTCATCACCCCAGACGATCTGCATTGGCGGCCGTCAAAAAGTAAAATTCCTTAAAATTATGCTTGCACAATTTTCGCCCTGCGTTAATATTTAACCATATGGTTAAATATTCGACACGATTGTTGGATCGGACGTTCGGTGCGCTGGCCGACCCGACGCGCCGGCGCATCCTCGAACACCTCGCGGGCGGCGACCGTTGCGTGACCGATCTGGCGCGGCCTTATCGGATGTCGCTGCCGGCGGTTTCCAAGCATTTGCGCGTGCTGGAGAACGCCGGACTGGTCCGCCGCAAACGCGACGGGCGCGTGCATCGCTTGAAATTGGAAGCGAAGCCGATGCAGCAGGCGCAGGCGTGGATCGAGGAATACCGGAAGTTCTGGGAAGCGAACTTTGACCGTTTGGACGAGTATTTGAAACAACTGCAAACCAAGGAGAAAAAATGAACACAACCGCAACCATCAAAGAAAACAACATCAAACTTCAACTCACCCGCGTCTTCGACGCGCCGCGCGAACTCGTTTTCAAGGCGTGGACGGATGCGAACCAATTCAAGCAGTGGTTCGGCGCGGCCGCCTGCGAAGGATCGTCGTTGCAATCCGTGAAGGCGGACGTGCGCGCCGGCGGGAAATATCGCCTTCAAGTGCGGCGCGCCGACGGCGAGTTTTTCACGACCGTCGGGACTTATCGCGAAGTGAAACCGCCGGAGCGCCTGGTGTTCACGTGGCAATTTGAAAAGGACGGCCGCGGCGAGGAATTCGGCGAAGTCGAATCGCCCGAAATGCTCGTGACGCTGGAATTCAAAGCGCGCGGAAAGCAGACGGAATTGATTTTGACGCACGAAAGATTTGCGTCCGTCGAAAGCCGGGACCGGCACGAAGAGGGCTGGATCCGCTGTCTCAACGAACTTGGAAAATTTGTCGCCAAATAAACAGGACGACCAACATTTCCGAACCGCTCACCGTCGAGCCGGGTGAAAACACCGGCTGAAATGAGAAAACTCAGCGGCGCGCTCTTTGGCGATCGCCGCTCCGGCCGGGTCCTCTTTTATCACAACGGTGCGGAGTCTTACTATAGCGGCAGGGCGTTCCCGCGGCTCGCTCAGGGTCTGAAGTGCGTGCCGCACGGGCCATTCTGATCCCGGCGCACAGCTCGGGAGATTTTCCCGACCAATCCGACACGATTACCTGAGGAATTCGCCGGCGTGGAACGGCCGTCGAAGGAATAACAAAATGAAACGCCCGCGCTAAGCGTCTGAATTTAAGGCAATTAATTTAACTTGTAAGGCAGGCTGATTAGAGTTATTGGTGGGATTGAGCTGAAAACCAATTCCGGTCTTCAGTATGAAAGGACTCCTATGAAACTCGAAAATGCAGTTCGTATCATGGCTGGGGCGATGGTGCTGTTAAGTTTGGGTTTGGCTCAATGGGTGGATGTGCGGTGGCTGTGGCTGACGGTGTTCGTGGGCGTGAACCTGATCCAATCGGCAATCACCGGCTTTTGTCCGGGAGAATTCATGCTGAAGAAGCTCGGTGTGGGACAAAATAGTCAGGTGAGTCCGGCCAGCTCGGCCAAGTAAAATACGGTACGGCGCGCAGTCTTTCTATAACGGCAGGGCGTTCCGTGGCTCGCTCAGGGTCTGAAGTGCGAGCCGCACGGGCCACCGAAATCCCGGCGCAGGAATAGCGCGAGGGCGGCGTGAGGGGACAGAATCAGGTCCACGCTGCAAGAATCTGCTCTGCCTGCACCACTTGCTCCGGCGAACCGGTAAAAGTGTATTTGTATTTTCCCGCCCTGCGGGTGACAAGGACCTGGATGGTATCCAGGCCGCGGTTCTTCATTCGCAAGCGGAGTTGTTTGTAAACTTCCTTGATGCCGTGCTGTTGAAGGCTGTTGCTCATACTGGAGCTTCAGTGCGCGGCTGCCACAGAGCAATGTTAATCGCCGTTAATTTTGGCGCTAGCCTGCCGTCACCGGATTGGGATGCGCTGCCGCATGCACCTTTCCGTTGACCGGCACGGTTTCATTCAGCAGACGGCTGATCACATCCGCAGCGGTGTAGGATTTGCATCCGAGTTTGAGGAATTGCGCAATATCCGCAACCTGATCGCCGGCGGTCAGCAATGGCAATTCGGATTTGTCGGACGAAAGCATCTGACTGAGGCCGATGTTAGCGACGAGTCCGTTGCACAGGCATTTGCGACCCTGGGCGTCGGCAACCGTTCCGCCTTTTTTGACAAAATCTTCCACCGGTTCGCTGGGACAGCGGTAACCGGGCGTGCCGTCGGACTTGCGGTAAACGTGCCGGAGATAACCCAAATCGCAATGGCGTTCGCGGGCCGCGTATTCAGCCGCGTCCGAAAGCGTGCCGTTCATCTGCAAAACCTTGAAGGGAAATCCGGTGGGCGAGGCGACGGGGTCGGTGAAGACGCGCGCGGCGCCGGAGCGGCTGAGTTCGAAGACCAGTTGCTTGAGTTCGGGCCGGATGCCGGACTCGGCACAAAACGCGAAGGCCGTGCCGACTTGAATTCCCGTTGCCCCGAGACGCAGCGCCTGGCCGAGCCGGCCCGGTTGTCCATACGAACCGGCCAGCCAGAACGGCAACCCCAAAGCGCGGATTTTTTCGAGATCCGCCACATCGCGCTCGCCATAGACCGGTTCGCCGATGGCGTTGAGCTGCATCGGTCCGCGCGGCGGGGCGTTGTGACCGCCGGCGGTGTCGCCTTCCACCACGAATCCGTCCACGCGTCCGTTGGCCTTTTTGGCCAGGGTCATGGCGAGGGTGGCCGAGGCGACGATGCCGAGAAATTGCGGACGTTTCAGGGCCGGTGCGGCGCCGGAGCAGAATGCTTTCGGATCGAACCTGGAAATGAATTCCTCGCCGGGCAACGCGCCCTCGACATCGATTTTCAATTCCGCCGGTTCACCCCTGGCCAGTCGGTCCAGCGCACCGGGAATCGCCCGCGGAATGCCCGCGCCCATGAGGACGTAATCGACGCCGGCCAGCATGACACCGTAGAGTGACGGCAGCGTGGGCAGTTGCATTTTTTCGAGGAAATTAACACCGACCAGTCCCTCATGGCCCTCCCGGGCAAGAAACACCTCCACGAAGTTGGCCGCGACGGTCAATTCCAGCAGTTCCGCGCCGGGGTGGAGCGTGGGCATGGGAGCAGACTTGAACGGCATGTCGGGCGGCTTGCCGCCGGGAATAAAGTATTTCGCCAACACACGGCCGGCCACGCCGGGAACGGGAAAGTGTTGCAGCGCAAGGCGGAGCCGGCCGGTGGGGTCGCCGAGCTGCAGGTTGCGGGCGAACACGATGGCCAGGCCGGTACCGGAGACGACCCCGAGCTGGCCTGCCATGGAAACAGCACGGGCCAGTCTCCATCCCGAAACGGCAACGCCCATTCCGCCCTGAATAATTTTTGGTTGTGACATAACGGCCGAACCACGTTTCAAGCAAGTTTCACTCCACAAAGACCGAAACTCGCGACGGGAAAATGAGAGATCGCCAAAAAGGAGTCACTTGGCACACCGAGTGGCGCCCGTCAGAAACCGACGCAGGCGTATGTTACGCCTGAGGGCAGCGGATGGGAAGCATTGTTTTTAGATTTCTGATTATTGAAACAGGTCTCTGAAATGAATCGGTCCCAGGGTTTGACAATTTCAAACGGCAACCCCCGCACGCCCGCCGGCAGAATCCTGTTTCCGGAAATCGTCGGCCAACCACCGGCGCTTCGGTTGAGCAGTTCTGGTTCACTGATGACAAGTTGTCATCGACAAAAACACCTTTATCGGCCAAAACTTTGTGAGCCGGAAAAACTCATGAGAGCCGGACCTAAATTGAGGGTCGCCCAAGAGCGACACGCCAGGGATTTTACCGCCACCAGTTGGTGGCACAAAACCAAACCCATATGATCTCCTTCACCACTTCCCAAATTGCCGAACGTGTCCAGGGCGAAGTCCTCGGCGACGGCGCGACGCGCCTGACCGGATTTGCCCCGGCCGAGACAGCCCGGGACGGCGACCTTACCTTTGCCGACAGTCAGGAGCATTTTGTGGCAGCGGAACAAAGCGCCGCGGCCGCGATTCTGGTCCCGGCCGGTTTCAGCTCAACCAGGAAGGTTTTGATCCGCGTGCCCAACGCCCGGGTTGCGGTGGCCAGATTGCTGCCCGTTTTTTTTCCGCCGGACCCGCACCCACAGGGCATTCATCCCGGCGCGATCATTGATCCGTCGGCCCGGGTGGATGCGACGGCGCATGTCGGGCCCAATTGTGTGATTGACGCCGGGGTGCAGATTGGCCCGCGATCCGTGTTGCTGGGCGGAAATTATGTCGGGCGCGATTGCCGCCTGGGCGAAGACGTCTGTCTGTTTCCCAACGTCGTGCTTTATGCGAAGACGGTCATCGGCCATCGCGTGGTGATTCACGCCGGAACGGTGATTGGCTCCGACGGCTACGGTTATGTGTTCGACGAGGGCCGGCATCGCAAAGTGCTGCAGGTGGGCCATGTCATCATTCATGACGATGTCGAAATTGGCGCCAACGCCGCGATTGACCGCGCCGCGCTGGGCGCCACCGTGATTGGCGCGGGAACAAAGATCGACAATCTCGTGCACGTCGCGCACAACGTGGTCATGGGCCGCCATTGCCTGATCATGGGCCAGGTCGGCTTCGCAGGCAGCACGCACCTCGGGGATTACGTCATCATCGCGTCGCAGTCCGGCATCGCGGGGCATTTGAAACTCGGCCAGCAAGCCATGATCGGCGCAAAATCAGGCGTCATGCGCGACATTCCGGACGGCGGAAAGGTCCTGGGCATCCCGGCCATGCCCGATAAACAGGCAAAACGGCAAATCATCGCGGTGCAGCAATTGCCAGAAATGATTCACCGCCTGCGCGAACTGGAAAAGCAGGTGGCAGCGCTGGCGGCAAAATTGGGCCCCCAACCCTGAGCGGCGCCACGTTTTTCCCCTGAAAATAGCCGCCGATAGTCGTTGCCATTGTGCCGGAACGACTGTGCCGAAGACCTCTCCTGGCGGCCGTACAACTTGAGTTTGGTTTGACCCGTGTCTCACGTAAACAGGGAAGCGGACTCGGCATAGACCCGGGCAACCTGTTCCATGGACGGCCGGCGATTGGGATTTTTCTCCAGGCAGGCCATGATGATGACGACGGTGTTGCGGAGCACATTGTTGACTAATTTCAGGGGCGAAGGCGGTGTCACCTCCATAATCCCCCGCTCAATTTGCGCCTGGGTGCCGTCGAACGGATATTTTCCCGTGCTGGCATAATAGGCCATGACGCCAAAGGCGAAGACATCGGCCATGAAACCCTTCGTGAAATCCCCCTCCCATTTCTCCGGCGAAGTGTACCTGGCCGTGCCCGCCGGGTTGTGTTTCTTGTCCAGGATGAAGGACGGCAGGCTCCCCTCGAAATAGGAATGCGAAAAATCAATGAGCCGCGTCTCCTCGGGCGCGGCGTCGGGCACCAACACATTCATGTCCTTCAAATCATTGTGTACGATCGCGCGTCCGCAAAGGATGCCCGCGTGCAGGTCCGCCATCGTTTCGGCCACGCTCTGCAGGAGACGATGCGTCCGGCCCGGATGTGCGCGGGTGACGCCCGCCCGCACCAGCTCATGCAACGTCGCCCCCTCGATATACTCCAGAAAGAGCCGGTGCGTCGCGGCATCAAACGCCGGTTTGCGCCGGACGCGCGGGTGGGTCACTTCCCCCAGCAGGTTGGCCTCGTTGGCGATAAAAATCTCGTTCCAGAACTGGGCCGGCTCCTTCAGCAGAACGGGGTACGGATAGCGCGCGAACTCCACGCGGGCCAGCCGGGACACGCGGGCCCGCACCGCCAACGGCTCCTGTTTCTTTATGTCTGGTATTTTCATGGCGTTCGCGCCGGCGGGGCAGAGCAGTCGCAGAAACCTTTTTGGCCGTCAAGCGATGAATCCCAACGCGTTCCGCACTCGCGGGATGCAGCGCACCGGAAGGGGCGGGCCGCCCGTGTTACCGTGACCCTGGCGCGCAGCTCCGGTGATGCCCGCCAAAAGCGCGAACGCGCTGCGTGAGCCCGGGTTATTTGGTTTCTGCGCTTTGGTAACCGAGCAAGGAAAGCATTTTCTCGCCGTAACGCGTGCCCAATTCCCGGTAGCCGGCCGGAGTAAAATGCAGCTGATCTGGCGGTATGGCGGTGCAACCGGCCGAGGAAATGACGTGGGAAGTGGGAATGGTTTCCGGCAACTCATCAATGATTTTGTTCATGGTCGCGCATTGCCCTTTTTGGTCGGCATTCACGACTTCACCGGCCAGCAGAGGCACATCTTCGGCCTTGAGATTCAGATCTGTGAGCAGATGGTCGTATACCCCTTTGACTTTGTTTGGCCACTGCCGGTCCCCCGTGTTGGATTCGCCCTGGTGCAGCAGAAAGCCTTTGATCACCCCATCTTTCTGGGCCTCTTTCGCCACGGTAACCAGATATTCATAGGGGTTTCCCTTGTAGGTTTTGATGATGCCTTTCATCCATGATGGCGCGTTGGATGCATATGACTGGTAATGGTTCTCCTCAAACAGTTCAATTTTGCAGCCGGCTACCGCCACGACCACCACCCCTATCCGGATGTTCTGCGGGAGGTGGGCCACCATGGTCCGGCCAAAATAATCGGCCGGGCCAATCCCATTGGCGGGACGGCACAACGGCGGGACAGCTGTATACCAATTGCCGTTGGTTCTGCCCATTCTGGGAAAATTAACCGCGGCCAGGACCTGGAAGCGATCATCCACGTTCGTCTTGTCCTGTGGTTGAACACCCGGAAAGCCCTCCATATTGGACTGCCCAAAGCACAGGAAGATCCACAAATTCGTATCCCGGGAAAAGGCGTTTACGTTGAACAAGAGCCATCCGGCCAACAGAAGCCATCGCAGTTTCAATTTCATAAGAGTAAGATTTAATAAAATTTTACGGCCCGAAACGCGAGCGCATAAATTGTTCGTTGGACATTTTCCATCCGGCCTCGACCAGGCCGCCGGTGTTTTCACCGCAGAAATAACGCGACCGGTTTGTGCCGCCGGTCGCGGCCTCGAATAACCCGACACCATGGCGTAAGGAGCTTACGGGCGGGGAATGGAAGAAAAATCAAAGGAATTTGTAGAATTTCGGCGAATGTCCTGATTCGCACCTCCCAATCGTCGTAGTTATGAAAACCGTAATGGCATGGAAACATGAACTCAACCGAAGACGACGGAATCAATCCGCAGTCGCAAATTCCGTTTGGAGGTCTAAATTGACCACGTAGCTCAAAACAAAGGAGAAGATTATGCCGAAAGTTAAAACCGTCCGCAGAAAAAATAGCCACAAAGTAGTTTCACGCAAAACATGGCTCGCCGCCCGGCTCAAGCTGCTCAAGGCGGAGAAGGAGCTGACACGGCGCAGCGACGAGCTGGCGCGCCGGCGGCAGGAGTTGCCCTGGGTTCAGGTCGACAAGAAATACCAATTCGAGACCGATGAAGGGAACGCCTCGCTGGCGGATCTATTCCGGGAGCGCTCACAGATCCTCATCTACCATTTCATGTTCGGGCCCGACTACACGGCCGGGTGCCCGGCCTGCTCGTCCATCGCGGACGGCTTCAACGGGTCCGCGGTTCACCTGGCCAACCATGACGTGATACTCTGGGCGGTTTCGCGGGCGCCGTTCGCGATGCTGCAGGCATACCAACGGCGGATGGGATGGACCTTTCCGTGGGCGTCATCGTTCAACAGTGACTTCAACTTCGATTTCAACGTCGGGCTTACCGCGGAGCAACAGCGCAAGGGAGGCTTCGAATACAATTACCGGCGCGAACCGGCGGCCGGCGCCGACCGCGCGCTCGAGGGGCGAGAGACGGGGAAGTGGCGCGAGGAGCCGGAGAGTGGCGGACCGGTCGCCGAGATGGCGGCCAGGTGCGGAACGGACGCGGCCACCTACCTTCGCGAACGGCCCGGCATGAGCGCATTCGTGCTTGAGGATGGCGTCGTTTACCATACTTATTCCGCCTTTGCGCGTGGGCTCGACGGTCTCTGGGGCATGTACCAGTGGCTCGACCGTGCCCCCAAGGGACGAAACGAGACGGGAATCTGGTTTCG
>JBGPDH010000048.1:0-16839 GCA_041482195.1 Verrucomicrobiia bacterium
CGATGATGCGGCGGCTCACATCCGTCAACCCGCACTGTTCCGTTACCGTATTGACACGTTCGCGGGAACGGCGCCAGCCCAGTCCCTTCAGGCGCGCGCGGAATTTCAGGTATTCACGCACGCGCATGTCCAGGTAAAGCGGGTTGTTTTCCGGCATGTAGCCAATCCGTCGACGGACTTCATTGGACTCGTGAAAGACGTCAAAGCCCCCCACCCGGACCGTGCCGGAGGTCGCCGGCAGATAGCACGCCAGAATCCGCATCGTCGTGCTTTTCCCGGCGCCATTCGGGCCCAATAAACCGACGATTTCACCGCGTGCGACCGTAAACGAGAGGCCGGCCACAGCGGTACGACCCGCGTACCGTTTGGTCAGGTTTTTTACTTCAATCATCACGTTCTCGTTCATCGGCATCTCGCAGAGTTTAGTCGCAAAAGCATGATTTCGGCCAACAAAAACTTGCCGTGAAGCAATGGCCTGTCTCTATAAACAGGCAAATCCGGCATTGGATGCGTTCGATTTTATCCGCGTTGACTTGACTTTGTGCTATCATCGGCGCAAAAGCAATTTCAAGATGCTTCCGCCTCCCGGAGATTTTTATGCCACCTGGCGTACGCGTATGGGGGCCGTGAATGCCCTGCGCGACGAAAACGACCTGCCGGTCGAGCGCCTGCTTCAGGCCATCTGGCTTCATCAACGTCTGTGTCGGGACCGGCTTAAAACCGTTGATGGCAAAACGGTTCGTATTTTTCATCCCGGTTTTGCCAATCCCGAAGGCGGACCGGATTTTTCGGGCGCCGTGATTCAAATTGGCGGGGACACGCCGCGTTCCGGCGATGTGGAAATTGATTTACATGCCGGCAACTGGCATGCGCACGGCCATGATTCCAATCCCAATTTCCAAAACGTCCTGCTGCATGTTGTTTGGAATGACACGCGTCCGGTGGCCGGCGCACCACCGAGGCTGGTTTTGAGCGGTGCACTCGACGCACCCCTGAGTGAACTCAGCCTCTGGCTCGAAAGCGAACCGCTCCTCCGGTTTCCCGAAAATTTGCGCGGCAAATGTTGCCCGCCCTTGCTTGAAACGGACGATCAGCAATTGAAGGGCCTGCTCCGCGAAGCCGCCGGGGTGCGTTTTCAGGCCAAAACGGCCTGCTTACGCCTTCGGGCCCGACGCGTCGGCTGGGAACAGTGCCTTTGGGAAGGGTTGTTCCGTGCCCTGGGTTATAAACACAATGCGTGGCCCATGCAAAATCTGGCGGAATCCCGTGAGCGTTGGATGGGCAGCGCGGATTCGGTGTTTGACCTGCAGGCGCGACTGTTTGGCCTCAGCGGTTTGTTGCCGCTGGAATTGTCCCGTATCCCGGCCCGGGGTGACGGTTATTTGCGGCGTATCTGGGACCGCTGGTGGCGCGAACGCGATGAGTTCAGTGATTGTGTTTTGCCACGTGGCGCATGGAGATTTCGCGGTGTGCGCCCGGCCAATCGACCTCAACGCCGGCTGGCGCTGGCCGCACATTGGCTGGCGGCCGGGAGCATGGTGGAAAGACTGGAACGCTGGTGCGCCGAGGAGATCCCGGAGGCAACCTTGCCCGGCTCACTGCGTAGAATTCTGGAAGTGGAACGTGACGAATTCTGGTCGTGGCACTGGACTTTTGGCTCGGTGCGATTGCGGAAACCACAACCGCTACTGGGAAATGCGCGGGTAATGGATCTGGCGGTGAACGTGATCTTGCCCTGGCTTTGGACGCGGGCAGTTGCAGGAAAAAACGGGGCCTTACAAGAGGTCATTGAGCGGCGTTACTTTGCCTGGCCATCCGCGCAGGACAATTCGCTTACGCGTCTGACACGGCAGCGTTTGCTGGGGTCCGGCCGGAGTCACTTGTGCCGCAGCGCCGCGGCCCAGCAGGGGTTAATGCAAATCGCCCGCGACTTTTGCGGACACGCCAACGCCCTGTGTGAAGGTTGTCGTTTTCCGGAATTGGTCGGCGCCTGGCGGGCGCAAACCGTTAACTGATTTCCATTTTTGCGAACGGTTTGTTCGCAAAACCGGTGGTTTTTGGTTCTGGCGACGTTGGCGGCGAGGCCGGATGATTGTTCGCGGACACCGGAGGCTGGCCGCCTTCACCGACCCGCGGGTTTTTGGCGCGCTTGGCGCGAGGCAACGGGCTGACCATCACATTGATGCCGCGTCCAATCAGCTTTGGTTCGAAATCGGGATGGCCGTAAGGCGCGAGTTCGGCCAGGCATTTGCGGATGACCTGGAATCCAAATTCAGTATGCGCCATCTCGCGCCCGCGGAATTTCAGCGCGATCTTCACCTTCATATCTTCGCAAAGGAAATCAATCGCGTGGCCGACTTTGATGCCAAGGTCGTGCGGGTCAATGCGCGGGCTCAATTGGATTTCCTTGACCGTGGAGGCGTGTTGATGCTTTTTCGATTCCTTGTCCTTTTTGGCCTGTTCGTACCGGAACTTGCCGAAATCCACGAGCCGGCACACCGGCGGCGCCGCGTTCGGAGAGATCTCCACCAGATCCACACCTTGCTGCCGCGCCATGGCCAGCGCGTCGTTGAGTGTCAAAACCCCGAGGTTCTTGTCATGCGCGTCAATGACCCGCACTTCACGGGCACGAATCTTGCCGTTGACCCGGACGAACGAGGCGGGGGAGAAACTGCGTGGAACAAAAGGGCGGCTCAAGACACCCTCGTCGGTTGTGACTGTGCTGAATGGTTCTGCATCAAAAAAACCGGCAACTGCCAAAATAGATTACAACATATAATTAAGCTCTTCACCGGCGTTTGTGCAAGAAAAATAAACCGGATCATGACGCGGAAATGGCCCGATGTGCGGCCGCATAGACCATTTTTAAAGGGATTTTGGCCCGGACCGCCTGTTTTTTACACGATTCAAATTCCGGGGTGGCGTGGACTACTTTTCCGTTAACTTTGCCTAATTTTACCGTAATTTTGCCGAAGGGCGTTCGGACTTCGGCAAATTCCCGCCGTAACTTGCGGCGTTCTGCGACGGTACGTCGTACACCGAAGGCGGTGGTCTCGCGCAAAATCATTTCGCTGAATTTGTCCGCTTCCGTTTCTCCGCACAAAATCGTGAGCCATACGCCGGGCCGGTTCTTCTTCATCTGAATGGGCGTATAAAAAACGTCCAGCGCACCGGCTGCCAGCGCGGTTTCCATAAAATGCCCGAGAACCTCCGGGTTATGGTCGTCCAGATTGGTTTCCAGAACTGCAATCTGGTCGGTTTCCCAATCCAACGCTCGACGGGGGTCGGCTGACAGGGGACGGGATTTCTCATGGCGCTGACGTCTCGCGCCACCTGCCACCCGCCCCGCGTCACTCTCTCCCAGCACGGCCCGCAACACGTTCGGGCGTGTTCGGTTCTCGCGCGAACCGAAGCCGATGCCAATCTTTTCGGCGACCAGATTGGTCATCAATTCAAAACGTTCGACGAATTCGGCCAGCAACGCGGCGCCCGTCGGCGTCACCAACTCGTGCGGTTCGTCGCATTGCGTCACCCCAACACCGCGTGCCCCGAGTATGGCCAGCGTGGCCGGCGCCGGGACCGGAAATCGTCCATGGGCACAATCAATCCAGCCAGTACCTTCAACGACCGGCGACGCGAACACCCGCGGCCGGCCGAGCATCTCCAGTGCGACACACGCGCCTACGATGTCGACAATGGAATCCACCGCACCGACTTCATGGAAATGGACTTTCTCCGGCGGCAGGCCATGAATTTTGCCCTCGGCTTTGGCAATGCGTTGAAACACCGCCACGGACTTTTTCCTGACCCAGTTCGAAAGTCCGCTTCGCGCGATGAGCCGCTTGATTTGTGCGAAGTTGCGGCTGTCGTCGTGGTGGTGCTGATGATGAGCATGATGGGTGTGCCTGTGTCCCCGGCTTTCGTGCATCTCCACCTCGAATTTGATCCCGGCGATACCCGATTTTTGTCCGGGAACCACCCGGAGGTGCCAGCCGTCGAGTCCCAGTTTCCCCAATGCCCGCTCCAGTTTGCGCGCGTCTGCGCCCAGGTCGATCAATGCCCCGAGGAACATGTCACCGCTGATGCCGCTGAAAAGATCGAGGTAGAGCGTCTTCATTTTTCCACCAGTCCATTGATCTGGCTTGCCGCATAACCGGCGCCGAAACCGTTGTCAATATTCACCACCGTCACGCCGCTGGCGCAACTGTTCAGCATCGCCAGCAAGGCGGCGATACCGCCGAAACTCGCACCGTACCCGATGCTCGTCGGCACGGCAATCACCGGGCAGGACACCAGACCGGCAACGACACTGGGCAGGGCCCCTTCCATTCCGGCAACGACCACCAACACGTTTGCGCCCAGGATGGTTTCGAGATGCGGCAACAGCCGATGCAGACCCGAGACGCCCGCGTCGCAGATGCGCTCGACCCGGTTACCCATGATTTCGGCCGTGACTGCCGCTTCCTCGGCCACCGGCAAATCACTCGTGCCCGCACACACGACGGCGATGCGGCCCGGCCGTTTCGGCAGGGGTTTTTTCTCGAGCGTCACACAACGTGCCAAAGGGTGGTGGACCGCGATTTTGAATTTTCGTTTCAGTGCCCGGGCGTGTTCGCCGGTAATACGGGTTACCAGAACACGTTGTTCGCGCTCCAAAAGTTTGGCTGCGATCCTGACCGCTTGTTCCGGTGTTTTACCCGCGCCGAAAACAACTTCGGGAAAACCCTTGCGCAAGGCGCGATGGGTGTCCACCTGGGCAAAACCCAGGTCGGCCACCGGCGCGGATTGGAAAGCCCGCAAAACCCGGCCGCGACTTACATCGCCCGCCCGGAATTTTTCCAGCAATTGAATGGCTTCAGCCGTCGTCATTTACGATTTATGATTGATAATCTGTGATTTCGACCGCGCAACCGTGCCCATTGCAAATCATAAATCATAAATCGTAAATCGTAAATTTAATGATGGCGAAAGAGCCGTTCCCGGTTTTTATAGAGATACCATACGACTGCCACGTTGAGGATGAGCACAACCAGAAGGCCGATGGAATAATGACGCGGTGCGTTGGGGCGAGGGATCAGTTCAAAAATTTCAATGGGAATGAAAAAGGCGGATTCCCCGATCGCCAGCCAGATGGCCCATTTCGCACGAAAGGACAGCCCGATGGATTCGACCACCAGGAATAAACCGCAAAGAAACGTGCCGGAGGCCACCGCCCGAACGTTGCCGGGCGTGATGGTATCAAGCCAGTCACCGATCCGTGCAAAAAACGTCCGTTCCGGGTCGAGATGCACCCAGCGCAGAAACTGGTCAAACGCATCCGACAAATCCCGGTGCGCCAGGGTAAGAACGCCCAGGGCCAGCAGCAACAACGCAGCGCCTTTAATCAATTTGATGGCGGCGATGAAATACAGCGTCGGCGCGGGTTTCTTGACGGGTTTGGTAGATTTGGTCTCGGTGGCCATCGAACTTCATTCCCAGTTTAATTCAAGATGCCGTCGGAAGCGAGGCGGCGGGTGGGCTTGCGGCCCCGGCCACTTTGTTGCGGGACGCCTCCACCTTGATATAATGCAGGACCACTGGCGCGAGAATCATACCCGGGATGCCCATTAATTTTTCGCCGAGCACCAGGCCGATGAGCGTCAGCCACATCGGGTTTCTGATGCGGTCGCCGATGATTTTACTGTTAAGGAAATATTCCAGTTTGTGGATGACGATGAGAAAGATGAGCGCGAGGAGTGCCATATTCGGTGAAATGGTGAAGCTCACGCCAACGATGAGCGTGTTGCTGATAACATTGCCAACAATGGGCAATAACCCACAAAGAAACGTGAACGCCACCAGGACCGTTTTGTAAGGATAACCATTCCATAGCAGAAATACGGCCGTCAAAATGGTGTTGATGGCGGAAATGACGATTTGCGCCCCAATGACCCGGGAGAAGCTGCGGTAGAAGGTCCGGGCGCGCACATCCAGTTCACGCACCACGGTCGCGTAAAGACTGTCCCGCGAGGTGTTGGGGTCGCTTTCCGTACCCCAGGTGGCATTCAGGAACAGTCCCGCCGCCACCACCAAACCGATTACCAACAATAGGATTTGAAACGCGGCGGTCCGAACACGCCGGCCAACATTGGCAACGTCTTCCTGGACCTCGTTGATCGCCACTGTTTTCAGGCTGGCGTAATCGCTGAACGGCAGTTCCACCCCCTTTTTTTCCGCGTATTCGACCACGGCCGGGATCGCGGTCTCGGCAATCCTGGGTGCCGTGACGTAAGCCTGGCGTGAAAAATAAAACAGCCCGCAGCCGATTGTCACCACGGCGATAAGATATAGCGTCACGCCCAGGAGTTTGCTGCGTCCGAAGCTGAATTGGTGCAACGCGAAATAGCCGAACAACACCGTGAGCATCAGCGTTCCGAGATGCAACCACCCGATGAGCAACAATACCACCGCCATAATCACGTAGGAGATGCGCTCAGGCTGGTTCATGCGCAATTCATACCCCCTCAGTGGATTTTCGACAGCAACCAATTCAATAATTCCCCGATCGCCAAACGCTCCTGCCGGCCGTCATCGCGGTAGCGCATCGTAACCGTGTCCTTCAATTCCGGTTTTTCGCCCAGCGTGTCAAAATCAATGGTCACACAAAACGGCGTGCCCGCCTCGTCTTGCCGGCGATAGCGACGGCCGATCGCCCCCGCGTCATCATAGAAAACTTTCATGTGCGGCCGCAGCCGGTCGCGTACTTCCTGCGCCTTGCTGACGAGGTCGGGTTTATTCTTGAGCAATGGCAGCACGGCCACCTTGATGGGCGCCACGCGGGGATGAAATTTCAGCACCACCCGGGATTCCTGTTTGCCCTTTTCGTCCGGCATCTGGTCTTCGTAATAGGCATTGCAAATCAGCGCCAGGATAAGCCGGTCCACGCCGGCGGATGGCTCGATGACGTGGGGAATATATTGACCTTTGGCCAGACCGTCAGCGTCTTCTTTTGCCTCTTTCCCGGCCTGTTCCTGCGCGACGCCCGTTTTCACCAGATACTTCAGACGCGCGTCGTAATAACGCTTCGACAGTTCCGCTTTCCTGGCTTCGTCGAGTTTGCCCCAGGCAGCGCGCAGTTCCTCGTCGAATACGCCCATCGGTTTGCCGGAGCAACGCGCGTGCTGGCTCAGATCGAAATCGCTGCGGGCGGCAATCCCTTCGAGTTCCTCACCCTTTAACTCGCCTTTCTCATCGCGTTTGCTGAACGGGAATTTGTAGAGGATGTCCACGGTGGCGCGGGCGTAGTGCGCCAGCTCCTCCGGTTTTTGCCAATATTCCACCAGCGTATTTCGCGGCAGCCCGATGCCTTCGTAAAAAGCCATGCGCTGCTCGACCCAGTATTTATGCCAGGCCTCCCAGCCCCACGATGAAGTGTCGAGGGTCGAGGGTCGAGGGTCGAGCTCTGCCGCACGCGCGACCCGACCGGAAATGGCTTCGACGGCTTCGTCCGGTTTGATGAAAAACTCCAGTTCCATCTGCTCGAATTCACGCGAGCGGAAGGTGTAATTGCGCGGCGTGACCTCATTGCGAAAAGCCTTGCCGACCTGGGCAATGCCAAAGGGCACCTTCTGTCGCGACGTTTCCAATACGTTTTTAAACTGGGCAAAAATGGCCTGCGCGGTTTCGGGACGGAGGTAGGCAATTGCCGATGCGTCCTGGACCGGGCCGACATACGTCTGAAACATCAGATTGAAAGCCCGCGGCGGAGTTTTTTCACCGTGACAGTCGGACACCATTTTGCTGGGCTTTTGCGGGCATGGAATTTCGTTTGTCTGATCGGCGCGAAAACGACCTTTGCAGGTTTTGCAGTCAATCATGGGATCGCTGAACGTGTCCACGTGGCCGCTGGCCTTCCAGATCTGAGGCGACATGATGATGCTGGCCTCGAGGCCGACCACATCATCACGCTGACGGGTCATGGTGTGCCACCAGAGTTCCTTGACGTTACGTTTGAGCTCGGCGCCCAGCGGTCCGTAATCCCAAAAACCATTGATGCCGCCGTATATTTCCGAGGATTGATAAATAAAACCGCGCCGCTTGCAAAGCGACACGATTTTTTCCATGAGAGCATTTTCTTTCGGGTCAGCCACAGGATGGTCAGTGTTTGTGATGCGCGCGCAGCTGTAAATGAGATTTTAACCGGCGGGCCGGCACCGGTGCGTGAGATTCACGCGCGACGCGTGAAAATTTTACGCGTAACGCTGTTTTGCGTTCACGGGAATCCAGTTTTCCCTTCAAATTTGCACAAATTGCGTTTGGCACCGCTGGTGCTAAAGAAATTTTCAGAATAGAAATTGACAGTTGGTGCGGCTTGATTAGAGTCCACCGATTACCACTCGAAAGAGAAAATTAAAAAACCAAGTAAACGTATGAAAAGAATTCTAAAACAGAAAAAGGCCTTCACGCTGATCGAGTTGCTGGTGGTGATCGCCATCATCGCCATTCTCGCCGCCATGTTGTTGCCGGCACTCGCAGCCGCCAAGCGCAAGGCACAACGCGTCAATTGCATCAGCAATCTCAAACAGATCGGCATCGCCTTCCGGATGTTTGGTGATGACAATAACAGCCAGTACCCGATGACCGTCACGGTCGCCAACGGCGGTGCTTTGGAGTGGGTTTATAGCGCGCAGAATACCGGCCTCACTGCGACGCCACCGGCTCCGTATGCGGCGATATATGCACCGGCGGGTAGTTTTGTGGTCATGTCCAACACGCTGGATAACCCGGCAGTCCTGGATTGTCCCTCGGATGCCACCGGCCAGCACGGTCAACCCGCTACCAATTGGGCTCAATTTTTCACTCCACCCGGCACAGCCAATCCTGTGGCCAATCCCATCAACACTGCTCCGCTGAGCTATTTCGTGGGTGCGGACGCGACGGATGTTCAGCCTCAGTCAGTCCTGGCAGGTGACCGCAGTATCGGCGTTTCCCCCACTCCCGGAACCTCGGCTCCCGCGCCGCAGATGTATGGGGTATCACCCACCGTTGGCACTGCCGGCAACGGCTCGGGGGCCAGTCAAGGAGTAGGCCCCGCGAAGGGAGTGGATTGGAAGAGTTGGGCATGGACGGCCAATGATATTCACCTGCAAGCCGGGAATGTTCTGCTCGGAGACGGCAGCGCCCAACAGGCGTCGGTAATGGATTTACAAAGTGACCTGTATAACTCCACGAACGGTGCCACGGCCAATCCGTTTTACGATTTTCCACTTAATTAATCTGGTAGACTTCGCAACGAGGCATCCTTTTCGGATGCCTCGTTTTTTTTGAGACTGCCAAACAGGGTGGCAGGGTTACGGACCGGCAACGCCTCAGACTTTGTCAGCGGCGTTGTGACCACCCCGCTTTCGGGGCCTGTCCGGGAACCGTTGTTCTGTGAAAAAGTTCTGCAACAGGGTTCGGCAGTCCTGCTCACACACACCGCCGGTGATTTCGCAACGATGGTTCAACGTCGGAAATTGCAGCAGGTTCATGGCGCTGCCCGCAGCGCCCGCTTTTGGATCGCGTGCGCCGAACACCACCCGCGTCAGCCGCGTGTGCACCACCGCACCCGCGCACATCGGGCACGGTTCCTTGGTCACATATAGCGTGCAGTCGGTCAGCCGCCAATCCCCGGTCACTTCTTCCGCTTGCGTCAACGCAAGCATTTCAGCATGCGCGGTCGCGTCCTTGAGCAATTCAACCTGGTTGAACGCCCGCGCAATCACGCGGCCGGCACGCACAATCACCGCGCCCACGGGTACTTCGCCGGCCGCGTAAGCCCTGGCGGCCTGACGCAGGGCCTCGCGCATGAAATGTTCATCGCTGTGCAGGTCGATGACGGGCTCCATAAATGTAAAAGCTAGAATGCAGATTGCAGAGGTAAAATCAAACGCGCAGCGGTAAAAATTTCTTCATTCTGCCTACTCACTTCTGCCTTGCCTCTTCGAGCGTCCATTCGTTCCGCCCGTCCGGATGACAATGGCAGTGGGCCGCAAAAAAGCCGCGGCGATGTTGCCAGAACCAGGGCCAGATTTGCTCACGGTCCGTCCGGGGAATTTTCAGTGTGGACAGCGCCGCCCGCGGGAAAAACTGGAACCGTCCTTCAGGATGCACCGGCGGCAGGGTTTCTAGTTTGGCTTTCAACTCGAACAAAAACATCAGCCAGTGCGTTTGGCCTTGATAACCATGTTCGCTGACCAGGCCCGTCAAATGCAAATCGGCCGTTTGAATGTTGATGCCGAGTTCCTCCTCCGCTTCGCGGCAGGCGCAAATGTAGGGTGATTCACCGAACTCCATCTTCAGTTTGCCGCCGCAAGGGCTCCAGAAACCGCGGTTCGGCTCCTGGGCGCGTTCGAGCAACAACACGTCGTCCCGCTCGTTAAAGCAGTACAACAGCGTCGCGACTTTGTATGGCAGGACCAAAGACATTTATGTCTACGATTTGTAATGGACGACCGCTTCCAGTGAAGCCTGCGGATCATAAATCAGAAATCGTAAGTCGTAAATTCTTCATTGTCACCGCCCGGCAAATTGCTAGCATGACCGGCCTTGTTTCAATTGCAGGAAAATAATAAATGAAAACTTACGACATCGCACTCATTGGCGGCGACGGCACGGGCCCGGAAGTCGCGGCAGAAGGCGTCAAGGTGTCCGAGACCGCTGCGAAAAAGTTCGGCTTCAAAATCAACTGGCACAAATTCGATTTCGGCGGAGAACGCTACCTCAAAACCGGCGAGGTGTTGCCGGACAGCGCGGTGGAGGAACTCCGCAAGTTCAAGGCGATTTTCCTTGGCGCCGTGGGCCATCCGCAGGTCAAGCCGGGCATTCTGGAAAAGGGCATCCTGTTGCGCCTCCGTTTCGAACTGGAGCAATATATCAATCTGCGTCCCGTAAAACTTTATCGCGCCGCCGACTGCCCGCTCAAGGACAAGGGACCGGAGCACATTGACTTTGTGGTCGTGCGCGAAAATAACGAGGGGATCTACACCGGTTCGGGCGGTTTTGTCTTCAAAGGGACGCCGCACGAAATCGCCATTCAGGAATCGGTGAACACACGCCGGGGAGTGGACCGCTGTCTGAAATATGCCTTCGACCTGGCCGGGAAACGCCGCGACGGCAAACCCTGGAAAGGCCTCAAGCCGGAGGACGTCAAATCGGGCAAAACCACCCAATTAACCTTGTGCGGCAAGACCAACGTGCTCACGTATGCCTTCGATTTGTGGGAGCGCGCCTTCCATGAACTCGGTGCGAAATATCCAAACGTTAAGCGCGATTACGCGCACGTGGACGCCACCTGTATGTGGTTTGTGAAAAATCCGGAGTGGTTCGACGTGATTGTCACCGACAATATGTTTGGTGATATCATCACGGACCTCGCGGCGATGATTCAAGGCGGGCTGGGAGTCGCCGCCGGTGGCAACATCAATCCGGAAGGCACCAGCATGTTCGAGCCGATGGGCGGCAGCGCGCCCAAGTACACCGGCCTGAATGTCATCAATCCCATCGCCGCTATCAACGCCGCCGGCCTGATGCTGGATTTTCTCGGCGAATCCAAGGCTGGGGCTGCCATTGAAGAGGCGGTGGTGAAAATCATCAACTCGAGGATCAAATCGCTGGCCGCCGGTAAAATGGGGTATGGCACACGGGAGGTCGGCGATTTGGTGGCAGCAGCGATTTAAACATGCGGACGGCGGGTGAAAAGTCTGACCGAACATCTCTGGTTTGAGACACCGCACCGGCGCGACTATCTTAATATCACGGATCGGGTCGGGGAACTGGTTCGCCGGAGCGGCGTGCAGGAAGGACTTTGCCTGGTCAATGCCATGCATATTACCGCCAGCGTTTACATCAATGACGCCGAGGATGGCTTGCTGCACGATTACGATGATTGGCTGGAAAAACTGGCGCCCCACGAACCGACGTCGCAATACCGTCACAACCAGACCGGCGAGGACAACGCCGATGCCCACCTGAAACGGCAAATCATGGGGCGCGAGGTCGTGGTGGCCATCACGAAAGGCAAGCTCGACCTCGGCCCGTGGGAACAGATTTTCTACGGCGAGTTTGACGGCCGCCGCCGCAAACGCGTGCTGGTAAAAATCATCGGCGAGTAATTCCTGCCGTCATGGTCGTTTGATTCGATAGAATTGCTGCGGCCCTTTTAAGGGAGCGGCGGCGTGAAAGCTTCCCGGATTCAGTTGCGTGATGGTTACCCCCGCCCCGATTTCCTTGTAAGGGCCGGAAATTTGATCAGCAGCGAGTACCAGAAACGCGCCCACCCCGTCAGTGGAGCTGCCCGTGAAATCGATCTGCGCCTGCCCGTTGGTGACGGCAAAGTGGCTGATAGCCGGCGGTGAACCCGATGCGCCGCTGCTGTTCCAGGACAGGGAAAAATTATCGATGCCAAAAGTGGCCCGTGAGCCCGAACCGGTCGCCGGTGAGAGCGCAACGATTCGAATCCAAACATTGGAGGACGCACCGTTGGCATTTGCCCCCAGGTTATACGCTTGAGTTGTCGGCCCGAAGTTGGCCAAGTTGGAGTAGGTACCCAGAGGGGTGAAGTTAGTGGGCGAATCGCCGACGGCATATTGAATGGTCCAGACAGTCGTGTAACCGTTTGTCCGTAAGGTGCAAAGGTTCACACTGAAAGTCAGGTTACTTAGGCCGACGGTATTTGCGATCTGTAGCGCAAAGGCAGCCCCAGGATCGCCAAACGAGCCAGTTTGACGAATGGCCAGTGCGCGGTTGGTGCAACCGGGCTGGATGCTGGTCGATTCGGTGCCGTTAAAATTTGTGCCTGAGTTGGCCACCGTCGAGGCGCAGTTGCCAAATTCTCCGGTTTGATCTGCCCACGTCTTGGCGGCGGTCGGAAAATTGGCGTTCGTTCCGAGGCTCGCCGCGGTGGCATTGAGCCTGACCGACCAGCCGGCCGGCAGGCCGTTGCTGATGGTATTGAAGTCCTGGTTATAGTTGGTGCCGCTGAGGGTCAATTGCCCTTGAACGGATTGGTTGAACAAAGCCGCGCTGAGAAACAACACCGCGCAGCATGAGTACGACGCGTTTCTTTTCATGTTGGTTTTTTTATTTTATTTTGTTTGGGTTTGATGGGAGAAATCGGGAGAAGCCCCCAGGCTAGGCGCTTTCCGGCTTCAGGTTACAAATGGAAAACGCGCGTGCCTTGGGGGACGCATTTACGAAATTAAGCCTCGCCAAACCAACCCTGTCCTCTGTCACCGTTATACCCTTCAGCCTTCTGATCGATTAGTTGTTTGTAATAAAAACGATGTGAATATCACATCACCTAACAATTGTTTCGGCTGGCAGCAAGCACTTTTTGAGAAAGTTATTCACAGCTTCGGGGGAATCTGCGTAAATGGTTGTCGAAACGGATTCCCGGTGCAAAAATCGAAAACACAAATGAAACCGATACGCTGGTTGTTACTCCTGGCGCTGGCCCTGAACGCCCGTGCGGCGGACTTGACCAAAACCAATTCCCCTTCCGAAGAAACCAACGCGCCCGCCACGAAGAAATCGGAGGTGGCCACCATCCCTGATGCCACCCACAAACCGGTCCTGACCACCAACACCGTGACCATTGCCGGGAAACACGTAACCTATGTCGCTGAAACCGGCATGTTGCCGGTCCTTAAACCCGACGGCACGTCCCGCGCTTCGGTATTTTATGTCGCTTACACGCGGGTCGAGGGAGACAAGGCTGAGCCCCGGCCGGTTACTTTTTGTTTCAACGGCGGTCCCGGTTCTTCGTCCGTCTGGTTGCATCTCGGCGCGCTCGGCCCGCGACGCGTCAAGATGAACGAGGACGGCACATTACCCAAACCGCCGTTCGGGCTCGCCGACAACGCGTATTCCATCCTGGATGTCAGTGACCTGGTCTTCATCGACCCGGTGGCCACCGGTTTCAGCCGGGCCGCGAAGGACGAAAAACCGGACCAATTTTTCAGCCAGACGGCCGACCTGGATTCTGTCGGTGAATTCATCCGGTTATGGACGACGCGACACGAGCGCTGGCTTTCGCCGAAATATCTTTGCGGCGAGAGCTACGGCGTCTTCCGCGCGGCCGGACTGGCGGAACGGCTGCGCTCACGCTATGGCATGTATTTGAACGGCTTGATTCTGGTGTCGGGGGTGCTGGATTTTGCCACCATCGATGACGGGCCAGGCAACGATTTGCCGTTTGAACTGTTTCTGCCCAATTACACCGCCACGGCGTATTACTTTAAAAAACTGCCATCGGATTTGCAGAATGATTTGCCCGGGGCTTTGGCCGAGGCGCGCGGGTTTGCCAACGGCGAATACGCCTCCGCTTTGCAGCAGGGCGCAGCGCTGTCGGCCGACGAGCGGCAAAAGATCATCACCCAACTGACCCGGCTCACCGGTTTAAAACCGCAGGTGATTGAAGACAACCATTTGCGGGTTGACGGCGGTGTCTTTCGCAAACAGTTGCTGCACGATCAAGGGCTGATTCTGGGTGCCTATGATGCCCGTATCACCGGGCGCGACGACGACCCCGCTTCGCCCTACCCCGATTTTGACCCGTCCTACGCGGCGACCTACGGGCCGTTCGCGGCAGCAATGAACGCTTACGCGCGCGGGGAATTGAAATTCGAGGACGATCTGCCCTACGAAATTATCGCCGGGGTACAGCCGTGGAATTACGGCTCGCATAACGATTTTCCCAACGTCAGCGACCAGCTCGCGTCCGTGATGAACCAGAATCCTTATATGCGGGTGCTGGTGCTCAATGGCCTGCGTGACCTCGTCTGCCCTCCCGACACGATGCGTTATGCGCTCGAGCACATGCAACTGGCCCCGGCCTACCGCACAAATATTACCTACGATACCTTCGATGCCGGCCACATGATGTATGTCAATTTGCCGGACTTGAAAAAGATGCACACGGTCCTGGAAAAATTTCTGAAGCCTTGAACCCTCACACGGCCTGCGGCCACCATCTCCCATCCGATGGGAGAGGGACGGGGTGAGGGTCATTCGTGTACCTGGATCAGAGTTTTGATGGCGTGATTGCCTGCTGACATTTTCTTGAACAATTCCGGCAACTGGCTAAGCGGGCATTCGCCATCCACGAAATCCCGCGCGCGAATCACACCGCTCTGAATCAATTCCAACGCTTGCCGGATTGCCCGTGGCGTGTGATGGAAACTGGCGGTAAAAGTCAGATTGGAATAATGAACCAATTCGGTGTCGAGTGATACTTTGGACCCGGCCGGGCATCCGCCAAAAAAATTCACCGTGCCACCCTTGCGTACGAGTTGCGTGGCGGCTTCCCACGTTTCGGATCGGCCGACTGCTTCGATTACCGCATCGAAGCGGGTGTCGGTTGCGCTACGGATGGTTGCTACCAGTTCCCGGCCGGCACCGACGTCAATGGCCTGGCGCGCTCCGAGTCGTTGCGCGGCCTCCAATCTTCCGGACCGCCGACCCGCGGCCACGACGTGACAACCGAGATTCTTTGCCAGCGCCACGAACATCAACCCGATCGGTCCGGTGCCGATGACCAGCACATTTTGACCGGCATGAAGTTTTGTGTCTTCGACTCCCTGGACAACGCAGGCGAGCGGTTCAACGAGCGCCGCATCACGAAAATCGGTTTCCGGCTTGAGTCGGAGCAGGTTTTTTTGGACGAGTCGTGCGGGAATGACAACGGATTCAGCGTACGCGCCGTTGAGGAACAACAAATCTTCACAGAGATTCTCCTGGTGGTTCTTACAGAAAAAACATTCTCCACAGGGCGCGGAATTGGCGACCGCGACGCGATCGCCGACAGACCAACCCTCACCCCGTCCCTCTCCCACCGGATGGGAGAGGGTGGCCGAAGGCCGCGTGAGGGGCGCAATTTCAGAAACTGTTCCCGCCAGTTCGTGGCCGAAAACGGCGGGAGGCACAATCATCCGGGCATGATAACCGCGTTTGAAAACCTTCAAATCCGTTCCGCAAGTCAACGCGGCCTCGATACGGACGCGGATCTCGCCGGGCTGGAGCGGTGATGGAGCGATATCCTCGATTCGAATATCTTCCTTCCCGCGGAGAATGGCCGCTTGCACGCGGCCAGTTTGGAAGGCACCCCAAAGAGTCTCAACCGAATTCTTTCGGATTTCAAACGGGCCGCAGGAGGGTGGACCGCCAGGCGCTAATGTTTCTCTTGCCAGTTGTTGGCGACGTACCGAAAAGGCGGGTCGTTGGTCCGGAGAACCTGATCGAAATGAAAATTAAAATGGCCTTTCAGCGCGACGCTGTGAACCTTGAAAGCGCCGGCAACGTCGTAGGGATTACTGCCGCCGCCATTGAAAGTGACGTCCGCTTCGGGTGCGTAAATCCAGGCGGTCAAACTGGCATTACCGGGAAACACAAGGCTGAAGCAGGTGGGGAGTCCATAAATTTTGAACGCGGGCGCGTATTGATAAACATTATTGACGGTACCGTTGCCGGTATCAAGAGTCCCGCCGGTATAGATTTCAACATTCGCGTTATTAGTCACATCCAGGGTCAGATTGTTACCGCTTTTCATGCCGATCCCATTGGTCAGAAGGAAAACGCAATTAGAAGCACCAATGAAAATACTCGCCTTGTTGTTGACGATGCTCGCGAGAGAATAGAAGACCCGGTTGGTGGGGCTGGTTTTCAGCCCGGATACATTGGTAAGCATATAATAGTATGTAATCCCGCCGATATTGGTGCCTGAAGAATTATAATAAGGGTCCAACCACCTGCCGTTTGCCCAACCGGTACCGGGGTTGTACAAGGAATTCGTCGGTGGCGGCAACACCGTGTCATCGAAAACCG
>JBGPDH010000049.1:0-16623 GCA_041482195.1 Verrucomicrobiia bacterium
ACCGACGAACCTGGTGTGCAGCGCAGTGAGCGGCAGCCAGATCAATTTGAGTTGGACGGCTTCGACCGACATTGTCGGGGTTACCGGTTATCTGGTGCAGCGCAGCCAGGGAACGGGTTCGACGAATTTCACCCAGATGGCGACTCCGACCGGGACAATTACAGCGACACGAGTTTGACGGCGGGGACGACCTACAATTACCGGGTGCAGGCAACGGACGCGGCCGGCAATTTGAGCGGGTATTCAAGCGTGGTAAGCGCAACAACGCCGTCGGCACCCAGCGGACTGGTGGCGGCGTATGGATTCAATGAAGGGACCGGGACGACGGTGACAGACGCCTCGGGGAACGGGAACAATGGAACGATCAGCGGCGCGACGTGGACGACTTCGGGCAAGTATGGCAACGCGCTGGGGTTCAATGGCACGAGCGCACTGGTGACGATCAACAACGCGACGACGTTGCAACTGAGCACGGCGATGACATTGGAAGCGTGGGTGAACCCCTCGACCGTGAGCAGCGCATGGCGGGATGTGATCTTCAAGGCCGACGACAATTATTACCTGGAGGGGACGTCCCCGGCGAGCGGCCGGCCGGCAATGGGAGGCAAGTTCGCCAGCAGCCCGCTTTATGGGACGACCGCATTGGCGGTGAACACCTGGACGCATCTGGCGGCGACGTATGACGGAACAACGACGCGCTTGTATGTGAATGGAACGCAGGTGTCGAGCCAGGCGCAGACAGGAGCGATGGCAGCCTCGACCAACCCGCTGCAAATCGGCGGTGACAGTCTTTACGGCCAGTTCTTCCAGGGAACCATTGACGAGGTGCGCATTTACAACGTGGCGCTGACAGCGGCACAGATTCAGACCGACCTGAATGCACCCATCAGTGCGGTCGGTGCGACCAACGACACGCAGCCGCCGACAGCACCGGCGAACCTGACGGCGACAGCCATTAGCACCAGTCAGATCAATTTGAGTTGGACAGCTTCAACCGACACTGTCGGAGTTACCGGTTATCTGCTGCAACGCAGCCAGGGGACAGGGTCGACGAATTTCACCCAGCTGGCGACACCGACCGGAACCAATTACAGCGACACGAGTTTGACGGCGAAGACGACCTACAATTACCAGGTGCAGGCAACCGACGCAGCCGGCAATTTGAGCGGCTATTCGAGTGTGGCAAGTGCGACGACCCGATAATGGTGTAAAACCCCTGAATAACACGGTTTATCAAATAACCATTTAATTTCCCGTGGAATTTTGGCGGAAACGAGCAGAGAATTGGAGAAATGCAGGTAGTGCATCAGTTTGGATTGTCAAGGGGTTGAAATAATGTTTTTTTGGCCATGCATACCGGCCACGCATCATGATTGCACCGGCCGGATGCCCTTTGACCTTGCCCCTTACATTCTTCCGTACATACGCTCTTTCGGCCCATATAATTTTCCAACACTGCCACGGCCTTTGCCGAGATGATTTGACTAAATCCAAACACCGTGAAGCGTTGACAAGCATCAGGCTTCCGCAACAATGGCCGCGTTGCATGCGGTCATTAACAGGCTTTACTGAAACCGTTCTTTTCTTAGCAGCCGGTGTCAACCGGCCCAAATCTCCTTGGCAATTTCCGAAATCAGAGCCGACTCATCCCTCATCGCGGGACTCCTACTCTCGCTTTTTCCTCCGGTCAGTTGCGGTGGCCGTGCTGACGCTTTTCTGTGGCTGCCGGACGACCACGCAAAGCCTGTTCACGGCTTCCGGCCCCGGTTGGCACATTCAACAAGGCCAGGCCCTCTGGCGGCCCAAAAGCGGTTTGCCGGAAATCGGCGGTGATCTCATCCTGGCTACCAACGAGGACGGTTATGCATTAATTCAATTCGACAAGACGCCGTTGGCCATGGTGTTTGCGCAGACGACTCCCACCCGTTGGTTCATCCGGTTTCCCCAAAAACAGTACAGTTTCTCCGGGCACGGGTCGGCACCGACCCGGTTTGCCTGGCTGTACCTGCCCGCAGCCTTGGCCGGGAAACCGCTCCCCCTGGCGTTTCATTTTAGCCGCAACCAGGACGGAAGTTGGCGGCTGGAAAACGCCGGCACCGGTGAAACTTTGGAAGGCTATCTTTCGCCGTGAGATCCGAACGGGTACATCTTGACACCACCGCCGTAGCGCAGGCTTCCCAGCCTGCGGGTTCTCGCGACTTTTCCGCCTTCACGGCGCGCCATAGCGCCGCTCCGGCGCGACGGCGGCCAGTCGTCCGAACCACGGGACAGGAATGTCCCGTGAATCCGCAGACAGGAATGTCTGCGCCACCAATATGCCGCTGCTTTAACGGTTCAACCCTTCAACCTTTCAAGGCCAAACAGTGAGCGCATTTTTCAAACGCTGGTGGTGGGCGCTGCTCCTGGTGGCCGTTGGCCTCGGGCTGTGGCGGTTGCGCTTCGACGTGGACATCCTCGACCTGTTGCCGCCGGACGAGCCGACGGTCCAGGGCCTGAAACTTTACCAGCAGCATTTCGCCAACGCGCGCGAATTGATTATCACGCTCCGCGCACCGGATGCTGAACAGGCGGAACGGCTGGCGGGCCAACTGGCGGACCGATTGCGCCAGCGGACCAACCTGGTTGCGGAAGTGACCTGGCAGGCGCCGTGGAATGAACATCCGGAGCAGCTGGGCGAACTGCTCGGCTGGTTGTGGTTCAATCAATCGCCCGAATCGTTCGGTGAACTGACCAGCCGCCTGGCTCCCGACCAGCTCAAGTCCGCGCTCGAGCAAACCAAGGAAGCACTGGCCACCTCCATGTCGCCGATGGACCTGGCCCGGCGCGAGTACGACCCATTCGACTTGCTGACAATGCCGGCATTGACGAATCTCGCCGGTTTCTCCACCGGCCAGAGCCAGCAGATGTTCGCATCGGCGGACGGAAAATTCCGGTTGTTGTATGTGGAATCCGCGGTGGATTTGAGCAGCTATCGGTCATGCGAAAGCTGGTTAAAGTCAATACATGCCGTGGTGGATGATTTGCAGGCGCGGCAGCGTCTTGGAGTGCGGCAGCCCTCTGCCGCTTTCGTTCCCGCCACCAATCAAAAAGCGCCAGAGGACTGGCGCAGTCCAAAACCTGGCGGCAGTACGAACGATTTATGGCAAGGCGTCGTGGTGCGTTACACGGGGCGTCCGGTGTTTGTGGAAGAAATCGCCACCAGCATGCAACGCGACATGAGTCACTCGGTCGGGATCACCTCCACGGCCATTGCCGTGCTCTTCTGGCTCACGCACCGGCGCTTGCGGCCGATGCTCTGGCTGTTGGTGTTACTGATGCTGATTTTGGGCGCAACGCTGGCATTAGGCGGATTGGTGTTGGGGACGGTCAGCGTGGTGAGCCTGGGCTTTGCCGCCGTGCTGCTGGGTTTGGCCGTGGATTATGCCGTAGTCCATTACCAGGAAGCGTTGGCGCATCCGCAAATGACAGTACCGGAAATCCGCCGCGCGATTGCGCCGAGCATTCTGTGGGCGGCCATTACCACCATCAGCGCGTTTCTGGTGCTGAACCTCGGTGGCCTGCCCGGCCTGGGCCAACTCGGCACATTGGTCGCCATCGGCATCGCTCTGTCGGCCCTGGTGATGGTGATGATTTATCTGCCCCCATTGTTTCCCGAACGTCGGAAACCGCGTCCGGACCAGCCGGCATTCCGTTGGTGGAATTACTTCGTCGCGCCACAACCGGGAGCGCCGGCATCCGTGCCGGCGAGTGCGGGTACAAATGCGATTAAAACACGCCGGCAAGATGCCGGCGCTCCAGGAAATAACACTGTCACCTTGTTTGCGCTGACTGCTCTGATTCTTCTCTGCGCGGGCGGGGTGTTGTGTTTCCTCCAGCCGGGTCTGGACCGGACAGGCAATGCGTTGCAACCGCAGCACGGCGAAGCGCAGACAACGCTTGACGAAATTACGGCCGAACTTGGCCTGCCACCGCAACCGCTCTGGGTGATTATTTCCGGCAGGAACGAATCCGAAGTCTATCAACGGCTCACTAACGCCGATGCCCTGCTGGCCGGCGCAGTTTCGAAGCAGGTCATCGGCCAGTACCTGCTGCCGACGGCGCTGTGGCCGCGCGCGGAATTTCAAGCAGCCAATCGCGCCGCCGCAACCGTTTTGGGAACGAAAGGTCCAATGCTGCAAGACGCAGCCCGGGCAGAAGGTTTCAATACCAATGCGATGGTCCTGACGGAGGAACTGGTTCGGACCTGGGCGCGTGCCGGCGCCAGCACGAATATTTTCTGGCCGGCCAATCACGTAAGCCAGTGGTTGCTGAAACGGTTTGTGACCCGGACCCCGGATGAGTGGCTGGTGATGGGCCTGGTTTATCCGGCGACAAACCGGGTCGAGTCAGTGGCACCGGCCGATTTGTCCCGGCAATTGGCCATGGACGGTGCATTGCTTTCGAGCTGGGAATTGCTGGGCAACGCGACGTTAAAGCGGGTTCAATCCCGAATGTGGCTGGTGGTCATGCCGATGGTGGCGCTGGTGCTGTTGTCGCTCTGGTTCGCTTTCCGCCGGACCACCGAAATTTTGCTGGGCGCGGCGGTGCTGGGTCTGAGCGGATTGTGTCTGCTGGCCATCATGGCGCTCAGCGGGTGGGACTGGAACCTGATGAATCTGATGGCGCTGCCGTTGATGCTCGGCACCGGCGTAGACTACACCATTTTCATCCAACTCGCCTTGCGCCGACACGGCGGTGATCTCCTCGCGGTCCGCCGTTCCGTCGGGCGGGCGTTGATGCTCTGCGGCGGCACGGCGGTAGCCGGGTTCGGCTCGCTGGGACTTTCCAGCAATCCCGGCATGGCCAGCCTGGGCCGGGTGTGCGCGGTGGGCATCGGCGCCAATATGTTGATTTCGGTTTTCCTGCTGCCAACGTGGTGGAGGCTATTCAGCCGGAAGTCAGAAGTCGGAGGTCCGAAGTCAGAACAGCAGAGTGACCATGAGAAATCTCACGTCACGCGTCACACGTCACACGCCGCTCAACCCGCTTTCTATCACGCCGGTCTGTGGCGGTTGGGATTGGTCCTGGTACGCCTCCTGCCGGTCAGATTGGTCAAAGGATTCGCCATGCTGCTCGCCAGGTTTTACTGTTGGTTTCAATGGCAGCGTTGCGAAGTGGTGGTGCAAAATTTTCTGCCGCTGTTCGCAGGCGACCGGACCGCGGCCGAGCAAGCGACCCGCCGGATGCATCGGAAGTTCGCCGCGAAGATGGTCGATTTGTGGCGCGTGGAAAGTGGTGTGCCGGTACAAAACTGGCTGACCAACCCCTTCGGACTGGAAATCATCCGAACCGCCCGGCAACGCGGACACGGCACGCTTTTCATCACGCTGCACCTGGGCAATTGGGAACATGGCGGCCTGTTGCTGAACCAGGTGGGCATCCGGCTGACGATTCTCACGCAGGCCGAACCCGACGATGGCCTGACCGATCTGCGTATCGAAGCGCGGCGGCGGTGCGGCGTCGAGACCCTGGTCATCGGCCAGGGCGATTTCGCTTTTATCGAAGTCATCAAAAATCTTCAGGCCGGTGCGGACCTGGCGATTTCATTGGACCGGCCGCCGGAAAAAGGCGGTGTTCCGATAGAATTTTTCGGGCATCCGTTTGAAGCGTCGCTGGCCGCGGCGGAACTGGCGCGCGCGTCGGGTTGTGCATTGATTGGAGTGACCATCGTTCGCCGGCCGGACGGTTACGCCGCAACGGTGCTGCCGGAATTCACTTACGACCGCAAGGCGCTGGGCAGTCGCGAGGCGCGCCGGGAGCTGACGCAGCAAATCCTGCGTGCATTCGAGCCCGAAATTCGCAAGGATATCGACCAATGGTATCAATTCACTCCCATCTGGCCCAGGAACGGGTAGCGTCGCTCTTTAGAATACTCGGGTTTCTTAATCGTAATCTTAATCCCAAGCTTTTCCGGCAGTCTGAAGCCAGGATGAAGATTAAGAGCAAGATTATGATTAAGAGGAAAATTTCGGGTCCCGTCGGTTGCAGCATTGTTGCGGTTTGTACGGTGGCGACCATGGCCATTGCGCAAGGTACGGACGCCCAATTCGATAAATGGTTCGAAGTCCAAACCAATCTGCAAAGCTGGTCCGGTGACTTTACGCAGACGCGCACGCTCAAGGTCTTGAACCAGCCGTTGATGTCCACGGGCAAGGTCTGGGTGACGCACGACGAATTCCGCTGGGAATTGGGCCAGCCGGTCCAGACGATAGTCCTCCGCCAGCCGGACCAATTGCTCATCGTCTATCCCCGGCTCAAGCGGGCGGAGAAATATCCGCTGGGCGCCGTGCCGTCCGGCCCGATCAAGGATGCACTGGCCCTGCTCGATGCCACCCTGCCCCGCGACCGGGCGACCATGGAAAAAAATTTCCAACTGATATCGGCTACCGAAACCCATTCGGTGCTGCAAATGACGCTCCAGCCCCGGAGCGATTCCGCGCGCAAATTTATCGGCGAAATTATCATCGGGTTTCACACCAATGACTTCACCATCGCCGCCACAGAGATGCGATTCGCCGATGGTTCCAGTCTGCGGAACGATTTTACCAACGTGGCACTCAACCAGCCGATTGAACCCGACCGATTCCAGATTACACTGCCGCCGGACTACACGGTAGTGGAACCATTAAAGCCATGAGCGCGAGCCGGACATATTCCCGGGACCGCTGGCATCTTGCCGGCCGGCCGTGGCATGAACTCGCCGGCAAGGATGCCGGCGCTCCCGGATACAAACCATGAGTGCGTCGCCCGACATCCTGCAACTGGCCATGAGGTCGCTGCCGCATGGGCCGGAATTCCGGTTTGTGGACCGGATGGTGAGCCTGACACCGGGCAAGGCAGGCGTCGGTGAATATCGAATCCGGGGTGACGAATTTTATCTGCGCGGCCATCTGCCGGGCGAACCCATTCTGCCCGGGGTGCTGCTTGTGGAGGCCGCGGCCCAGGTGGCCGGCATGGTGGCGCAGGAAGATCCGGCCCATCCCACCTGGCCACGCATGAAATTGTCGGCGTTGCGCGCCGTCAAAATCCTTGGCTCCGCCAAACCCGGTGACACCCTTCGCATCGAAGCCGTCATCACCGGTCGTCTGGATAATCTGATCCAGGCCGCGGTCACCGCCTGCATCTCCGATACCAAAGTATTGTCCGCCGAACTCACCCTGGCCGGCATGCCCAAGACCGGTGGACTTGCGGAAAAAAACGCCCGCGCCGCTTCGTAAACATGACGGCGTCAAGTGAGCCATCCGTCCGTGCTTTCCGGTTTGAACACGACACCTTCGCTTTCCCGCACGAACTGGTCTGGCAATACCATTTTGATCCGGTTACGGGCGCGATGACGACCTTCAACTCCCATCCGCCGCCAACGTATTATCATCGTTGCTTTGTGATGGTACGCTCCACGCGGCAGTTTTTTGATCACGCGCGTTTTGCACCCGACCAGCCACCAGTAGAAACGGAAGTTTATCGGCGGCTCATCCGCAAGGTCGTCTCCCGCAACCCGCGCCGTGCCTGCTCGGAATCGGAGCGGGTGGTCATTCCCGGCTTCGACGGTTTGCGTTCGTTCAGCCGGGCGCAGGAACCTCTGCTCAAGGCGGAATTGGGTGGCGCCTGGCAATCCTACTTTTTGCGGAGCCACTGGCGTATGGTGTTCCCGGTCCATTGCTGGCAGCAGAAACGGATGGTGGAAAAACTGAAACGCTCCCTGCCCAAACGCGGCCTGACCCTGGTGCACCTGTTCCGTTTCCCGCGCATCACCATCAACCACGGCATTGTGCTCTACGGGCTTAAGGAATCCGAGCAGACGATGGAATTCGAAGCGTACGATCCGAACATTCCCGAACATCCGGTAAAACTCGTCTATGAGCGGCAGCGGCGGGTGTTCACCTTTGCGCCCAGCCGTTACTGGGGCGGCGGCGTGTTGAGCGTGGTCGAAATTTTCTGTGACTGGCCCTTCTGAATTGCGATTTACGATATTCGATTTACGAGTCCAACCGCAATCCGAGCTGCGCGTAAATCGTATATCGCAAATCGTAAATGGTCAGGGGCGTCGTGGATGCGGACGCCAGAAGCCAAGGCCGAAAAACAGAAAGCCGCAGGTATTGATGCCGAAAATGTACCCGATGTTGTAGGGGCGTCCCGAATTGTTTGACGCATAAATCTGCAGGTCCTGTCCCAGCAGCAGGCCCGGCAACGCCGCCGGCATCAACGTCCCATGCAAGACGCCCATCCAAAAACTGGCGACATGGTCGGGTTTGTAGGTCCGCGAGGATGCCCAGCCCTGAACCAAACCCAGCGCCACGGCCATGACCGTCAGGAGGATGATTTTAACGGCAGCGAGCTTCAGCCGGGAAAGGCGGCTGCGCGCGGCGACTGGTGGAATGGCCATAGGTTCGGGAACAAATTCTGCCATTGGGCACAGCATGTTCTGAGGGCATAACGCCGGGCAAGCATATAATACCATCGCGTTGCCAATCAGGTGGTGTTGGATTTTTCAGCTTCCGGTTGAGTGAACGCCTGTCGCGCCACTGCCCTGATACTCGCGAGCCGGACTCGGCGCGCCAAAGCAAAGCGGCGGCTCTCGGCAGTAGCCTCGCCCCACCAAACAGTATCAATGCCGCCCAGCATCCATGCTTGACGCCATGGAGAGCCGCGTCATACTACCAGTGGAAATGAGCGTTGAGAACCATCGTGGGTTCGTCGCCTGCGCCATGGCCGGGTTTGAATGTCAGCCGGTTTTACCCCCGGCAACCCCCGTGGTTGCGGCCGTCGTGACCGCCATTTCGTCGCCGACCCTAAATAAGCAATGACCTCAGAGAAGGACCCCAAGACCATCGCCGCGCAACTCTGTCAATTTGCGCGGACCAATTTTGTCGCCGAAGGAACGGATTTTGATGAAAACAGCCCGTTGGCCCAGGCCGGCATTGATTCCTTTGCGCTCGTGGAACTGCTGCTCTTTTGCGAGCGCGTCATCGGCGTCCGGGTGCCGGATTCGCATCTCACCGGCAATAATCTGACTTCGATGGCCACGCTCGCCAATTGCATCGCCGAACTGGCCCGCAACGGCCACGCCAAAACCTAGTTGCGAATGTCCGTCTTGTATGTCTGAACTGCCCCGTCAGATTCGTCCGGCTCCCGGCGATTATTTCATGTACGGTCAGGATCACCGGATGCGGCGGTTCGGATTGCCGGGCAATGTCTGTTGCGCCATCTTCCAATTGGACCGCGGGTTTGATGCGGACCGGTTGCGCCGGCGCGTCGCCGAATCACCCATCCTGGAGTGGCTGGCGCGTGCCCGTATCGCGCGGCGGCTGCCGCTGCTGCCGCCGGTCTGGCGGACAACCGCCCACCCCAAAGAAATTTTCTTTCAACACACCGACCCCAATGGCGGAGGTGAAACCTCGTGGTCGCTGCCCAAGGTGGTAGCCGAACGCGAACTACGACCCGAACACGGGCCGGGGCTGACCTTTGATGTGGTCCGCCACGCCGATGGAACCAGCCACTTGTACCTCTCCTGGAACCATACCTTGCTGGATGCCGGCGGGCTGGATTTTCTGTTGAACCATCTGAATGCGAATAACAGCCAGAATGGCGCACCCAGCATCCAGGATTTTGTCAGTCCACGACAAACGGCCCGCAGCGGCGGGATTGCCGGTTGGTGGCGCAATGCCAGACAGGCGCATGGTTCATTGAAGTGGCTGCACGAATCCGGCCAGGAACCGCTCTTCAGCCTGGTACCCGCCACGCCCCGCTCCGGACCCTGCCGTAATCATCGCCGTGTCCTGAATTTCACCGAGGAGGAAACTGCCCGTATTGATACACGGAGCCAGCAGATCACCGCCGGTTTCCGCCGCAGCCATTTTTACCTGGCGGCCTGCATCCGTGCCCTGCACGCCATCGCCGTCCGCCGCGGCAATCGGGACGGGGCTTACCTGGTTCCCGTCCCGCACGACACGCGCCGGCATGGCGCGAAAGGCCCCATTTTTTCCAATCACCTCTCCATTCTGTTCTACCGTGTGGCGCCGCAGAATGCCGGACGGATCAGCAGCATTGTCAGCGAGCTCAGCCGGCAGATGACGGACCAGATTCGTGATCGCTTCCCCGAATGCTGCATGGCGGCGCTGGAATTGTTCAAGCCTTTGCCGCCGTGGTATTACGCACACCAACTCGGAAAACCGACCCGCGGAAAGGTCGCTTCCTTGAGTTTTTCCGACTCGGGTGAAATTTGTCCGGGCATGACCGAATTATGCGGCGGCCGGATTCTGGATGTGACGCATTTGATACCCTGCTGGCGTTGGCCCGGCTTGACGATCTTGTTTTTAAGGTTCGGCAACCGGCTTTCTGCTGTAGTGTCCTGGGTGGATGATTGCCTGGCACCGGCCGAGGTGGACGGGTTGGAACAGGGCTTACGCAAGGCGTTACTAGAGGAGGAACTTTCATGAAAGTACTGCTGGCGGCAACCAATCGCGAGCGTTCACCTTATCCCGTCGCACCGCTGGGGGCGTTGTGCGTTGCCGCCGCCGCCCGGGCCGCCGGCCACGCGGTGACGTTCCTGGATTTGGGAACGGAACGGAAACCACAAAAGGCGCTGAGGCAGGCGCTGGAGCAGGAGAAATTTGGGGCCGTGGCCTTCGGCATCCGCAATCTCGACAACTGCTGGTCGTTCGCACCGCGCTCTTATTTTGCCGAAGTCCGGGAATTCGCCGACACCGTTCGCAAACATTTCGCCGGACCACTGATCCTGGGTGGCACGGGCTTTTCCGTTTCGCCTCACGGCTGGATGCAGCGTTTGCAGCCGGATTGCGGAGTGATCGGTGAGGGCGAACACGCGTTTCCCGAAGTGCTGTCACGCCTGGAAACCGGACGTTCCCTGGAAGGCATCCAGGGCGTCCTCACGACCGCCGGAAACGGTGGCCAGAGCGCCACTCCCACACGGGCGATTGAAACGCTCGCCCCCTTGCCAACGCCAGCCCATGAACTCTGCCATTACCGGCGTTATCTCCGGCGTGGCGGGTTTGTGGGCGTCCAGACCAAACGCGGATGTCCGTTTAAGTGTGCCTATTGCATTTATCCCCACCTGGAAGGACGCCGTTACCGGCTCCGTCCACCGGAAGCGGTGGCGGAAGAAGTCGCCGCCGCAGCCAATCACGGAAAGTTACGCAACTTCTTTTTCGTGGACAGTGTCTTCAATGATCCCCGCCACCACGCGTTGGCCATCTGCCGCGAACTCACGCGCCGTCGGTTGCCGGTCCAATGGTCGGCCTTTTGTAATCCGACCGGCTTTGACGCGGAACTGGCGTATGCGATGAAGGAAGCCGGCTGTAACTGCGTCGAGTTCGGACTGGATGTGGCCTCGGACAAGATGCTGGCGGCCTTGAACAAACCGTTCGGGCAGGAGGAAACCCGGATTGCGCTGCAGGCGGCGCATGATGCCCAACTGCCCCTGGCGGTTTACCTGCTGTTCGGCGGTCCTGGTGAGACCTGGGCGGACGTTGAGGACACCCAGAATTTTTTGAAAAGTTGTGCGCCGGCCATGGCCGTGTTTGCTACCGTCGGTATCCGCGTCTATGAAGGCGCGCCCATTGCCGACGTTGCCAAACGGGAAGGCCAGGTGAAACCGGACCAGGACCTTTTTGAGCCCGCCTATTATCTTTCACCGGGGCTCGCTGAAGATACCGAAAACAAGCTGGACCGCATTGCGCGGCGGTGCCCGGAGTGGACCTCGCCCGCGGATTGGCGCAAGCCCATGGTGCGTTGCGGACAGAAAGTATCCGTGCTGCTGAATGTGCGGCCCCAGTGGAAATACATCAGCAGCTACGGCCGGCACATGCGGCGGAGAATACCGTGAGCAAGGCGGCCCGCACCGGTTCCACGACTATCACCTCTGACGTGCTGGTCATCGGCGGCGGCGCGGCGGGGATAGCAGCGGCCACGGCCGCCGGCCGCACCGGCGCGCAGGTTACGTTGCTGGAGCGATATGGTTTTCTCGGCGGCCTGGCCACCACGGCTCAAGTCGGCACCATCTGCGGACTTTATCTGCGGGACGCGGCGGGGGCGGAGGCCGTGCCGGTCGGGGGCGGCTTCGCACAGGAATTTGCCACGCGTTTGCAGCAGGTCGCCAACGTGAACCCCATCCGGGCCATGGACACCGGTCTCTGGGTGCTGCCTTATCCCCCGCCCGCCTTTGCCCACGTCGCCGATGCCATTCTGGGCGAATCCAAAAACATTACCGTCATATTGCACGCCACGGTAGCCGAAGTACAGGTGGAAGCTTCCCGACTGAATACAGTCCGCGCGCTGGCGTGGAATGAGCCATTACTTTTCCAGACGAAGTCGGTGGTGGATTGTACCGGCGAAGCGACGGCCGCCGCCATGGCCGGCGCCAGCGCAGAAAACGGGGGTGCGGACCAGGCACCGGCCCTGGTGTTTGTTCTGGAAAATGTGGACCCCGGGCTGGCACAACGCGGGTTGCTCGAGGTTCGACGTGAATTGCATCGGGCCGTCGAAAATGGAACTTTGCCCGCGCTCTGCGAGCGATTGTCGCTGGTGCCCGGTTCCGGCGCGCATGGCCGGCTTGCCTTCAAATTAAGTTTGCTGCCGACAAGTCCCGACCGCGCACTCTGGCAACAGGTTACCGATTGGGAACGCGAAGCCCGCGCGTTGTTGGAACCGCTCCGGAAATTCCTGGTTGAAAATGTCCCGGCCTGCCGGAAGGCGCGCCTCGATTCCGTCGCCCCGCAACTTGGCGTCCGCTCCGGTCGCCGTATCCTGGGACGCGCCCGGCTTTCCGACGAGGACGTGCTGAACACACGGAAATTTCCTATGGGGATTGCCCGCGGTTGCTGGCCGATGGAACGCTGGACCAGCAGTCCCCGACCGGAAATGACTTACTTTGCCGAAGGAGATTATTATGAAATCCCCCTGGACTGTCTGCGTCCGGCGGAACTGGACAACGTCTGGGTGGCGGGCCGTTGTTTTTCCGCAACCACAGGAGCCATGACTTCGGCCCGCGTCATCGGCACGGCGATGGCGACCGGTTGGGCAGCGGGAACCGCCGCCGCTTTCCAGGCCATGGGGCGTTCGCTGGAGGAAGCAGTAACGGCTGTCCGGCAGTCGTTGCATCAATAAAAATTGGCAGGGAAAAATTTCCTCAGAGTGCCGGCATCCTGCTTGCAGGTTTCAAGCAAAGAAATTCGCCGGCAGGATGCCGGCGCTCCCGAAATGATTTGCAACCCGCAAAATATATTCCTTTCCGCTTAATGCAGTATGGCATTAAAGACCACATTTGGAGATTGGAGGAAATTGTGGGCCTGCTGCCTTGATTTTGTAATCGAATCCAATTTACCCTTTCGATATACGATGTATGCCATTGTTTACATTTTTGCGGCGTTTACGCTATTGGCTTATTTCTTCTCACCCGATTATCGAGACAAGACCAACGACCGTTGGAAACGAACGCCGAAGCATAGGGTTATAAATGAAATCGGTGCCGGTATAATTGGCCTCGCGCTTCTAGCAACCATTGCCTATTTCATCATATCGGCAGTCGAGGATAGCAATCAGAATTAGGCCTAAAAATTCAAACCGTACCACAGCCCAGCCAGAGAACGGCTGGATTAAGATCAAGAGGAAGATTAAGATTAAGTTTTAAAAGATGACAATGAACGTTTTTGAGACGCTTTCCCGTTCTGCGAAGCAATGGCCCGACCGCATTGCCGTCATCGATGCCGGCGGTGCGTTGGATTATCAGTCCCTTTGGCGCGAAGTCGAAGCCCTGCGTGTCCAGCTGGAACGACTGGGTCTACGCGAAGGACAAGGCGTCGGCGTCCGGGCCCGCAACGGACGCGCTTTTGTCATCGGCGCATTGGCAGCGCTCGGCTGCGGCGCGGTCATCATGCCCATTCACCACCAGATGAAACCGGCAGAAGTGGCGGACATGCTGGCGCGGGCACCTCTGTGCGTGATTCTCGATGACGGCAGTAACCCGGCCCAGCCCGGCAAAACCATCACGCTGGAAAATCCCGGCGGCAATGGATTACGCTTCACGCGGCTGGACGGTCCACCAGTACCGCTCGCACCGGCCATCCAGGACGCCGCATTTGTGCGGTTTACCTCCGGAACAACCGGCCAATCCAAGGGCGTGGTCCTGACCCATCGTGATGTGCTGGAACGTACCCGGGCCGCCAATTCCGGACTGGGCCTGACGTCTGAAGACAAAATCCTATGGGTGTTGCCGATGGCTTATCACTTTTACGTATCCATCATCCTTTATCTTGAAATCGGCGCCACGGTCATCGTGAATACCGATTATCTGGCCGAAAACATTCTGGACGCAGCGGCGAAGCAACAGGCCACATTCCTTTACGTCACCCCGATGCACATCCGCATGTTGACCAGCGAAAAATCGGGCCGGGCTCTGCCTTCGCTGAAACGGGTGATGTCGGTTTCCAGTCGCCTGGATCCGCAGGCGGCACGGGATTTTCAGGCGCGGTATCACATCCCGGTGTCCCAGGGATTTGGCATCATCGAAGTCGGATTGCCCATCATGAATATCGCTGAGGCGGCAGAACATCCCGAAGCCATTGGCCGGCCGGTCCCCGGTTTTGAAGCGACGATCGTAAACGAAACGATGAGCCCGGTGCCCGACGGCCAAACCGGACAGCTGGCGTTGCGCGGTCCCGGCATGTTTTCCGGTTATCTGAACCCACCGCGGTTGCGGGAGGAAATCTTGCACGACGGCTGGTTCCTGACCGGCGACCTGGCACACCGCGACCACGGCGGCCGGTTTGTGCTGGATGGACGGACTTCCTCCGTTATCCACATTGCGGGCCACAAGGTCTTTCCGGAGGAAATTGCGGGCGTGCTGGACCAGCATCCGGCGGTATTGCGCTCGCGTATTTTTTCCCGCCCGCATCCGCAGTTTGGCGAGGCGATTTGCGCCGAGGTGCAGCTGCGCAATGGGAGTTCCCCGAACACCGGTGAAGAGATTCTGGCCTTTTGCCGACGCCAGCTGTCGAGTCACAAGGTGCCGACCTCACTTGAATTCGTGGCCGAAATCAGCATGACCTCCAGCGGCAAAGTCCGCCACGGTTCAGCGGTTCCCCGACCGGGCCTGAAACGGGGTTAGACCTTGACACCCGGTTTCGCGCGGTTCTTGAGAAAATCTTTTCGCCACTGGGCACGCGCCATTTTCTTTCCGTGCCCGTTGACGCCAAGAAAATCCACAAACCACCACTCGCGGGGAACCTGCCAGCTCGGCAGTTTCTGGAGCAGGAACTGTTTCAATTCCTCTTTGTTGCCGTGCCGCCCGCCCGAAACACACGCTACGATGTGGTCAATCCGGTCCGCATTCCCGCTCGGCACGCCGAAGACGAGGCACTCATCCACCGCCTCGTGTTCCTGTAAGACCTCTTCGATGGCGGCCGGCGACACTTTCCGGCCGGCGACGTTGATGTGTTCGCTGGTATGGCCGCGCAAAAAAATCGTGCCGCGCTGGATTTCCGACAGATCGCAGGTTTGAAAAACACCCCGGGCCAGCGTGGCTTCCGGCGTCGGCCAATACGTCTTGCCCACAGCCCGGCTCCGCACTACGAGCGCACCGCGCCGGTTGATCGTTACTTTGACATTTTTCATCGGCCGGCCGACGGAGGTTTCGTCACTACGCGGCGTTTCGGTCGCATCGTAGGCAATGCCGCCGCATTCGGTGGAGCCGTAGAAATTATGAATTTTGACACCGTGCTCCGCATAAACCGCATATTCCAGGGACAACGGCAGGGTGGCTCCCGCCGAAATGGCCAGCCGCACGTTGCTCAGGATCACGCCGGCTTTGTGCCAGGCGTGCCAGAGCGCCGGCACGCCCGCCACCGTCAGGTTCCAATGGGCCTTGGCCGCACCCCGCAAAATCTCCGGCAGCGGCGCCGGCGCCAGGAAAAGCGGAATGCCATGCAACAGGAGCGGCAACACCAGGTTGGAAAAGCCATAGGAATAGGCCATCGAGATGACACCGAGGTTGGGCCAGTCCGGACGTAAGCCCATTGTCGTCACGATGTTATTGGCATCGGCAATCAACTGGGCACCGGTAAACGCAACTGCCCGCGGCACACCCGTGGTGGCGGGAGTGGTTTTGAGATGACAACAGGGCGGTGGCGGCAGCGGAACCGCCAGCGGTTGATGGTGTGACTCGAGCGGACACACGACCCTGCCCCAACGCCAAGCCCGCAACACGGCAAAAATGAACTCAGGAGAATGGCCCTGCGGGAAAACCATGGCGGATTTGTCCGGGAGAGACGTTTGGGCTTCGCGGTCCATCTGCGCAAACGTCCAACTCCTTCCGGAAGCCAGATCACGCAAAGCCACTTCATCACCCCTGTCCTGAATCACCTTCTGCCAAGCATTGTAAAGCATCTGCCCTCTCTGTTTAAGCCAACCGGTGTTCCCGTGGCAAGCCTGTTCTTGCCGATTCCGCCGGGGCCGACTTGACTCAAATTAAATGTTACCGGGGCTGGGAGGTAGACGAGGCGTCTGCTGATACGTTGACTCGTATTCATGGTTACCGAAGCCCTGAACATGAGTTTAACCTCCAAACGCGAG
>JBGPDH010000050.1:0-16519 GCA_041482195.1 Verrucomicrobiia bacterium
ATCAGTTAATCTCCATTGGATGATCGGTCACTCGCTGATTCTATTGAACCCGTATCGGTGACCGAGTTCCAGGCTCTGTTTCCATGGCAACAGGCCGTCCGAAGCGGTGGACGATTTCAAACAGGCGGCGGCGGCACAAACTCCGAGCATCAACGCTTCCGGCCAGGACATTTTGTGGTGGCGGGCCAACAATACCCCTGCCGCCAACGCGTCGCCGGCGCCGACAGTGCCCTGAATCTCCTCCTTTGGCAGGCGCACCGAGCCTTGCATCAGACATTCGTTTTCACTGACCGCTGCCACTACCCCATCAAGAGAATGAAGCACAACGGTTCCACGTACACCGAGTCCGCGGACGGCCAGCGCCATTTCCCAGGCTTTGCTGACCGTGAGCGGAGACGAGACTTCGGTTTTGAGTAATTGGCCGGCTTCCCATTCGTTTAAAAAAAGAATGTCCAGATGCGGCAAGCAGGGCGTGATCTGATCTCGCAGGTCTGGATTCCGCGCGCTGACCAGGTCCGCCGCCGTCAACAGTCCCGACGCCTGCGCCTCTTGCAGCATTCGCGCTGAGCCGTTTGACCCGCTGGCGTCAACGGCATCCAGTCGCGGCAGGAAACCGAGATAGCCAAGGCAAAAAATTTTTGCCGATGAGGTAAACGGCCGCAGATGATTTTCCGTCAGGTGTTCATTGGTGCCCGGGCAATAAAAAAAGGTCCGCCGACCGGAACCGGTTTCCGTCATCACGTCTGTGAAACTGGTGGGCGCCTCCGAAGTCGTGTGCAATAACGAGTCGTCAATCTTCAACTCACGGCAGCGCTCACGGATGAACCGGCCATGGGCATCATCACCAATCAAGCCGGCGCCAAAGAGCGGGCAGGAAGGATCCAATGCCGCGAGGTCGCACAGCAGGTTGAAGGCGAAGCCGCCGTTGGCTGTTTGCTGTTGCTCAATCCGGGCCAACGTGGCCGGCTCCGGCCAGTGGTCGATGCGCTTGACCAGGTCCACCACCCAGTGGCCGGCTACCAGGAGTCCACGACGGGTGGTTGACGCAGGGTTGTTCATGCAACGTCCAACAATCAACATTCAACGCCGAACCTCCAAGGGACGCAGTAATAAAATTATTGGGCGTTGTACGTTGTCTGTTGGTTCTTGCCTGTTATCGAGAGCGCGCCACCTCACCCCGGCCGCAGGGTTTGTCTTGACCCGGACAACCCTCATCCGCCCTTCGGGCACATTCTCCCGCTCCCGCGGCGGAGAGGGAGAATAATTCGGTCGCCCATCATGATTGTTCGCCATCCGCGCTATCCCGGACCTTTTGTTTCCCAAACCAGACGCGCAACCGGCGGCCCTCCCCCGGCTGCTTCCGGAAACGGTCGGCTGTTCGTTTTAAGACTTAAACTGCGCCAACCGGCGGAACCATGCGTCAGCGATATCGTGCAGGGAAAAATTTCCGGCCGGCAATTGTTCCCGGACGAATTCACGGACGACGTGCTGCCGGGTCGCATCAAGGTATTCGACGGGCGATTTGCCGTCCACGCGCGCCAGCATCAGCATTAACAGCAGCCGGCCGACGCGCAGTTCGATTTCCGGGGATGGCCGCGCTGCCTGATAGGCCGACCAGAATTCGCCGGGCATCGGCCGCACACCGACTTCTGTCGGCGCGTGCCGAAGCGCTTTCAAACAAAGATGGTTCATCAAAAAGGCGAGGTCGAAAGCCGGGTCGCCATACCAGGCGACTTCGCAATCGAGCACGACCAGGCGGTCGCCGTTGATCAGGAGGTTTTTTGGGCTGAAATCGCCATGCACCAGGCATTCGCGAGTGGCTGCCAGCCGCGCGGCCTCGGCTGCGAACAGCGGGCGCAATGCCGGATGTTTTGCGCCGGTGGTGAGCAGGAACGGTTCGATGCGTAACTGGAAAAAAACTGGCGTGGTGTCAAACAACCGCAGCGCCTCGGCATCACCGGCCGAATGCCGGTGAATTTGTGCCAGGACGTTTCCTGAATGCCGGGCGTGCGTCACCTCCGCCTGACCGGCCAACAGCAATTGTTTCCAGTTCGAATAGCGGCCGTTCAAGTATTCCATCGTGAAGTAGTTGTGCGTCATGGAACAGTGCCGCAGTACCGGGACGGCGTCGGGTAAAAATCGCGTCACATAACCGATGTATTCCCACTCGTGCCGGTTGCGGCTTATGTCCGCCTGCCAGTCGGCCTTGACCTTGAGTTTGGCCAATGCGCGTTTGGCTACGAACTGTTCGGCACCGTCTTCGACCAGGTAAACTTCGCACGACACGCCGCCGCTCAACGGTGTCAGCCGGGCATCCGGGGCGTGCACCACCCCATCCCGTCGGAGCAATGCCAGGAATGCCTCGGATTCATTCATTTTCAGCGGGCGCCTAGAACTGGTCTTCCTTTTCCTTGAACAGCACATTGAACGTGGTCATGGAACCGTAACTGCGCGTGATGTATTGCTGCATCTCCACCTTCTCACCGTCGGTCAGCTTCTCGTGTCCGTTGATTTTCTGTTCCAGCACCCGAAGGTTGTTCCGGATCATCACGATTTTGTGGAAAAAAGTTTCCAACGGGACCTCCTTGGTTTGCAGCGTGGGATCGGAAGGGTGCATTACCAATTTCCCACCGTGCCAGCGCGCGCCAAGTTTGTCGACGAGAGCATCCGGCTTTTCCAGGCCCAGTTTGTCCAGCGTCGCGGCGACCGTCTGTTCGACGAATTGTTTTAGCGGTAACGTCAGTCCGCTCGCCGAAATCCGGGGTTCTGCCGGTTCCAGTCCGCTGGGTTCCGGTGCGAGCGCATGCTGGTCGCCGTTGTCGAACTGGATTTCGGCCACCGTGTCGGAAATCGCTTTGACCGTGCCGGTGCCGTATTGCGGATGACGCACCTTCATACCGATGTGCAAGGATTCGATTTTCATGCCGGGAATTTAACCACGAATGGACAAGGATAGACACGGATTTTTCAAAGTTGAAAATCCTCCTCGTCCTCGTTGTCGTCCTCGAAAGAATCTGACTGACAATGCTGCCAAACGCGCTAGGCTCCGAACCAGGAAATGGCCCGGTTAACTTCCATTGACCGTTTCGAATTCGAACGCGAGTTATGGAGTCGCGGAGCAACCCGCGTGGCGGGCGTGGATGAAGCGGGCCGTGGACCACTGGCCGGCCCGGTCGTGGCGGCCGCAGCCGTGTTGCCGGTGAAATGGGCGAACACCGGGCTGCCGCACGAACTCGAGGGCCTGAACGATTCCAAGCAGCTCACCCGGCGGCAACGCGAAAACTTCTTTGCGTTTCTGACCGCGTGTGGTGAAGTGGAATATGCAGTTGCTCAAATCGATTCCCTGCGGATCGATGAAATCAACATCCTGCGTGCTACGCATCAGGCCATGAACGCGGCCTTAACGGAACTGGCATCGCAACCCCAGCATGCCCTGGTGGATGGTCGGCCGGTCAAAACGCTGCGCGTGCCGCAAACGGCCATCGTCAAAGGCGATGCGCGGAGTTATTCCATCGCTGCGGCCAGTGTGCTGGCCAAGGTCACGCGCGACCGGTTGATGCTCGAATTCGACCGGCAATGGCCGGTTTACGGCTTCGCCCAGCACAAGGGTTACGGCACGATTCGGCATCTCGCGGCAATCGCGGTACACGGGCCATGCCCGATTCATCGGAAAAGCTTCGCACCGCTCAAAGCAACGGAACTGGGATTGTTTTAAAAATCCTCCTCGTCGTCGTCCTCGTTCTCGTAATCGAAAATGGAAAATCGAGGACGAGGACGAGAACGAGGACGATTCAATGAGCCTGCTCGAAAAACTGAGGATGCGGTTAACCGGTAAAGCCAGGCCGGAGCATCTGAGACGGGGTCAGCTGGGCGAACGGATGGCAAAAAAGTATTTGCAGCGGTTGGGCTTGAAATTCCTGGCTGCCAATTTCCGGTCCGACCGCGGCGAGATTGATTTGATTTTCCGCGACCACGACTGCCTCGCCTTCGTCGAGGTCAAGACCCGTTCATCCGAGGAATGGGTGCGGCCGGCCGCAGCGGTCAATGCCGAGCGACGGCGCCGGCTGTCCCGGGCGGCCCTGGATTACCTGCGGCTGCTGAAAAACCCGACGGTGAAGGTCCGCTTCGACATTGTGGAAGTACTTCTGGCGGAAGGTAAAGTACACGAAGTGCGGCATCTGCCCAACACGTTTGCACTGGTCCCGCCGTATCGTTACGGTTGAAAAACCGCTTGCACTCATCCACAAGCAGGATGAAGTTTGGATGAAGCAATCATGAGCCAAACCGTTAAAATATCGGTGGAAGTGGTTTTTTTAATCATCGGCCTCGCCTGCCTCATCTGGGTTACGATCCGAGCGCTCCAGCGGTCGGAAGACCCGGCGAAAATCCTTTTCAAATGGGGATTAACGATTCCTTTTGTGATTTTTTGCCTCTGGCTGGCCCACCGGCTGGGGCCGTTTGGCCCCTTCCTCATCGCTTTCATGGGAATCATCCTGTCGGTCGTGTGGACGCCGCATATCAGCGAATGGTTTTCCCGGCCGCTGACGAGTTTGTATGACGGTGGCAATGAACCGCCGGAGCCGAAGCCGTATTATTCCATTGCGCAAGCCCGGCGCCAGCGCCGCCAATTCCTGCAGGCGGTGGTGGCCATCCGCGAGCAACTGGCCAAATTTCCGCACGATTTCGAAGGCGTCATGTTACTGGCCGCGATTCAGGCGGAGGATTTGCAGGATTTGCCGTCGGCGGAAATCACCTTGAACCATTTCTGTGACCAGCCGAATCCGCCGCCCAAACAGTTTGCCGCGGCGATGAACCAGATGGCCGATTGGCATATCAAGCGGACGCAGGATTTTGATTCCGCCCGGATTGCCCTGGAGAAAATCGGCGCGCGGTTTCCAGATACGGAGTTGTCGCTGCAAGCCGCCCAGCGCATTGCGCATCTGGGTGGAACGGAAAGGGTGGTGTTGGCGTCGCTGGACCGCCAGCCCATGCCGGTGCCGGAAGGCATTCAAAGCATGGGCCTGTTGGCCTCAACGGAGCATGTGCGCCCGACCGAGGCGGACCCGACCAAACTGGCTGCCGCCTATGTGAAACATCTGGAAGAGCATCCGCTTGACACCGAGGCGCGGGAGAAGCTCGCCGTCATTTACTCCGGGTATTACCAGCGGCTGGATCTGGCCGAGGGCGAATTGAACCAGCTGATCGAGACGCCCAACCAGCCGGCCAAGCGGGTGGCGCACTGGTTGAATCTGCTGGCGGATTTACAGATTCAACATGGCGCCGATTACGATACGGTGCGCGAGACCCTGGAAAGAATCATCGAACGTTTTCCCGATTTCGCCGCCGGGGAACTGGCCCGGGCGCGTCTCTCGCGATTGAAGCTCGAGCTTAAAGGACGAACAGATACGCCGGGCGTGAAGCTTGGCGTTTACGAGCAGAATATCGGATTAAAATCCGGCTCACCGGGCCAGTTGTAAGGCGACTTCCTTCTCCAATTCGTGCGCCATGTCGAGGTCCTGATTGCCCCACTTGGTACGGGCCTCGACGGTGATCGTGGTGACTGGCGGTGCCACCGTGACGGCATCGACGCGCATCCACACTTTGTTGTCGTTCACCCGACCCACGAATGACCGCGCCGTGTTCGTGGTATCATGCGGGATGTATTCGGTGAGCAGCGTGCCGTCGGTGTTGATGACCTTGACCGCCGCCGCATAGACCTCGTCCACCGACCGTTGGTAGGCGCCCGACACGGCATCCCTGCCGATGGGGTTGCCGGCGACCTTGGTATCGCTCACCGTAGTGATACACCCCGCCGCCGCCAAGGCAAGGGCCGCGAACGCCGCAAAAATTTTCGTTTTCATCTTGCCCAAAGACAACCACAACCGCGGCGCGCGTCAAGCTTGATTCGCAGGTGGCCGGCTCGACAAGTGAGGGGAGAAATGCCACTGTTAAGCCATGGTTGCGGACAAACTGGAAGCGCTGCGCACTCGATTGCGCGAGTATGGGTCCTGCCTCGTGGCCTATTCGGGCGGTGTCGATTCCGCGTTTCTGGCGAGGGTGGCGCATGAAGTGCTCGGCGCCAGATCACTGGCCGTCATTGCCGATTCGCCGAGTTTGCCGCGGCGCGAGCTGGCCGAGGCACTGGCGGTGGCGAACCAGGCCGGCTTTCCCGTGCGCGTCGTCCGGACCACAGAATTTGAAGACCAACGTTACACGTCCAATCCGGCCAATCGCTGTTACTTCTGCAAACATGAACTGTTCGGGGAGTTGACGCCGATAGCGCGTGCCGAAAAACTCGCGGTGCTGTTCTACGGCGAGAACGCAAGCGATGCAGGCGATTTTCGCCCCGGCGCGCAGGCGGCTGCGGAATTTCAGGTGCGCGCACCGCTCAAAGAGGTCGGTCTAACGAAGGAGGAAATCCGCCGGTTTTCGGCACAACTGGGATTGCCTACGGCGGACAAGCCGCAAATGGCGTGTTTAAGCTCGCGCGTGCCGCATGGCGAGCCGGTAACCCCCGAAAAATTGCGCATGATTGAGGCGGCGGAAAACGTGTTACGGGATCTGGGCTTTCACGACGTGCGGGTAAGACACCACGAACTGCGAGTGGCGAGTGACGAATGGCGAGTGGCGGGAAACGACGTACCCGTCACCCGTCACCCGTCACCTGTCACTCACCTGGCGCGCATCGAACTCGGGCCGGAGGAAATTCCACGGTTTTTGGCGGACGGCATTTCGGACAAGGTGACCGGGGCATTGAAGGACATTGGTTACGCGCAGGTGCTGCTGGATTCGAAGGGCTATCGCCGTGGCGGCGCGAATCCGGTGCCGCGCCGGCGCCCGGCTGAAACTTTTGGCCCGCAACGGGTTTAGTAAAGGGAAGCTATGCCGCAATTTTCATATCGCGCGCGCCGCCGCAGTGGTGAACTGGTCGAAGGCGTCCTGGACGTCGCCGATCGCGCCGCCGCCCTGGCGCAGGTCGAGCGGCTGGGACTTTTTCCCGTGGCGGTGGACGCCTCGAAGGGTGGGCCGATCGTGACGGAGAAACGCACCGGGCCCAAGGTGGACCTGATGGCTTTTTTGCCTCCGACGGTTCGCGCCCAACTGCAGCAGAAGCGCAAACCGAAGTTGCAGGAACTGGCCACGTTCACCCAGCAGCTGGCGAATCTGCTTCAAGCCGGCATGCCGCTGGCCACGGCGCTGCACAGCATGTCCTATCTCGAATCGAAAGGCATTCCTCCCGATGTCAGCCGCCAGCTCCGGCAGGAAGTGACCGAAGGCCGGAGTTTGTCCGACGCCATGGCCAAACAGTCACGGATTTTTTCCGATTTGTATATCAACATGGTCCGGGCGGGCGAGCAGAGCGGTGCGCTGGTGGATGTACTCCGGCGCATGGCCAGCCATTTCGAAAGATTCGCCGAGGTCCAGGCGAAATTCACCTCGGCGCTGATCTATCCCGCTGTGGTTTGCACCGTGGGTGTGGGTATCATTATCTTTTTCATGACCTTCATCCTGCCCCGGTTCATGTCCATCTTCGGCAGCGTTGGCTTTACCCATCTGCCGACCATGACGCTGTTGTTGATCGGCATCAGCAACCTGTTCAAAAACTATTGGTGGTTGATGCTCGCGGTTCTCATTGTGGTCGTCATTTTATTCAAACGGTATCAGGTGACTGAAGCCGGACGGCGGCGGATTGACGAGTGGAAAATGAAGGCGCCGCTCTTCGGCCGGGTGATTCGCTTGAACCTCTATGGCCAGTTTGCGCGGACGCTTTGCACGTTGCTGCAGAACGGCGTGCCGGTGCTCACAGCGTTGAAAATCACCGAACAGGTCATCCCCAACTGCATCATCAAGGAAGCGGCGGCCAAAACCCGCGATGCGGTGACGGATGGCAAAACGCTCGCCCAACCCCTGGCGCAGAGCAAGGTATTTCCCCAGTTGATGGTGGATCTGGTAAAAATCGGTGAAGACACCGGCGACGTGGCCGGGGCACTGAACAATGTGGCTGAAACTTACGAAAACGAGTTGAACATTGCCTTGCGGGTGATGACCAATCTGATTGAGCCCACCTTGATTGTGGTCATGGCCGGCGTAGTCGGCTTTTTGCTGGTGGCGGTGCTGGGGGCAATGTTCTCGATGATTTCCAGCATTGGTACCTCGGCGGGAGGGCCTTGATGCAAGCCGGGCGAGAGTCGGGAACCGGCCACCGGGAACGGGCGTTCACCATCCTTGAAATCATGATGGTCGTTGCCATCATCGGCCTGATCATGACTATGAGCGTGCCGGCGATTCTGCGGACCATGCACCAGGAACCGTTGCGCAAGGCGGTCAACGATGTGAAGACCATTTGCTACAATGCCCGGGCCCAGGCGATTTTGCATGGCGTGACCACCAGCGTTGTTTTTCATCCGCAGTCGGGCGAGGTCATGCTGTCCGGCGCGGCCGCTCCTCATCCCACGGACGGGTTCGAGTCACCAGATGCTTCGAGCGGCGGGAACCACACCCCTGCCAGTATGTCGGCGTTGAACTCGGCAACATTCGACGACAGCATCATTGTGGATATGGTGGACATCAATTTGTCGGAATGCAAAGAGGCGGACGAGGCGCGGGTGCGTTTTTTTCCGGATGGTACCTGCGATGAAATGACCCTCATCATCCATTCCGCGGATCAATACCGGAAAATGACGCTGGAGGTGACCACCGGCCTGATGTCCGTGGAGGCGATACAATGAAAACCCGATTTGACCGGTGGCGCACCAACCCGGGCGCCTTCACGCTTTTGGAGGTCATGTTTGCCATGACCGCATTCTGCACGGCCGTCTTTGTGATTCTGGCGCTGGTCTCCAATTCCCTCGCCAACGCCCGCCGGTTACAACGGCAGATGGTGGATGCCGGCGTGCTGGCGGCTGAGTTGTCCCAAACCAATCAGTTAAAGGTAGGCCTGATGTCAGGGGACCTTGGCGATCTGCTTGGGGATTCATATCAAGGCTACACCTGGACGCAGGACATTGAGGAAGTCCAGTCGAACAGGCTGTTTCAGGTGGATTTCATCGTACAAGGCAACTCCGGCAACAAGCCGGTCCTTTCCAAAATGAGCATCCTGTTGTTCCGGCCGGCTTCGCCTCCGGGTCCTCTCGATGCCGGCGGAATGTCCACCCCATGACATTTTTTTGCCAAAGCTCGAGATTCGGAAGTCGAACGCCAACGCGTAAGGCGCGAACTTTTTTCTTTTCCCGTTCCCGGCCCTTTGCCGCTTGTTCCGCGCGTGCGTTCACCCTGCTCGAACTCATGCTCGCCCTGGCGATTTTCACCCTGGTGATGGCGGCCATTTATTCGGCCTGGACGCTGATCCTGCGCGCCACCAAAGTGGGCCAGGAAGCCGCCGCCCAGGCCCAGCGCCGACGCGTCGCGGTGCGGACGATTGAAGGCGCTCTCATGTGCGTTCAGTCGTATCAGGCGTCCCAGCAATACTACACTTTTATCGTCCAAAACGGCGACGAGCCATTACTCAGCTTTACGGCACGTCTGCCGGACGATTTCCCGCGCAACGGCCGGTTTGGGAATTTCAATTTGCGGCGCGTGACTTTCACGGTCGAGCCCGGACCGGACGCAGAAAAGGACCTGGTGTTGCGGCAAAACCCGATTTTGATGGACATGGACAAGGACGAGCAGGAACACCCGCTGGTGCTGGCCCGCAACGTGAAAGGTTTTGCCACCGAATGCTGGGGCCCGGGCCAGAAAGACTGGTCGGAAAAATGGGAAAACACCAATCAAATCCCTGCGATGGTGCGCTTCACCCTCGTGCTGGGCGGAAATTCTTTGAACAATTTCGGCGACACGAGCCCGATCCTGTCCGTCACGCGCGTGGTGGCCATTCCGTCAGTCATGGTGCCGACGGCAGTGCAGTCGCAAGCCGCCGGCGGCAGTATTCAAAGATTCACACCTCACTGATGAAAATTCCTGTCCAGACCCGGACCCGTGGGATAGCGCTCATCATTGTGATGATCGCCATTTTTGTGTTGTCGGTGATGGCGGCCGTCTTCGCGACGTCAATGAAAGTTGAGACCAAACTGGCGCAGAATGCCAACCACGACCAGGAATTGATCTGGCTGGGGCGCTCGGGCGTGGAATTGGCGCGGTATGTCCTGTCGCAACAAATGACCATTCCCAACGAGCCCTATGACGCACTCAATCAAATCTGGGCCGGCGGACCCGGCGGCATGGGTGAATCCAACAGTCCGCTGGCCGGGCTTTCGCTGGACAACTACCAGGTGGGTGACGGGAACGTTTCCATCAAAATCGTCGATCTCGAACGCAAGGTAAACATCAACGCGGTCCGTCTAAATCCCGCGGAATTGCAACAGGCACTTACCCTGATGGGTGTGGGAGCAGACGGCATTTCTGTCATCTCCGATTCCATTCTGGATTGGATTTCCCCGCCGGGCGGTTCCCGTCCGGCCGGGGCGGAGAGTGATTACTATCAGACGCTGGACCCGCCTTACTATGCCAAGAATGCGCCGATGGATGACCTTTCCGAATTATTGTTGATCCGGGGCATCCGGGATCATCCCGAAATTTATTGGGGCGGCAGTCCCACCAATCAGCCACCCGCCCGGTTTCAGCAGAAACTGGGCTTTGTGAATTCGCCTTTTCAGGTCCCGGACTATCCCTTTGGGTTGACGAATATATTCACCGCCCTTTCCACCGGGCGCATCAACGTCAACACCACCGACGAAAACGTGCTGCAAATGCTTCCCGGCGTGGACGAAACCACCGCCCAGAATATCATCAAACAGCGCGCCGGCCCCGATGGCGCGGATGGCACCGCCGACGATACACCCTTGATCAACCCCAGTCAGATCACGTCCGCGGGCGCTCCCGCCGCCGCCGCCAATCTTTGTACCGTGCGCAGCTCCACCTTTATAGTTCACGTGACCGCCCGGATTGGCGATTACCATCGCGAATACGTTGCGATCCTTTATCGTAACACCCCGACGGATATCCAGGTTCTGAGTTTTTATTGGGAATGACGGGAAATTGCAGTTGAGTTCATACCGCCGCCCGTTATCGTTTCGGCATGCGCCGGTTCCTGACCAGTTTACTCCTGCTGGTTTCGCTTTCAACGGCCCTCGCCGGGGACACCGTTACGGGCCATGTCGTCAAAGTCCTGCCGTTCTTCCTCGACCTCAAAGGTCAGGTAGCCTTGTCGCCCAGTCTCTATGACCGCGACGCTTACCAGGCCTATCTGCGCCGGCATACTCAACAGCGTTCCGGCATCCGTTTTGATGTTTTGTGGAAAACGTCCGGTGCCGGTGCCGCCGGATTGAAGCTGCAGATCGAGTTGCGCGGTATTCATAAGGACGGCATGCCCAGCCAGGTTACGCTCGAACAAACCGTCACGCCTCATTTCTTCCGGCACTGGAATTCACTGACGTTGGGTGGCACCGACTATAAGAATTTCGGCGAGCTGGCGGCCTGGCGGGTGACGCTCTGGGCGGACAATCAGTTGCTCGGCGAGCAAAAATCGTTTCTCTGGTAAAGGCTGCCCCGCCCCGGGTTGGAGGTCAGGCTTGACTTCGACCGGCGCAGTAGCGATAAACCGGCAGGCGCGAGAATGATGCACGTCAAAGTACCCGTTAAAATTGTTTGCAGTTGCGGCCAGAAATACGCTTTCGATGTCTACCCGATTAATGGGTGCATGCCGGCGCCGATAAAATGTCCCGTTTGCGGTGTGGACGGCACGGCGGTCGCCAATGAAATCATCGCCATCGCCCTCAAGGAACAGCCGTCTCCGATGATGCTGCGCCCGCGGTCGCTGGCGCAAACGCCGCCGGCCGAGGTCACTCCCGCCAATGCCGAGGTTGAGACCTGGCGGAAACGCGCCTTTGACGCCGAGCGGCGGGCGGACCAGGCCCAGGCCGCCGCCCGGGCCAGCCTGGCGCCGCATCTGGCGCAGGTGCTCAAGGAAACCGTGGTTCAGGAACTGGCCACGCAACGCCGGGAGTTGCTCAAGGCGCAGGAAGAAGCCGCCCTGGAAATCGCCGCGATGATAAGCCGGTTCGATTCCGTACAGGCGCCGCTGCAGGAGCGATTGCACTCCTATGAATCACGGATTCAGGAGTTGGAGAAGGAGCTGACCGCGATAAACGAGGAGAATCGCGAACTGCTGAAGCTGAAGATCGAGATGATTCGCCATCAATTGGAGGTCGAACGCGTTCACAACCGCATCGCTTTCACCGCGAATTAGGCGGCAGTTTTTACACCGGCGGTCCTCTGGTCGTGCGTGTGCAATGCGTGCTCGTAGCATTGCAGGGCTTCTTCGTAGCGGGACATGCGATTGAACAGGCCGCCCTTGTGCAGGTAGGCAATCGTCATGGAACCGTCCGCGGCAATGGCATCGTCGTAACAGCTGATGGCTTCCTCGAACCGGTTCAACTTTTCCAATGCTCCCGCCCGCTGGATTAACGTCTCGGCGCTCTTCGGGTTGAGGGAGAGGGCCTGATCAAAACACTCCAGGGCTTTTTCCGGTTCGTTGCCGTTGAGGAACGACTGGCCTTCCGTCAACAGACTGGCAATCTTCCGTTCCTGGTCGGTGAGCGCCGGCGCGCCATTGTGCGGGGTAATGATTGGTGCAGCGGATTCGGCCAGCGGCGCGCGCGCGGTCTGCTCCAGTTCCAGCAGGCGTTGTTCCAGCCGATCGACGACGTCAAACAGACGCGCGTTCGAAGATGCCACGGTGGCACGCCCCGGCGCGGTCTGCGCTTCACCCGCCGGCAACTGCGGTGATGCGCCACGCTCTTCCAAAGCCAGTGTCGAAGGACGCAGCCTGGACAGTTCGACCAGGCGCGTGACGGCGCGCCACTGGAAATAAGCCATAAAAAGCACGGCGACCAGGCCGACCAATCCAAAAACACCGGCCAGAATCAACGCCAGGCGTTGCGCCTTTTGCGTCGCCTCAATTTCACTCGCGCGCTGCGTTGCTACGGTCTGTTCCAGCACCTGGATCCGCGCGGCCATCTCCGCCGCGTTGCGCTGAGCCTCGGCGGCGGCGGCCACCCGGTTGCTTTGGATCAGCAATTGGGTGGAATGAAGTTGCTCCTGAATCTGTAGAAAGGCGTTCAAGGTGTCCTGGGCGGTTTTGTCTAGCGGCTGCGGTGCCGGCGCGGACGACGAATCGGTTTCCGCGGCAAAAATTTGATGGCCCGGCCCGGCGCTGAAGACACAACCGGCGCAAATCAGTAGAAAAGTGAAGTGGAAAATCGCACGCATACCGTGGCGGCGAGACTGGGCCGCCAGCCAGTCAAAGTCAAGCGCCCGGCGGGGTGACTTGTTGAAGAGTTATTGAGAACTTATTCCCAATCAATCCGGGTGTTTCAAATCAAATTCCAGCCGTGTGCGTGAACCCGTCTGGTCATTGCGGATTTCCATCTCTTGAAGTTCCCACTGGCCATTCACCTTTTTGAAGGTCTTGGGGTAAAACTCCTTAAGCAATTCGCCTTTCGCATCATAAGCCTCGGCCTGGACAATGCCGAGCGTTTCATTGTCGATCCACGAAACCACCCGCGAGTAACCATTGGGAGGTGGATTCGGGTTGGTGCTTTCCAAAACTTTGCACGGCCGGCTGCGCCGCATTTCGTGTTTCAGGATTTTCTGCTGCGGCCAGTGAAAGAATTCCAGACCCAAATCGCCTATAGAAAAATCAGAACCCGCAAATGATGTTTCCGACAAAGTTGTTATCGAACTTTGCAACCGCACATCCTTTGCCCTTCCTGCAACTGGAAAATTATGCTGATAGGAAGACTGGGGTCCGATATACTCGTTTGTAAGGTTAACAAAGAACACGGGCTGTGATATTTTCCAATCCGGGCCACCGATAAGTTCCTGCTTTGTCTGAACCGGGGAGGGAATGATACGAAGGGTTTCAGTGCAATTCGTTAAGAAAGCCTGGTAAACACTCAACCAATTTGTGGCTGTGACGATGACTGCGCATTGCATCGGAATCTCCGAAGTCCGGCCATTTGTATCTCGAATTTTCAAAACGCCAGTGTTCGTGAAACTTTCCATGGGTCGTTGCTCCAGAATGTGTTGTGCCAGTTGACGACCTTGGATTACCGCTTCAACAAAGTCGTTCGTCATCTTCGCCGTCGCGCCGGTCGCAGCCAGCAAAATTGGAACAAAAGTACCGATGGCAAAAAACTTCATCATCTTATCCACGCTCAACCGGCTTTGATAAGACAGGAAGGAGGACGAAGGCAAGAACGAAGAATTTATTTCGGTTCCAGCGCCAGACGCAGAACGTCCGAGATGTGCTGGACGAAATGGGCCTTCAGCCTCAGGCGCGCTTCCGTGGGCACGTCCAGCCAGTCCGCCTTGTTCTGCTCCGGCAAAATGATTTCCTTCATGCCAAACCGCACAGCGGCCAGCACCTTTTCCTTGATACCGCCGACTCGCAACACGCGGCCGCGCAGACTGATTTCGCCGGTCATGGCCAGACGCGAACGCACCAGCCGCTTGGTCAGCAGCGACGCCAGCGCCGCCACGAGCGGCACGCCGGCACTCGGTCCATCCTTTGGCGTCGCCCCGGCCGGCACATGAATATGAACGTCGAACTTGCTGTAATTGCTCATATCCAGGTCAAGCAATTTGGCCTGGCTGCGCAAATAACTTACCGCCGTCTGCGCACTCTCCTTCATCACTTCGCCCAGCGAACCGGTCAGGAGCAGGTTGCCCTTGCCGCGCATTCGGGTGGCTTCAATGAACAAAACGTCGCCACCCACCGGCGTCCAGGCCAGGCCCGTCGCAATGCCGTATTCGGTAATCCTCTCCGCGGTTTCGGAGATGAACGGCGCATGACCCAGATAAGTTTTTAAACCGTTGGCGTCGAGTTTGAGCGTCACGGCCGCGCCGTTGCGGGAGGTGATTTTCCGGGCGGCTTTGCGCGAGAGCGCGGCGATTTCGCGCTCCAATTGCCGCACACCCGCCTCGCGGGTGTATTCGCGGATGAGTTTCCGTAACGCGGCGTCGGTAAATTTGATGTCCTGTCGCGTGAGGCCGTGCTCCTCAATCTGACGCGGGACCAGGTATCGCTTGGCGATTTCCAGCTTTTCCGACTCGGTATAGCTCGGCAATTCAATGACTTCCAACCGGTCGCGCAACGCGGCGTGAATGGGTTCCAGCCAATTGGCGGTGGCGACAAACAACACGCGCGAGAGGTCGAATTGCAGGTCCAGGTAGTGATCGGTGAACGTGTGGTTCTGCGCCGGGTCCAGCACTTCCAGCAACGCGGCCGCCGGGTCACCGCGAAAATCCGCGCCGACCTTGTCCAATTCATCGAGCAAAATCACCGGGTTGCGGCTTTCAATGCGTCGCAGGGTTTGAATGATTCGGCCCGGCATGGCCCCCACGTAAGTCCGGCGGTGGCCGCGGATTTCCGCCTCGTCCCGCATGCCGCCGAGGGCGATGCGCGCAAACTTGCGGCCCAGCGCATCGGCCACGCTCTTGCCGAGCGAGGTTTTGCCGACGCCCGGTGGACCAACGAGGCAGAGGATCGGCCCTTTGATTTGCTTCCGGCGCTTAATGACCGCGAGAAATTCCAGCAGGCGCTCCTTGATTTTCGTCAAACCGAAATGCTGTTCATCCAGGATGCGCTCGGCATCCTTTAAATCAATCTTGTCTTCGGTCTCCTTTTCCCACGGCAGGTTCAGGATCCAATCGAGGTAATTACGCGCGACCGCGTACTCGGCGGCGGCCGGCGGCGTCTGCTGCAACCGGTCCAGTTCCTGCAAGGCGGCTTTGCGGGCCTCATCCGGCAACGGTGTCTGGTCAATTTTTTCGCGCAGAGTCCGTGTCTCGCCGCTGCCAGGTTCACCCTCGCCGAGTTCCCGCTGGATGGCGCGCATCTGTTCGCGCAGGAAAAAATCACGTTGCGTCTTGGCAATGGACGACGCGACGTCGTTCTGGATTTTGGAACTGAGCGTGAGTACCTCGTGCTCGCGATTGAGCATCGGCAACAGTTTCTGGAGGCGTTCACGGACAGAGATGGTTTCCAGCAGCTTTTGCCGGTCTTCCAGGGTGAGATTCAGGTTTCCGGCAATGAGGTCGGCGAAATGGCCGGGATGTTCGGTGTTCAATACGGCGATCTTGACCTGGTCCGAAAGTGCCGGTGACAGTTTGGCGATTTCATCGAATTGTTTGTGGGCGTTGCGCAGCATGGCCTGCAACTCGACGGAGTCTTCGGTCTCATCCCGAAGCAGTTCAAAACGTGCGGAGAGGTACGGCGAGGAGGCCGTAAACTCCCGGACGTGAATGCGCCAGAGTCCCTCCACCAGCACCCGGGCGGTGCCGTCGGGAAACTTGACCATCTTCACCAGGCGCGCCACGCAGCCGACGTCGTATAAATCTTCCGGCTTGGGCTCGATGACTTCCTGCTGGCGCTGCAACACCACGCCCAACAGACGGTCGCCGGCCACCACGTCGTCAATCAGCTTCAGACTCGGCCCCGTTTCGACGAGCAGCGGAACCA
>JBGPDH010000051.1:0-16461 GCA_041482195.1 Verrucomicrobiia bacterium
CCGCCAGTTCCAGCAGCTCCGGCGCCGGCGGGTTGTGGCTGGTGCGAAGGGCGTTACAGCCCATGTCCGCCAGCATTTCCAGCTGTCGTTGCAAGGCGCGATAGTTCACGGCCGCACCCAGCGCGCCCAGATCATGATGCTCGCACACGCCGTTCAACAGGATATGCTCGCCATTGATAAAAAATCCCTGGTTCGGATCGAACCGGATGGACCGGATGCCAAAAGGCGTTTCATAACTGTCCACCACTTTGCCTCCCTGGGAAACCGTTGTCACCGCGACATAACGATTCGGTTTTTGTTGTGGTGGCGGTCCCCAGAGCCTGGGCTGAAGCACCGTTCCGCTGCCGTGAGCAATGGCGCTGGAACCGGCCGGAATCCTCAAATTCACCGGCGCAATGTCGGCCACGACCGAGCCGGTTTGATGGCCATCTGCATCCAGCGGAAAAATTTGGGTGGAGACACTGACATTCACATCCTGTTTTAAGTCGTTGTCCACCGTCACGTTCAAATCAATGGTGGCTGACGCCGAAGAAACCTTCGGAGTCGTGATGTAAGTTCCCCAATGTCCCACGTGCACCGGCGCGGTTTTTACCAGCCATACATTGCGATAAATCCCGGCGCCAGGATACCATCGCGACGAATTCGGCGGACTATCCAACCGGATGGCGAGTTCATTGTCTCCGCCCGGTTTAATGTACGGTGTCAAATCCATCCGCCAGGAGGCATAACCATAAGGCCAGCCGCCGACGATTTGACCATTCAGCCATACCGTCGCATACGACATCGCACCGTCTACATCGAGAAAGATGGATTTGCCGGCGTCGGTTGCCGGAATGTCCAGTTTCTTTCGATACCAGCCCACCCCGGCAGTCGGCAAACGGCCCATGCCGCCGCCGCCGGAATGGGTAAACGGCCCGGTGATGGCCCAATCGTGCGGCAAATCCACCGGTTGCCAGGAGCTGTCGTCAAAACCCGGCTGCACACAGGCAAGGTTGTCTCCGGGATTTCCTTCCGGCCTGGCAAATGTTCGCGCAGGGTCTTTGATGAATTCGTTGCCGGACGGCAGGATCCATTGCTTGATGACGATGGTCCCGTTCGTTGATTCATTGGTCGCAACCGACTGATTGAGGGCCGGGTTGCCATCGGCTTCCGCGGCAAAGCGGCGCGCCGTCTGTGTGTGCCTTGTGTCGTAAAGCAGGTTTACCGCGCTGTTGGTGGGATCGCCTTTGGTAAACCGCCAGTCGTTGTTTATGGAAATCCTTTCCCGCGGTGACGTTTCAGCCCGGGCGACGCTCCACGATAAATTCGCCGCCAGGACGAAGATGGCAATAACCGGGCCTGAAATGCATTTCAATCTGGATCCGGTGGTTCGGAGGGAACAGGAAAAGCCAGGACTAGGGTTCATGCTTTGGATGGCCCTGACTTTAAAGCAAAGGTGGCCCGACTGACAGCCGATAAAAACGCGCGGGATAACCGCCGGCGTTGGTGTCGATCCAGCTGAATGGAATTGGCGGGGAATTGGTCGTCCACAATGTCGTCCAGTTACGTAAATTGGTCGAACCCTGAACCGCGTAATCCGGCCCCGCCTGTCCGGTAACCGACAGGTTGACAGCACCATTATTCCACACCGGCGTCGCGAACGTTGGCAGCGTGAGTGGATTTACCATGACCAGGAAGCTTTGCGTGGCGCTGAGACCGGGTGAGCCGTTGTCCGCCACTTTGAGCATGATCAGATTGGTGGTATTGGTATCGGGGACCTGGGGCCGCCAATAGAACGCGGCATTCGTGTTGCCGGTCTTGACCAGCGTGGCGCCGGCGGGTGCCGCCAACAAGTTGAACGTGAGCACGGGTGGCGGAACATTCGTGTCGGTCGCGCTGGCCGTCACCGGAGGCGGCTGCCCGACATTGACCGTTTGATTCGGGATCGCCGCGAGCGTTGGCGCGGTATTCGCCAGGAGGAAGGTGCAGCTGACGTTAGTGAGCACCGAGGCACTGAGGAAGCCGTTATCGCTGGAGCAAACGACGAGACCCACATAAGCGCTCGACCCCATGCTGGTAAAAGTCACCGCCGAGCCAACGGATGTCCAGGTGTTACCGTCGGAAGAGTAGTACGCCCGGAATGTACTGTTGGTTCGGGTCAGGCGCACCCATTGGGGCGGTATTTTTCCGCCGACGGTGCTGGCGGCAGCGTTGGCTCCGTCACCGTTTCGCGTGCTGAATTCAACTCCCGCGGTTGACTGAACATCCGCCATGGCATATTGCGAGTCGGCGTATAAGTTTTCACGAATCATGACTCCCGCCTTCGCGTTGGCCGAAGTGTTTTGAACGCTCGAGATTTTCGCCTGGATATAACCGCTCGTCATATTCGGAACGTAAACGTAAACGAACTGGAAGTAGTCGAGGTTGGGGGCAAAAGCGGTATCGGGGATACCCCTGCCGGAACCGGTGATCGTGAATTGTCCGTTGTTGTAACTCGCGCTGCCAGTCTCATCCACAGCACCGACGTCGGTGTTCAACCACGGCCAGGGCAAATTGCTGACCGATGCGCCTTCTTCATTGGAAGGGATACTTTCTATGCCGGCATTGGTGACGGTAACGACATAATAATTGGTCTGACCGGCGCTCACCATCCAGTCAGTGTAGTTGGTCCCGGCAAAGGAAGCCGTGATGGTCGTGTAGGGACCGCCGCAGGTGGCGGATCGCTTAATGTTGTAAGCAATGCCTGGCGAACCGCTCCAGGTTAACTGGATCGAGCCATTGGTCGCGACGGTTGCAAGATCGCTCACCATTGGGATCGGCGTCGCACTGACTTCCGCCGAATTCGAGCTCGTGCCGTTCCCGCTGGCCGTTACGACATAATAGAACTTGGTGAAGTTGGCGACGTTCGTGTCCGTGTAGCCCAGGTTCACAGCGCCAATGTTTCCGGTCACGAGCGTATAAGGACCGCCGCTGCTCGTACCTCGCCACAGATTGTAAGTGATCGCACCCGGCACGATGTCCCCACTGACTGTCACCTGTGCGTTTCCAGGCATGGCCACCAAGCCTGCGGGCACGGCTGGAGGCGGCAGGGTGGCGGTTTCAATTATCGCGACATTGGTCATGGGTAAACCGCTCGCGGTGGCCGTAAGGGTGATTGTGCCCGGTACATTCGTGGACTGAACAATTACTTGTGCCAGGCCGTTGAACAGCGAGCGTTGCGTGCCTTTATCCGCTTCCAAAGAACTGGGGTTGCCACTGCCCACGCCAATAAGGGTGCCGCCGGTGACCGCAAAACTGACGGTATTGCCGGCGGTGGGCACTAGATTCCCCTGCGCATCCAGGGCGGCCACCGTCACAACGGATACGTCACGACCATCCGCCAGAATGGTGCTGCGATCCGGCCAAAGCGCGATCGCCGTCGGCGTGAAACTGGTTGTCCAACTATTCGTAATGGTCGGTACCAGATGACTGTAACCGACGGCTTTGAGAGTACCCGACGTCCAGGGGACATTCCATTCAACGCGGTTCTGCACATTCAACAGTTTTCGTCCAAGGCTGATGCCATTGGTGTACAATTCGACCGAGTCGCAGTTGCCATAGACCCAAACGTTGACGTTCGTTCCGGTTCCCCAGTTCCAATGCGGGAACAGGTGCAGCCTTGGTTTGGCCGTCCAGTTGGCCTGGTAATAATAGGCCTGGTCCTTGAAAAAACCACAGGTATCCATAACCCCTGAGCCGGAATTGATGGCGGGGTAACCGTAAGGGGTCGTCTCGCCGCGATAATCAAAGCCCGTCCAGACAAAACCGCCGTCGACCCACGACCGCGTGCTGTAGCGTGGCCACCAGGTCTCCGCCGGCTGGCCAAAGTTGAAAGTATAGCCAAATCCATAGTCCCCGTTTTGCAGGACGATATCGTAAGCCCACAGGTAACGGTTCGCGGTATCAACGTAATATCTCCCACGGGTGGTAAGCACGGCGCTTACTTCGGTGCCCATCCCCGGTACGGTGGGAGCATCCCGATGAAAACTGTCCAGGTTGCCGTATTTCTCGTAGTTGAAACCCATCACATCCAACACGGTGGAAAAACCGCCGATCCACCCGAAGTTGATTGCTGCGGTGCACTTGCGCGAGGGGTCCAGCGCGTGGGCCAGGTTTTGCATCGCCTGAATGAGCGCGGCACCTGTAGTGCCGTCACCTTGCCAGGCGGTTTCTTCATTGCAAAGTGACCAGGCAAAAACCGAAGGATGATTCCGGTCGCGGCGGATCAAGCGGGAAAGCTGGCTCAAGGGCTCGGCATTGGTCCCAAACCGTCGATTTTCATCCAGCACCAGCATGCCCAATTGATCGCAGGCATCGAGTATCTCCGAGGCCGGTTCATTGTGAGCCGTGCGATAGCCGGTCACGCCCATCTCCTTCAACCGTTCAATCCGGTAATATTGGACCCGATCGGGCACGGCTGAACCCACTCCCGCGTGGTCCTGGTGAACGGACATCCCTCGGATGAAAATATGCTTCCCGTTCAGGAAAAAACCATTGGTGGCGTCGAAGACCACGGTCCGCACGCCAAACGGAGTGCCATAAACATCCGCCGTGGAGTTCTGATTACTGACGGTGGTGGCCAGTTGATAGAGACAGGGCGTCTGTGGCGACCATAAATTGGCGTTGAACGCAACGGCCTGCGTCACGATCAAATCTCCTCCGGCCGGGAGACTCAACGGCGACGTAATCGTGGCGACCGCATTACTGTTCGAATCGAGGATGAGTGAAGTCACGCTGGCGTTCACCGTTGCCGCACCGCTCTGGTTTGTCACTTCGGTCTGCACCATCAGCGTGGCGTTGGAGCCGACCAGCGAGGTGGTTGCGACATAGGTTCCCCACTGTGCTATGTGCACCGGATTTTCCGCCGTCAACCAGACGTGGCGGTAAATGCCGGCGCCTTCGTAAAACCAGCCTTCGAACCGGTTGGCGTCCACCCGCACCACCAGCACGTTCGTGCCACCGGGGTTGGCGTACGGCGTCACATCAAAGTAAAAACTTTCATAGCCGCTCACGTTCCGTCCAACGATGTGGCCGTTCAACCAGACCAGGCAATTGCGATATACCCCGTCGAATTGGAGCCACAGCGACTGGCCCGCATCATTCGCCGGCAGCGTGAACGTCCGGCGATACCAGCCGATGTTGTTCGTAGTGAAACTCGGACTACCCACCGGCTTGTAACCGTGACCTCCATCGGCGGTGGAGTTAAATGGCAATTCCACGGCCCAATCGTGCGGCACATTGATCGGGCGCCAGGCGCTGTCGGTGTAATTGGTCTGGACGAACGAAACATTTTCTCCGGCGTGCGTGCCGAAGATGTCCACCCGGATGGATTCCATGTAGGTTTCGGTGTTGGTTCCGGCGCCGATTTCGTTGGAATCCAGCTTGGCCAGGTCGGAAATTTCCGGGTAATAGGTGACGTTTGTGGTCACATCCGGCGGATCACCCAGTCGGAAGCGCCATCCGGAATCGAGCGAGATTTGATCGCGTAAGGAATCTGCCCCTGTGGCAATTCCCAGTCCGGCTGCAAAAATGAAGGCGAGAAAAACAGATAGACCCGGACGCAGAGCGAACCGCCAACTACCAGAACAATTCCCGAGGAATTCGGACACAACCCCGATATTCCCGAACGGTTTCATCTTAAATCAGGCAGCGATCAGGATTTCGGTATCCGTAATCTTCAATTCCACACCTGCTGCTTTAGCTGCTTCCTGCAGCGCGGTGCTTAACATCACGACGGGGTCCTTGCTGACCTGCAACCGGCGCATCAGGCCTTCGCCCTTTTTTGTTCCAACCGTTAGTGAGAGTTTCAACCCCCTGCGTTTGCAACCAACGCGCGTGCCGTCGGGCAGCTTCGTGTTCATCGGTTTGATGAAAGCGTCCGTGTAATGCGCGCCGATGCCCGATTTGTCCGTGAACGCCGGCGGAAGTTTATCTTTGGCAGCGGCGTTGATGTCGCAAAGTTTGGTCATGATGTAACCCAGAATATCCCAGATTTACTGCGGGTTGTCCATCCGACAATTGTTAGAGGGTGGCAATCAGGATGCCCGAATCCCCGCCCATACGCGGTGCTACAATTCCTTTTCGCGTTGAGCCAGGGCAAAGTGAATCACTTCCAGAACCAGACCCCACTTGTGTTCACGCCGGGGCAAATCGCAGAAACAGCCGGAGGGATTATACTCGCGTTTCCAGGTCAAAACGTCGTTTAGCGGCCGGCCGAGCAAAGGCTTTTCCCCGGCAATGCTGTCCATGAGCGTCCCGGCATTGTTCAAGTACTCGCACTGGAACTGATGGCCCGTGTCGCCCGGCGCCGGCGTACACTGCATTTCGAGAATCCGGTAACGGTCTTCCGGCCGGGCCAGCTTGACCCGATAATCGAATTCCAGGGCACGTCCCATATTCGAGCAGGTGGTGCCTTCGTAACGGAACCCGGCTTCCACCGCGCCGTCGCGCGAGAATTCCAATCGCAACCGTTCCCGGGACCATTTTTCCAGCGCCCGTGGATTGATCGTATATTGGGCGCCGGTGCCCAGCACGGCGACTTGATATTGTCCATCGAGCTTTTCCATCGCCGGTGACAGCAGGTTGCGGACATCCTCGATTTGCGGCGGCGCGTGCTGGTACGGCGCGCGGCGATACTGGCAATTGGGCAGCGAACATGATTCGCAGGGAATCAACCTGACCAGCCTCCGGGCCTTTTCCAGATGGCGCGTGATGCCAAAGACCGCCAACAGTGATTTTTTTGGCCGGAGCATTCCGGTTTCCAACACGTCGAGCTTGCCGTTGAAATGAGCAACGCCTTTTTGCCGGAGCAAATCCCATAATTTGACCTGGTCCGAAATGTCCCAGCCCGAATACCCCGGACTGTAATGCGGCAAAGCCGCCGCCCCGTGCCGGTCCGCCCAGCCGCAAATGTGGCCGCTGGCGACCGTGACCAGATGCTCCACGACCGCCGAGCCGAACATTTCCATAAAAAAATATTCGTCCGGTTTCGATTCGCGCCACAATTGTTGCGCTTGTTCCTCGCATTCCCGCCCTGCACTGACCGCAACCAACACTGCGCCATCCGCCCCGGCTTCGACAAATTGATCGTGAAGTTGTTTTGAGCAAAATTCCGTTCCGTTGATGCGCAGTTTTCCCTCCGCCAGTTCAGGCGAGTCCACCTGGCAGGCGTAAAACCAGGGCCGCCCGTTTTCGGTATACCACCGGCGCGCAGCCTCCGCGAGTTCGCGCATGCGTCCCAGCATCAAATAATTTTTCGGGAACCCGAGCAGCCGCTGATACTCGGATTCCTGGACGTTGACGTTCGGATTTGTTTCAACCAGCTCGAGCATGTCAGGAAACGGATTGCAGCGTGTGCGAAGATTCGACGGGATTGAACTGGCAGCCTTCGACGAAGAAATCGAAAAAGTCCGGATGCGCTTCCAGCCGGCAATGAACGGCCTTTTTAACGAGACTTTCCAGTTCCAGACGTTTTGAGCGCGACAACAAAGCCAGGCAGGCGCCTTCAATGGAAGCGTTGCCCACTTGCAGGATTTTTGCACTGTCGAGGTTCGGAATCAATCCGATGCGTTTGGACGACTCCACATTCAGGTGACGCCCAAAGCCGCCGGCCAGGTAGAAAACATCCGCATCCTCAAAGCGGATTCCGTAATCGTGAAAAATGACATGCAGGCCGGCGACGTTCGCGCCTTTGGCCTGCGCGAGCTCGTTGATGTCGCCTTCGCTGAAATAGACCGGGAAATCACTCTTTACGTCCAAAATAAACCTGTCCTCGCCGTGTTCGAATCGGCCAAGGGTGTTCATTCGATTGGTCCGCAACAATTCGCTCAACAAATCCACGAGGCCGGAGCCGCAAATGCCTTCCGGTGGAACGTCACCGATAACACCGACACGCACCGAACCGTCGGCGGCGATTTCCACCTTTTCAATTGCGCCCGGCAGACCCGGCATGCCGCAGGAAATCTTTCCACCTTCAAAGGCGGGGCCGGCCGGACACGAGGCCGCGAAGATTTTATTTTTGTTGCCGAGAATCAATTCCGTGTTGGTGCCGATGTCCATGACGGCAACGAGCCGCTCTTCATTGGCCAAATCCACCGCCAGCATGCACGCGGCCGCATCGGCGCCCACGTGGCCGCTGATGATCGGCAGACCGTAAACCCGCGCTTTGGGATGCAGCGGCAACAGAAGTTTTTTGGCGGACCCGGTCAGGCTGGTGGTCGTTCGTTTGCCCTCGGCCATTTCCAGTTCGGTGATGGAACGGTAAGGGCTTTGACCGATGGAATAAACGTTCAGACGGAAAAACATGTCGCGCATGGTGGAATTTCCCGCCACGACCATTTCATAAATCGTTTTGGGGTCCACCGCAAATGCCTCGATGGCATGGGTGAGGTAACCGGCCAGCGTCCGTTGGAGCAGGTGGCTGCCGTCTTCCGTGTCGTAATGAATTCGTGACATCACGTCCGAACCGCCGAACCGTTGCGGATTTTCAAACGAGGCATCGGCGACCACCTCGCCGGTTTCCAGGTTCAGGAGCCGGAGCACCACGGTGGTGGTGCCCAGGTCCATGGCCAGGCCGTGGATCGGCGCGGTGGAACGCGCGATTTCCTCGCCGTCCAGCAAAATCCGGTCACCGCTGCGCGTTACCGCCGGATCCAGTTGTAACGGTTGCACGCTCGTCGGGAGCTGCAGCGCGTGACGTTCGATGCGCATCTCACCCCGACGCATCGTGTGGCAACGGACAAGGCCAGTGTCTTTGACGATGCAGCAGGAGCAGGACAACCGGAAATTGCCTTTCAGGTGTTTCTCCGCCGGCAACCGTTCGGACAGGCAGTCCATGCCTTCGGCGACTTCCACCACGCATTCCTTGCATTTGCCGTTTTTGCGGCAGGACGTCGGGACATTGATGCCCATCGACTCGGCGTAATCGAACAAGGACACGCCCGGCGTGACCTCACGCCGCTGGTTGTTGAAATGCAGCTCGACGCTCATGGTTTATTTGTCCCACACGACCTGAAAGGAACATGATATACGCTTCCGGATGTCCGCACAATATGCCTGTCTTTATGCCTGAAAGCCACCGCTTTCAGCTTGCGCGATGGTGCGTCTACCCTACCTTCGGGGCCGCACAATCCGAAACACCATGAAATTGTCGCCTGCCGCCATCATTTTCACCACTTTAACCTCGGTTCTGGGATTTGTGACCCCAACCCGTGGGGAAACCGGCTACGAAGGCTGGCTCCGTTACGCAGGGATTGACGACGATTCAGTCAGGAAAAATTATGAAAAAGCCCTTCCGGCGGTGGTGGTCACACTGGGCCGTTCCGAGGTGGAACGATCGGCGCAGGCGGAATTGATTCGCGGTGTACACGGCTTGCTGAACCGAACCGAGAGAATTGGAACGACGTTGCCGGCAGAAAACGCCGTGCTGCTCGGCACAATTGACGAAGTTAAAAAAGTCGTTCCGACTTTCAACGCGCCGGAAGATTTAATACCGGATGGATTTCTTCTGAAAACAATTTCGGTTGGCGACCATCGGGTTTTGGTGGTCACCGCGTTGAACGATCGCGGTGTGCTTTATGGAACGTTCACGTTGCTGCGTAAAATGGCCCTGTATGGCTCCATGACTGGGCTCGATGACAAGGAGAATCCTTACGCGCCCATCCGGGTCATTAATCAATGGGACAACCTTAATGGCACGATTGAGCGCGGTTACGCCGGACGGTCCATCCTCTGGGCGAATGGCCACATCGTTCCCGACCTGACACGTGCAGGTGATTACGCGCGCCTGCTTGCGTCGGTCGGCATTGATGGTTGTTCCATCAACAACGTCAACGCGGACCCGCATGCCATCGACAGCGAGCATATCCCGGAACTCGCCCGCGTGGCGGCGGCGTTCCGTCCGTGGGGTGTGAAACTGTTCGTGTGCATCAATTTTGGCAGTCCGAAAAGCCTTGGTGGTCTGAATACGTTTGATCCGCTGGATCCGCGCGTGATTGATTTCTGGAACAAAAAGGTGGAGGAAATTTACGCCGCGATTCCTGATCTCGGCGGGTTCATCCTGAAGGCGGATTCGGAAGGCGAACTCGGCCCGTCGGCTTACGGCCGAACGCACGCCGACGCGGCGAACGTCGTCGCCCGCCCGCTCAAAGCGCACGGTGGCATCATTTTCTATCGCGGGTTTGTTTATAACCATCATGCCGACTGGCGCAATCTGAAGCTCGACCGCGCCAGGGCCGCCTACGACAACTTTCACCGCCTCGACGGTCAATTTGCCGACAACGCCATCGTGCAGATCAAAAACGGCCCGATTGATTTCCAGGTGCGCGAACCGGCTTCGCCGTTGTTCGGCGGCCTGGAAAGGACGGCGATGACGCTTGAAGTGCAAATCACGCAGGAATACCTCGGCCAGCAACGGCATCTGTGTTTCGAAGTGCCGATGTGGAAGGAGACACTCGATTTTGACCTGCATGCCAAGGGACCGAACACGCCGGTCAAGGCACTGGCCGCCGGAAAGGTTTTCCAGAATCCGTTGGGCGGTTTTGCCGGCGTGGCCAACGTCGGTCTCGACACCAACTGGCTCGCCCATCCACTGGCCATGGCGAATCTCTACGGCTTCGGGCGCCTGGCGTGGAACCCGGATTTAAGCAGCCAGGAAATTGCCGGGGAATGGACCAAACTGACCTTCGGTCACGACCCGCAGGTGGTCAAAACGATAAGCGAAATGCTGTTGAAATCATGGCGCACCTATGAGGATTACACCGGACCATTGGGCGTGGGCGGGTTAACGGACATCATTGAAGTTCACTACGGCCCCGGTATCGAATCCGCCGAGCGCAACGGTTGGGGCCAGTGGATTCGCGCGGATACCAACGGCATCGGTATGGACCGCACCGTAGCCACCGGCACCGGTTACACCGCGCAATATCATCCGCCCGTTTCTGATATGTTCGAGTCGTTGACAACCTGCCCCGACGAACTGCTCCTGTTTTTCCATCATGTGCCTTACAATTATACTTTGCATTCCGGCAAAACCGTGGTGCAACACGTCTATGATACGCATTACGCCGGTGTGGAACAGGTGCGGGAATTCGTCGAACAATGGCAGTCGCTCCAAGGCAAGGTGGATGAACAACGGTATTATCAAACACTGACGCTTCTGGAATATCAGGTTGGCCACGCAACGGAATGGCGTGATGCTGTTTGCCAGTGGTTTTTCAAAATGTCCGGCGTTCCGGACAAATATAGGCGCGTGGACAACGACCCGAACCGCATCGAAGCCGAGTCCATGAAACTGGACGGGTATGCCATCTTTGATGTGAAACCGTGGGAGACGGCCTCGCTTGGCAAGGCCATCCAGGTGGTCAATGCCGACAATCATGGTTCGGCCAGCTTTAATTACACCGGCAAACCCGGCTGGCACGATCTCGCCGTCCAATATTACGACCAGACCAACGGCGTGTCGCAGTTCACCTTGCTGGTGGCCGGACAGAAGGTGGACTACTGGCTCGCGGACGACATGTTGCCGTCGCGCAATGTCAAGTCGCTGCCGAACGGCCACACCTCCACGCGGCACACCGTGCATGGCGTGGCGTTGCGCACCGGAGATGAAATAAAACTCGATACTGTTGCCGACGGTGGCGAACGCGCCTGCATTGATTATCTCGAAATCGAACCGGCCAGGCCATAAACTCGAAGCCAAAATGAAAAAAACATTGCAAGAAACCCTGCGCGAACGCCGTCTCGTCTGCGATGGCGCGATGGGTACGCAACTCATGCTCGCGGGCCTCGAACAAGGCGGCTGTGGCGAACACTGGAATCTTTCCCATCCGGATCGCGTGCTCGGCATCCAGCGGCGTTACGTGGAGGCGGGCGCGGATTGCCTGATCAGCAACACATTTGGCGGCAGTCGCATCATGCTCAAGCGACACAATCACGCCGACGACCTGCACGCCATCAATCAGGCGGGCGTCCACATCGCGCGCGAGGCGTTTGGTGAGCGCGAGGGCTTTGTGCTCGGTGACCTCGGTCCGCTCGGCGCCATCCTGGAGCCGTACGGCGACCTGCCGCAGGAGGAGGCACGTGCGACGTATGAGGAACAGGCCCGGGCGCAGGTTGAAGCCGGCGCGGATGCGATTATCATCGAGACCCAGACGTCGCTCGAGGAAATCGGCATGGCCATTGACGCCGCCAAAGCCGCGGGTGCGCCATGCATCATTGCTTCGCTGGCTTATGATTTATCGCAGGACAAATCGTTTTACGTGACCATGATGGGTGTAAAGCCTGACCAGGCCGCGGAGTTTATCGAGGAACGGGGCGCAAACGTTGTGGCGTTGAATTGCGGTACCGGCATGGACATGCCGGGCGCGGCAAAAGTTGCGGCCATCTATCGGGAACACTGCCGGTTGCCGGTCATGGTACAGCCCAATGCCGGTCTGCCGGTGCTGGAAAAGGGAAAGGCCGTTTACAAACAATCAGCCGCCGACATGGCGAGCGGTGTGCCGGGTGTGCTGGCGGCCGGCGCCAACATCATCGGCTCCTGTTGCGGCAGCACGCCGGACCATACCCGCGCGATTCATGAAGTCGTTGCCGCCTTTAATCAGGGCAAATAAATCAGCCACCCCAAGGTTGATACACAGGTTTTGCGATTGGCCTTGTCAGAAAATGACAACGGGAGTTTGATGGTGGCCACGATGGAAGCCAGCCGGACAAAAATTACGGCTGCTAGGTCACTGTGAGAATTTTGCTTCGAATGTTTCTAACACTGGGTTGCCTGTTTGTGGCAGCCGTAGTTCTGTTTGTGGTTGTTCACAGAGATAGAAGGCCACCAATATTCCACGCCGTGGAAAACGGCGACACAAATGCCATCGCGCAATACCTCCGTTTGGGAAGCAACGTGAATACTCCGATTCTGTCTTACCGGTATGGAGGAAAACGTGATGCGCCTTTGTTGGACATTGCTGTGCTGAATGGTCAATTGGAGACTGTTGAATTTCTGCTGAAGAACGGAGCGAATCCTAATCAACCGGATTACTCGGGCAAAGCCCCCTTGGAATGGGTTATCGGGAGTAGGGGGAATGACGAGACCGCTGAGCAGCAAGCGAAGATTTTGAAGGCCCTTATCGAGTCAGGCGCAGACCCTAATCGAAAGGATTCTGATCATTACGGATATACTCCATTGATTAACGCTGCAAGTTTGGGTGAACTGGAGATAGTTAAAATCCTTTTAGCTGCGGGCGCAAACATCAATGCAACCAATAATGAGGGGATGACCGCGCTTCACTTTGCAGAAAATGCTGAAATTGCCCAATTCTTGATTAAGGCTGGTGCTGACCGTAACGCTCATCCAGGTGGCGAGACGCCAGCACAGACCGCTGTTAGATTAGGAAACTTCAGTGCTTTGACAGTGCTTACAAACGCGTCCGTTGCGAACCCATGAAAGGTCCGCTTACTGCTCCTTCTAACTGGCGCCGGTTTAATCCTCCGCCCGTTCGCCGGCGGGGGCCATTTTGACAAGGCGCGACAGCGCGCCAGACGCGCCGAAAAAGCGGTGCTAAAGTCATCGCACTCCAGGCGCTAGCGCGATTGCCGGGCATCATCGAATTTCGCGAAGCGTTTGGACTGCGGCGTGTTCACCGCCGCTTTCCCGACGGACTTCAAAAGTCATCCTCCACTTTCACGCGGTCAATTTTAAAACCGTAGATGGTTTTCACCTGTGCCGGTGATGCCATGCGCTCGAACCACGCCGCCGAACACCACGGATATTGATTCGCCACCATCACGAGTTTGTGCTTCACCGCGTTTTTATGGACGTAATTCAGCCGCGCCAGATAGCTGTACTGAAGCGTCAGTTTGGTGTCGCGGAAGTTGAACCACACCTGCCGACCTTGGACACCGTCTAGTTTATTCAACTCGCGCGAAGTAACACCGTGCAGATCGTGGAGGGATCCACCGAGGTTCCGCGAATCGGGTTTGCCACGCGCTACGATGTGGTAATGATTGGCAAACACGGCCCACGCTTCGAGTTGCCAACCGCCTTGTTTGGCCAAGGCAAGCAGATGACGTTCGAGCAGATCGCGCTTCACTGGCGTGTCAAAGAAATGCTGTTTGTGTAGCGTGCTGGCGGTGACGAAATAGACGGCGTTGTCCGCCAGGCGATGCACTGGTGCGTGCGGCCAGTCCCTTGGTGGCAACTGGGATTTCAAATCTACAAGGCGTACGGTTGGCAGCGTGAATGCCCTCGGTGCAAGTGGCTCTGGATCGGGCGGGGAAGACGAAGCCGGGGTCATGATTTGAAACTGCCGGAAATGGCTCGCGGCGAAAAGACGAAAACATCGCCATTGTCCTGAACAAGAGCGGTGCTAAAGCTACCGCAGTCCAGACGCTGGCGCGATTGTCGGGCATCGTCGAAGTTTGCGAAGCGTTTGGATTACGCCGGGTTCAACGCGCTGTTCTCCCGCCTTCTCTCAATCCTCCGCCCGTTCGCCGGCCGGGGCCATTTTGACAAGGCGCGGGAAGAATTTCGCCAGCGGTTCGACGAGGTCGGTTTGCGCGGCCATGACCGCCTCGATGTTCTTATAAACCATCGGCACTTCGTCCAGCCCGGCGGAAATCAGTTTTACGCCGCGTTCTTCCAGGTAAGGTTTTACCATCTTCCAGTTGAAACTTTCCCGGGCCTTGGTGCGGCTCATCACACGACCCGCGCCGTGCGAGGCGGAGTTGAGCGATTCCGGCTGGCCCTTGCCGCGTGCGACAAAAGTCGGGCTGGCCATCGAACCCGGGATCACTCCCAGCACGCCCACACCCGCCGGCGTCGCGCCTTTGCGGTGAACGATGAGGTCGCGCCCGGAGTGGCGCTCCTTCCAGGCGAAGTTATGATGGTTCTCGATGTCGAGTAATACGGCTGCCCCAAGGTGCCGGGCGATGTGTTTGTGGATCAGGTGATGATTCGCCGAGGCATAGCGGCCCATCAATTCCATGGCCGCCCAGTATTCCCGGCCCTCGTCGGAATCGAGATCGAGCCACGCGAGGTAACTCAATTCCTTCGGCAAGTCCTTATGTTTTGCGCGCGCAATGCGGCTGTAATGGTCGCATACCTGCGCGCCCGTACCGCGGCTGCCGCTATGGCTGAGCAAAGCGAGATACGTTCCCGGTTCCAAACCAAGTTGTTTATCTGCCGCGGTGAATTCGCCAAACTCGACAAAATGATTGCCGCTGCCACTGGTGCCGAGTTGCGCCGCCGCCTTGGTGCGGAAACGTTGCGTGACGGGACTGACCGACCAGTCTTCATCCATTACCGGGTGGGTGCGATGATGTTTGAATTCCGCGCCGATGCCAAAACGTGTCTCGGCTTCGATCGCGCGAATGAGATCCGTCTCGCGGCGGCGGAGCCACTCGGTGGGCAGATCGAGCACCGTCAGTTTGACGCGGCAGGCGATGTCCACGCCTACGGCGTAAGGAATGACGGCATTATCCGTGGCGAGCACACCGCCGATGGGCAGCCCGTAGCCGACGTGGGCATCGGGCATGAGCGCCGCGGCGACGGAGACGGGCAACTGGCAGGCGTTTTCCATCTGCTGGCGCGCATTGGCGTCCAAATCGGTGCCCCACTGGCGGTAGGTGATGGGCATAATGGCAACGGCAAGTTAAGCCCGGAAATCGGAGGTGAGAAGCGAGAAGTGCGGGGCAAACGTAGAAGGGCATTGCTTCGCAATGCCCAAGATTGGGGAAGTGACAAAGCGCTTCCCTCCAGAGTTGATGTCGGCGATTTACGTTTCCGGTTCCCTGGAATAAGGTTGGTGTATTGTGAAATACACCTACGAACAACTGGCGGGGATGATTGATCATTCGTTGCTGCATCCGACCCTGACGGATCAGGAACTCGAGGATGGCTGCAAACTCGCCGTGAAATACGGCGTGGCGTCCGTTTGCATCAAGCCGTACGCCGTCCAACGCGCTGCCGGGTTGCTGGCCGGCAGCGGTGTGCGGGTCGGTTGTGTCATCGGATTTCCCCACGGTAATTCCAGCACGGAATCCAAGCGTTACGAAACCGAGCTGGCCTGCCGGGACGGCGCGGTGGAGATTGACATGGTCATCAACCTCGGCAAGGCCCTGGGCGGAGATTGGAATTACGTCGAGAATGACGTGAAAGTTGTGTGCGACGAGGCGCACCAGCGTGAGGCAAAGGTAAAAGTTATCCTCGAGAACGATTACCTCGACAAAGGCGGCGCCGGCCTGGACGGTGACGAATTCAAGCGCAAGCTCTGTCAGATTTGCGAGCGCGCGGGGGCTGATTGGGTGAAAACGTCCACTGGTTTTGGTTTTGTCAAAAAACCGGATGGTCATTTCAATTACCGGGGCGCGACGGCGCACGATTTGGAGCTGATGCGGGCGGCGTGTTCGCCCAGGGTTCAGGTCAAAGCCGCCGGCGGTGTTCGCGACCTGGAC